>CAYJBO010000017.1:0-40169 GCA_964368295.1 uncultured Bacteroides sp.
CCAGCAATTTTGTAAACGGACACATTTTATATGTTGACGGCGGCATTTTGGCGTACATTGGCAAACAGCCGTAGTGGAAAATATGAAAAATGAAAATATATTAACTTTAACGTGCAAAAACACCAGTGCAAGCGTAAATATAGCTAACGGAATGACGGTAGAGCGCATTATTTATAATGGTTTAGACCTGATTGACTGTGATGAAAAGAGGCTCCAAAGCGGCGCTACTTATGCAGTGCCAATCTTATTCCCAACGCCAAACAGGGTAAAAGGCGGCCAATTTATGTTTGAGGGCAAAACGACAAATGCTATTATGCATGGCAATGTGCGCAATGCCGCCTTTAAACTGGAGCATTTTGCACAAACGCAAGAGCAGTGCGTTGCAATAGCCGGTGTAGAAATAACAAAAGAATCGCAGCTGTACAGCACTTTTAATTATGAGTGCAAGCTGACGGTTAAAATAACTGTCAAAGAAAATGAGATAACATGGGACTACACTGTTTTAAATGGCGCTTGTACCAATTTGCCGTTTAGCTTTGCGTTGCACCCGTTTTGGAAGAAGTATAAAGGAACGAAATATAGGGTTAATGCAAAAAGTGTAATGGAAATGGATGGCGAAAAAATACCTAGCGGCAATTGCGATTTAATAGCAGGCACAGATTTTGATGTTAGCAATTGGAGAACACCCGAGGAAAAAGAATTTGATGATGTGTTTTGTACAAATGATAATTTAATGGCGCAAATACAGCACGAAAACGACGATTTAGCTATTAACATATGCACAAGTGATGAGTTTAAAAAATGTGTTGTGTACACGCCTAGCGGCAGGGATTGGTTTTGCATAGAGCCGCAAACGTCCTCGACAGATTGCCATAATTTACACGCTAATGGCTTTAAAGATGAGGCGAATTTGCAAATTGTTCCGCCTTTATCGGCCGCCACGGGTAAAGTTAGCTTTAAGTTTGCACAAGTTTAAACTGCAGGCATATAAAAAGGTGAAATATTATAATTTTCAGCGCTTTTTTTAAGGCGCTGATTTTTTTATTGCGCTTATTTAATAAGGCCGCAAATTAAAAATTAAGGCGCTGGGCGCAGCGGATATATGGCGGTGCTTACAAGCAAAGACTATGCAAAAGCCGGGAGCAAACTTTTTTTCTCGCATATATAAAACAAAAAGACGGGAATACTATTTGCGTTTATGAGTTTTTTGTGCGGCATGACAAAAAAGCAGCAGACTTTTTTGCAAAATAAGTTTTGTCAACACGTCATATAAACAAGTCGCCACAAACATTAAATTTTTGTGGGCATATTATTGGTATTATCATTAATTCGTGCTATACTGTCATTATTAAAATATAATTTAGCAGTGCAAAAATTAAATAGTGTCGGCACATGTGCTCGGCTCAACTTGCGTCAATACTATATAACTAAAGCGATAGTTAATTTTAATAGGCATATTAATATAGCAAGCAAAAAAGGAGTTTTAAATGGCAGGTTTAGTTTTAGAGGGTGGCTCATTTCGTGGATTATTTACGGCAGGGGTGATGGATGCACTGCTTGACTATGACGTTAATTTTCCCTATGTGATAGGCGTCTCTGCGGGCATATCAAATGCGGCATCTTATATATCAAAACAAAGAGGGCGCAATTTGGAAATTGTTAAAAAGTATCGACACGATGCAAGATATATATCTGTGAAAAACTTTATTGGCCAAAGATCGCTGTTTGGGCTTGATTTTGTGTTTGACGACGTGCCAAATAGGTTAATGCCTTTTGATTGGGATACGTATAAAAATTATGAGGGCGCTATAAGAGTGGGCGTAACAGACGTAGAGACGGGAAAAATTATGTATAAAGACGGCAAAGAAATGGATGAGAAGTGCACACTTTTGCGTGCCACATGTGCAATGCCGTTTTGCTTTCCTCCAATTACATTAAACAAAAAGCAGTATGTTGATGGGGGCTTAGCTGACTCTATACCGATAAGACAATCTATTATAGACGGCAACCAAAAAAATTTAGTGGTGTTGACACAGCCGAAGGGGTTTGTATTAAAGGCTTCTAAGTATGCCAAAGCAGGCACATTTGCATACCGCAACAAATTCCCCAGCTTGGCAAAATCCCTTAAAAATAGGCCACAAATGTACAACGAGACTATCGATTTAATAAATAAAATAGAAGAAAACACGCCCGAGGACATAGTGGTGTTGAGGCCGGCATATAAGCTTAAATCTTTTGAGTCGGACGTTGGGGTGCTGGAGCAAACATATAAGCACGGTTATGATTTAGCGGCAGAGAATATTGACAATATCCGAAACTTAGTTAAATAGACTGTAAAAATAGAGGTGCTAACATGAAAAGTGCAAGTGAGATATTAAAAAATTTAACGGTAGATGAAAAAATACGCCTGCTGAGCGGCGTTGGCAGCTGGCACACTTATGATTGCAATAAAAAATTGCCGCAGATTATGATGAGTGATGGGCCACACGGGCTTAGAAAGCAAGAAGTTGAAGTTTATACGGACATAAATAAGAGCGAAGTCGCAACCTGTTTTCCTACAGAGAGTGCGCTCGCTTGCTCTTGGGACAGGGCTGTTGTGGCAAAACTTGCAGATGCAATTGCAAGCGAGGCGCTAAAAGAAAAGATATCTGTTGTGCTAGGCTGTGGTGTAAATATTAAGCGCAACCCACTTTGCGGCCGAAACTTTGAGTATTTTTCCGAGGACCCGTACCTCTCGGGCGAGATGGGCACTAGCTACATAAACGCAATGCAAAAAAGGGGCGTTGGCACGTCGCTTAAACATTTTGCATGCAACAGCCAAGAAAAAAGGCGCCAAACGCAAAACAGCATTATAGACGAGAGAACTATGCACGAGATTTATCTTAGCGCCTTTGAAAAAATTGTAAAACGGGCAAAGCCGCTCACCGTGATGGCGTCGTATAACCGCATAAACGGTAAGTACTCCTGTCATAATCCATACCTTTTAAACGACATCTTGCGCAAAAAATGGGGTTACGACGGGCTTGTCGTCTCCGACTGGGGTGCGGCGGTAGATGTTGTAGAGTGTGTTAAAAATGGCTTAAACTTAGAGATGCCGGGCACCAAGGGCTTTCACACCGAGCAGCTAAAAAAGGCGCACGAGGGCGGTAGGCTGACAGAGCAAGAAATAGACAGCGCAGTTATAAAACTAATTGAGATTGTTATAAACCGGGCGCAATATCTGCAAGACTATGCGGTGGATTACGAAAAACAAAACGAAATAGCTGCGGATATTGCCGCAGAGTGCGCTGTTTTGCTAAAGAATGATGAAGGCGTTTTACCGCTTAAAAAAGATGCGAAAATATTGATTGTTGGCGAGATGGCACAGAATGTGCGGTTTCAGGGCGGCGGTAGCTCGCACATAACGGTTGCAGGCATAAAGAGCCATGTAGAGTGTATGAAAGACACTTTTAGCAATGCCGATTTTGCGCTGGGCTACAAAGAGGATGCTATGAGCGAAAGCCTTGAAAAACAAGCGGTAGACAAGGCGAAAAACGCCGAATATGTTGTGTTTTTTGGCGGATTAACCGATAAATATGAGGGCGAGGGTTTTGATAGAGAAAATTTAAATATACCCAAAAATCAAGAGAGCTTGCTTGAAAAATTAGCGTTGGTAAACGGCAATATAATATTTGTAGCCGCCGCAGGCTCTGCATTTACAATAAAAAATATTGGCAAAATAAAGGCTCTTTTGCAGGCGCATTTAGGCGGGCAAGCCGTTGCAACAGCCGTTGCAAAACTGCTCTCGGGCGCAAAAAATCCAAGCGGAAAATTAACCGAGACATACCCGCTTTCGATAGAGGATGTGCCCTCGACAAAGTGGTTTGCAAAAGACACAAATAACGTAAACTATGCCGAGGGTTTGTTTGTGGGCTACAGGTATTTTGACACATACAATGCGCCTGTTTTATACGACTTTGGCTTTGGTTTATCCTATACAAAATTTGAGTATAGCGCTGTGAAGCTGTCGGCGAGCACACTCGGCAAAAACGGCGTGACAGCGACGTTTACTGTAAAAAATACAGGCGCATGTGCAGGGGCGGAAATTACGCAAATTTATGTTAAAAATAATGATGAAGCGCTTTACAGGGCAAGGCGTGAGCTTGCTGGATTTGCTAAGACACAGCTTGAAGCAAACGAGCAAAAAACCGTTGAGATAGAGCTTTTACCACGCAGTTTTTCGGCTTATAACACACAAATAAACGAGTACGAGCCAATAGGTGGCGAGTACGAAGTGCAGGTTTGTGCGGCCTTAAATGACGTGAGGTTGAGCGCTAAAATTACCGTAAACGGCGAGAGTGACAAGGCTGCAATTTTGGGCGAGCGAGAGCGCGATATAACAAAAATGTGCAATGTCAACTTGCAAAAGCTAAAAAAACTGAGCAACACCGATTTTGACGACATAAAAAAAGGCGAGTACACGCTTTATAACACATTTGAGGACCTGTCAAAAACTTCGCTAATGATAAGGGGACTGACGTGCATTTTAAAAAATGCGGCAGTTAAAATGTCGCAGAGCAAGGACAAGCAGAGCGCAGAGGCCAAAATGATAGTGCAAGGGCTTATGGAGTGTACGCTAGACTGTGTTATAACGCAATCGAACGGTATATTTACTCAAAGTAAAATGCAAAGCGTTGTGCTTTGGGCAAATGGCCATCCTTTAAAAGCTGTAAAAAGTTTTTTTAAAAAATCAGCAGATAATACTTAATTTAAAGTAAAACCGCCGTGTTATTTTAACACGGCGGTTTTACTATTTAAGCTTTAAATAATACTTTATAAGTGCGGCCTTTTTAATACGGACGAGCCCTCTACAAGCTTTGTTTTAAAATGCTTTGTAAGGGGGTAGTCTCGCTTGTCGCCCAAAATTCTTTTTAATAATAACTCTGTACTGCTCTTAGCCATTTCGTGTATGGGCTGCTCTATATAGCTTATTGGCCTGTGCAATATCTTGTTCATGCCAAATTCGTCAAACCCAACAAAAGAAATATCATCGGGGTATTTTAAGTTTAAATTCATTAATGCACGTATTGTTGCAAGTGTTATGTCGTAATTTGTTGCAATTACGGCAGTGGGCCTGTTTTTTCCTGCCATCAATTTAGTTAAACTGTCTTCTACCGTTTTGTTATCGCCTGCGTCTATAATGTAGGTTTCATCTGTGGCTAGGCCGTAATCTTTTATAGCGCGCTTGTAGCCAAGCAGCCTCTCGTCACCCATAAGCATAAGGCTGCCCCCGGTAACAATGGCTATTTTGCTGTGGCCTTGTTGCAATAAGTATTCAACACACTCATATGTAGACTGTGCGTTTAAGCTTAACATTTGGTCGCATACGGCGGGGGTAAACATCATATCTATCAATATGGTGGGTAGCTTTTTCGCAAGGATGCAAAGGCCATCAATGCAGTCTTTATGCGCAGGGTGAATAATTAGCCCGTCGGGATTTAATGACAATATATGGTTGCAGTCTTTTTCTAAATCATCGCTTACTATTACAATAACCTTGTGCTTTTTATTGGAAAACTGCTTTACTATGTCGTCCACTAATACGCCGGAGAAAGAATCGTTAATTACAGGCACTATTACGCCTATTGTGCACTGCCTTACAAAGTAACCCTCCGACAGCTCAATGGCGCGCTCTATTTTTTCTTTTGTGGATTGCTTTATTGTAAAGCCGTTGCGGTATCTGGAGACTGTCCCGACCCCGACATTTGCCATTTGTGCTATTTTTCTTATAGAAAGCATAGTGTAACTCCTATTTTATGTTCAATTTATTATTACACTTTTCAACAAATTAGTCAACGACAAATGCTGTATTTAAAATCAATTTGGCGAAAAAAATAATATTTATCGATATTATGTTATTAATAGTAAAGTAGTAACCGTAAGGGTTTGTGGGAAGTGGTGTTCCAATTTTGGAACATGGTTGCAAATTAAAATTGCAATTTTTGGTTATTATTCACCTTGACACAAAACGCAAAACTGTGATAAATTATGCTTATGTGATAAAACCATAGCCAAAAAACACAGCATTTTGTGATATATTATTACAATTTTATGTCGAAAGTGTAAAATCATTTGAAAAAAAATGAAAATATGGTTATATTAGTATTGTCGTATGCAATACGGCAAAATTAATAAATTTTAACGAGAGTATTATATAACTTTTGTTGAAAATTAAAATTCAGGAGGATAACTATGAAAAAGTTACTTAGCATTCTACTAGCACTTACACTAATAGTTGGTTTAATGGCATCTTGTGCTGCACCGGCTGCACCGGCTGTAGAGGAAGCACCTTCAGAGACACCTACACCTGAGGTGGAAGAAGTTACAGAAGGCTACCAAATTGAAGAGGGCGCAGAGCTTGTTTACTACCCAATGTGGGCAGAGACAGAAATTCAGGGCCAGGTTATTGCACAGGCAGCCGAGGCTTTTACAGCACAAACAGGCGTACCTGTACACATTGAGTGGACTGGTTCACGTACAACAAGGGATACACTACAACCTTTGTTAGACCAAGGCGAGACAATCGACATTTTCGACGAAGCTATCGATTCAATCAACTTTAACTTTGCAGATTATCTGTATGACATAAGTGATATGTACGAAGCAGCTGGCTTGAGAGACGTGCACAATGCAGGCCTTGTAGCAATGGCTGAAGAGTACGGCGGCGGAAAAATTATGACTATTCCTTACCAACCGGCAGCAGGCGCTGTTTTCTATAATGTTACTGCTTTTGAGGAAGCTGGTATAACAGAGCCTATAACAACTTACGCACAATTTGAAGAAGCATGCGATAAACTGGTTGCTGCAGGTTATATCCCCATAACTGTTGACGATGCTTACATGCTTAACGTATTTTCAAACATTTTAGTTCGCGTAGCGGGCTTAGAAGCAGTTGAGTCTATTTCTGCAGGCGAGTACGATCACCCTGCTGTTTTAGAGGCAGCACAAGTGTTAGAGACATGGGTACAAAACGGCTGGATGGATCCTCGTGCAGCAGCTAACGTATTCCCATCAGGCCAAGGCAACTTTGCAGATGAGAGCGTTGCAATGTACCTAAATGCTACATGGTTCCCTAACGAGATTTCAAAACAAGTAAGAGAAGATTTTGAGTTTGGCGCATTCTCACTACCACAAATTTCTGACGCAGGTAGCGGCCAAGAGGGCAACATCCTTACAGGCCAATGCTTTGGTATTAACAAAGATACACAGTACCCTGTTGCAGCATTTGAGTTTGTTAAATACCTAACAACAGGCGAGTGGGACCAAAAACTTGCTACAGAGTCTATTGCTATACCAACAGATGCAAGCTCTGAGTGGCCAGCAGGCATTGCAGCAGTTCAACCTATACTAGAGGGCACAACTGCTACATACCGTTTTAACATTGGCACAAACACAAGCAACATTTACATTGAGCCGGCTGTTAAAGCATTATTTGCAGACATGGTAGCAGGCAATATAGACGCACAAGGTTTTGCTGATGGTTTCATGGAAATTGACCAACCTGCATAATGAGTTTGGTTTTTAAGTTACACTTAGCTAAATAAAAATAACGGGGCGGGGTAACCCCGCCCCGTTATTTTTGCAAATTTTTTTTGGAACGGAGACGCAGATGAATAAGAATAAAAAAGCCTCAAATAACATGCTTAGAAAAAATGTTACTCCTATGCTTGTGCTTTTCTTAGCACCGGCAGTTATTTTATATTTAACCGTTTATCTATACCCCGTTTTACGTACGGTTACAATGAGTTTGTTTAGTGTTGAAAGCATTTCCGACCCTGTGTCGGCATGGGCATTTAATGGAATAGAAAATTACATAAGTATATTTAACGATTCGCTGTTTATAACTTCGATGACAAACTTTTTGAAAATTTGGATTATCGGAGGAATTGGTGTTTTGCTTGTGGCACTACTTTTTGCTGTTATTTTAACAAGTGGCGTAAGGGGTAAAAAGTTTTACAGAAGCGTTATATACTTGCCAAACCTAATTGCTGCGGTTGCAATGGGTAACATGTGGCTATATTATGTATTAAATAAAGAGGACTTTGGTCTTTTTAATTCTATTATAGGCTTTTTTGGTGGCGAAAACGTTTTATGGACAGGCCCTGACATGCTGTTTTGGAGCATGTTAATTGCTTATAGCTTTGGCATGGTTGGCTACAACATGCTTATATTTATGAGCGGTATTGAGCGCATAGGCGTAGATTTTTACGAAGCGGCAAGAATAGAGGGCGCAAACCGTTTCCAACAATTTTTTAGCATAACTTTACCCCTTTTAAAAGGCTCAATTCGCACAAATATAGTTATGTGGACAGTGTCCAGTGTTGGATTTTTTATCTGGGCACAAGTGTTTAGCCCAATATCACTATCCACAGAAACGGTAATGCCGCTAAACTATGTTTTTGAGTTGTTGTTTGGCTCCGGCGTGTCTACCGCAACACGTAACCCGGGTGCGGCAGCGGCTATTGGCGTTGTAATGGCTATAGTTGTTGTAAGTATTTTTATGTTAACAAATTTAATCGTCAAAAACGACGATGTAGAATTGTAAGGAGGCCCTAGTATGATTAAAAAACCAAAAGAAAAGGCTGAGCGCTTTAACTTTAACAAAGAGATTAAATTGTTGCCGGGTTACTTAATTTTAACTGCTTGGGTTATTTTTACATTTGTTTTAGTTATTTGGGTTTTACTTGCATCGCTGTCAACAACTCGTGAGATATTGACAGGTCAGCTGTTTGCGTTTGAGTCCGGATTTCACTTTGAAAACTATGTAAATGCGTGGAACACTCAAAAAATGAGCCAGTTTTTCTTAAACTCTCTTTTGTATACGTTTGTTTCGGGCTTTTTGCTAATAGTAGTTGCAGCCCCTGCGGCATATGCCCTTGCACGCTTTAAATTTAAGCTAAACGGCCTTTTACAGGCAATGTTTGCAACTGCACTTGGCATACCAATTATTATGATAATAATGCCGCTTTTTTCGCTTGCTATAGGCCTTGATATCAACAACACAAGAGGCCTTATTATATACCTTTACATAGCAATGAGCACACCTTTTTCAATATTCTTTTTAAACTCGTTTTTTAAAAACTTGTCAATGACATTTGAAGAGGCGGCGGCTATAGACGGATGTTCGCCCGTAAAAACGTTTTGGAAAATAATGTTGCCACTGGCACAGCCGGGCATAATAACAGTTTCTATTTTTAACTTTATGACAATTTGGAACGAGTTTTTTATGTCTAATCTATTTGCAGCGCGCTCCAATATACGCCCCATTGCCGTTGGACTTTACAATATAGTAATAGGCATGCAATATACAAACGACTACGGCGGACTATTTGCCGCCTGCGTAATTGTTTTCTTGCCAACCGTATTGCTGTATGTTATTTTGTCCGATAAAGTTATTGCTGGTGTTACCGGCGGCGCAATTAAAGGTTAATAATATTGTGGCTGTAAACAAAGCCTTTGTTTGTTGGCAGCGCAGTATTAACAATAATATTTTAAATAATAATTTAAGGAGAACAAATGGTCTACATAGAAAATATAGCTATTAAAGGTTGTAGCACAGGTGAAACATCACTTTACCCTACATTCCGAGCTAAGGACTTAGACATACCATCACTACACGATGGTACATTTACAAAAGAAGATTGCATAAGTTATGGCAAAGATTGCGCAGAGCGCATTTTACCCTACACAATGCAAGACAACTACACGCGCGCACTCGATGATTTATCGATAAAAAGCATTGTAATGGAAAACGATTACCTTAAAGCTGTGTTTTTACCGACATACGGCGCTAAGTTAATGAGCCTTTACAGCAAGACAGAAAACCGTGAATTATTGTTTAAAAACGAAGTTATGCGCCCGGGCAACCTTGCAAACAGAAATGCTTGGACATCGGGCGGCATAGAGTGGAACCTGGGCCACCGTGGACACTGTGCCTTTACTTGCGACAATATGTTTGCAGCGAAGGTTAAAGCGCCGGACGGCGAGGAGTTTGTGCGCTTTTATGAGTACGAGGCAACACATGCCCAAGCTTTTCAGCTGGATTTCCACCTTCCGGACGATGCAAAACAGTTATCCATGTTTGTGCGTGTGTTTAACGCAAGAGACATAGACAGCCCTATATATTGGTGGACTAATACCGCAGTGCCATTGAGCGATGACACCAGGGTTTTTTCAGAGACGGACGACATTTTATACCAAGTTAAAGGTGGATTTGGCCGTTGCAAAATGCCGTATCAGCCAAATATGCCCGGTGTTGATGTGAGCTACCCAAACCGCATAACACGCTCTGTTGAATACTTTTTCCAGAACGATAAAGTTAAAGGTTACCCGTGGGAAGTTAGCGTAGAGGGCGACGGAAAAGGCTTTTTTGAGCGCTCTACCCTTCCGCTATACGCCAGAAAAATGTTCTGCTGGGGCAAAACTTCGGGCGGTGAGCGCTGGTGCGATTACCTGTCTACAGAGGGCGACGGCAGTTACCTTGAAATTCAGGCAGGCCTTGCGCCGACACAAAACCACACAGCCGTTTTACCCGCCGCCGGCGAGCTTTGCTTTACACAAATATTTGGCTCGTACTCAGCGCAAAACAAAGACTACACAAAAGAGGATTGGAACGAGGCAAAACAAACTGTTTCTAAAGAAATAGAGGCAATACTAAGCGGAAAAGCAGTGCAAGAATTGCACGATGAGTACTATGCAAAAAGCGATATAGCAGGCTACGAGCGCATACACAGCGGCACAATATACGGCAGCTTAGAAAATGCGAGATGCGAGAAAGATGGCGAGAGAAAATTGCCGTCTCACCTTGATTTTGCAACAGATAATGACAAAGCCAGCGAGAGCGAGTACTTGGGCTTGTTAAAAGGCGAGGCGCTAAAAAACAATGGGCATATGATAAGCTATTTGACAGATGTAAAATGGCTGCCATACTTTGAAAGCGTTTACAAAAACGACGATAAAACGGCATATTACTATGCAATAAGCCTTATTGAAAACACACAGACAGACAAGGGCGTAGAGATATTAAAAGAGCTGTCCTCAAAAGCAAACAGCTATGCATCTTATGCGCTAGGCCTTTACTATAAGCGCGAGGCTCTAGCAGAGCAAGAGCTCTCGTATTTCCTCTTGGCGTTTGAGCAAGCCTCTGAGCCCAAGGATAAAATGTACCTAGAACAGCTTATCCCGTGCTTAGTAAGTGCACAGAAGTACGAAAAGGCGTGGCAGATATATGAGAGCGTAACAGAGCAGAGCGTGGGCGAAAAAGCAAGGCTTGCACTTTGCAAAGTTGCAATGGAGCTCGACAACCTTGAATTTGCAGAAAAAGAGATGTTTTATGACTATGCGCTGGTGCGCGAGGGCGAGCTTGCCCTTAGCGACACTTACTTTGAGTATGCAGCAAGGAAAAAAGCTAAAGAAGAAGGGGTTAAATACACTCCTGATATGATTGATGTAACTATTGAACTACCACGCAAAATAGATTTTAGAATGTTCTTGTTAAAATAGTGTTTTATTGTTTTAAAAGGCTGTTTTAGGGCTTTGCACCATGCACATTTAAATAGCGTGCGCATTTACTTGTGTGCTGTTATATGTGCGTGTTAGCTGCCTTAAAACCTGTCTTTGGCAATTTTTATTACACTTAAATACTTTGGTTTGACTTTTAAGCTGTCGCAATAATTTTGTGACAGCTTAAAGTTTACAAAAAAATAGAGAAAACTAATAAAATAATAATAAATTAAGGGATGAATAATATGAGTTTTGATGGAATTTCTTGCAACATGCAAAATTTACATATGGCTTCAAACGCAGTTACACGCTCTTTGAGCGCAGAAAATTTTACGGGAGAAAAAGGCAAGGGCGGCATGGCAGATGTGCCGAGAGAACTGGGCAGAACATGGAAAGTATCGCCCAGCAAGATGATAAAAGCCGGAGAAGTGTTTGAGCTTGCCGACATTGAGGGGCCAGGAGCCATTCAGCAAATGTGGATGACACCAACGGGCAACTGGCGCTACACGATTATAAGAATATATTGGGACAATAGCGAAAACCCATCAGTAGAGTGCCCTATAGGCGATTTTTTTGCCTCGGGACTAGGTGAATACGCACACGTTAACTCGCTGGCCGTTTGCGTAAATCCGGGCTCTGCCTTTAACTGCTATTGGACAATGCCGTTTAAAAAACACTGCCGCATCACTGTTGAAAACATCTCGCACGAGGATATGATTTTGTATTATCAAGTAAACTATGTGCTAAGCGAAGTTGCCGATGATGCGTTGTATTTCCATGCGCAATTTAGGCGAGTAAACCCACTGCCCTACAAGACAAATTACACTATGCTAGACGGCGTAAAAGGCAAGGGGCACTATGTTGGCACATATATGACATGGGGCGTTAACAACAATATTTGGTGGGGCGAGGGAGAGGTTAAGTTCTTTATGGATGGCGACACCGATTATCCCACACTTTGCGGCACAGGCCTTGAGGATTATTTCTGTGGCGCTTACAATTTCGAAAACCAAAAAACGCATCAGTACCAAGAGTACACTACAGCCTATGCCGGCCTGCCGCAGGTTGTCCGCCCGGATGGCGTTTACAAGGCAAACACAAGGTTTGGCATGTACCGCTGGCACATCACAGACCCTATCCGCTTTGAAAAAGATTTAAAAATCACAGTTCAAGCACTGGGCTGGCGTGATAATCAGCGCTTTTTGCCATTGCAAGACGACATATCGTCTGTGTCGTTTTGGTATCAAACGCTGCCGTTTGAAAAATTTCCAAGTTTGCCTGATAAAGACTATCTTGAGATTATTTAAGGGAGATATTTATGCACCACAGAATATTTAGCGACAAGAACCTTACTTTTGTAGGCTTTCCGCTCGGGGGAATTGGGGCCGGCATGTATAATGTTGAGGGCAACGGCTCTTTTTCGGGCTTTTCTATAAGAAATGCACCCGACACTAACCTTGAGCCAACACTGTTTTCTGCAATTACGGTTAAAGGCGAAAATAATAAAAGCCGTGTTATCGAGGCGCCTGTGCCAAAGTATAAAATATTCGGTGGCGCACTTTCGCCCTTGCAGGGCAAGCCAAAAAACGACCTTAACATTACAAAGGCAAATGGCTCGCAGGGCAAAACTTACGGGCTGCCACGATTTAAATCTGCACAGTTTTACAGCGAGTTTCCGTTTGCAAACATTGCGTTTGCAGACGAAAAATTCCCGCTTGACACATCGCTTAGGGCATGGAGCCCGTTTTGCCCGACAGACGCAGACGATTCGAGCTATCCGTTTGCTATAATTGAATACACGTTTAAAAATAACACAGATAAGCCGATTGACGCTGTTTATTACTATAGCAGCATGAATTTTATGGCGGTAGACACAGAGGGCTATTACGTAAGTGGCAGTGATAACGGCTTTACACTTTCGCAGGATGGTGCGGCGGATAAGCCGTGGATTGAAGGGCATTTTAGCGCCTTTATTGACGATGAGGATGTAAAGGTTAACACTGCGCTGTTTCGCGGTGGCTGGTTTGACGCTTTGACAATGCTGTGGAACGATATAGAGGCAGGGCGTGCTATACATAAGGCAAGCGATGGAAAAATATTTAAACATCACGAGCACACAGGCTCAAATGTGCCCGGGGCGTCGCTTGCGGTGGAGTTTGTGCTACAACCGGGACAGAGCAAGACAATAACGCTTAACACTTGCTGGTATGTGCCACACTCTGCTTTGCGCATTGGGCACGATTTTGAGGATTGTAAAGATGGCGCAAGTGCTTGCTGTGCAAAAGCTGTTGATTTATCGCTCAAGAGGTATAGGCCTTGGTACTCCGGCGTTTTCTCTTGTATAGGCGAAGTGAGTGAGTACTTATCTAAAAATCGCAGCCGACTATATGAAAAAAGTAGGCGGTTTACCGATGCTTTTTACGGCATGAGCCTGCCCTCGGAGATAATTGAGGCAGTTGCCGCAAACCTTACAATAATAAAGTCACCAACCATACTGCGCCAAACAGACGGCAAATTGTGGGCGTGGGAGGGATGCTGTGACAGCTGCGGCTGTTGCTCTGGAAGCTGTACACATGTCTGGAACTATGCACAGGCAATATGCCATCTTTTTCCGGAGCTAGAGCGCACCATGAGGCAGACCGAATTTGTTGACTCGCAAGACGAAAAGGGCCATCAAAATTTTCGTGCCGCACTGCCAATTGGCAAGTGCGATCACGACTTCCACGCAGCGTCGGACGGGCAGCTTGGCGGCATAATGAAACTTTACCGAGATTTTTTAATATGCGGCGATGTGGAATGGTTGCGCAGTTTTTGGCAAGCGGCAATAAGCTCTATAAATTATTGCACTGCAACATGGGACAAAAAGTGCGAGGGCGTATTGAGAGAGCCGCACCACAACACCTACGACATAGAGTTTTGGGGTGTTGATGGAATGTGCACCTCGTTTTATTTGGGCGCATTAAAGGCTATGGTAGAGATGGGCAAGGTGCTGGGCGAGGACACAAGCGAATACGAGGCACTGCTGGGCAAAGGGCTAAAATATATAGACGAAAACATTTATAATGGCGAGTATTATTACCATCAAGTGGAGTGGGAAACCTTAGAGGCAAAACTGCCCTCGGAGGGCGACACGGCACTAAACGATAAAATTTCGCCGGAGGCGGCAGAGCTCTTAAAAAAATACGGGCCTAAGTACCAATATGGCACAGGCTGCATTTCCGACGGTGTGCTGGGCTTTTGGCTCTCGCAGGTAAGCGGGCTTGGCGCTGTTGGCAATAAAGACAGGATTAAAAGCCACTTAAACAGCGTATATAAGTACAATTTTAAAACAGATTTGACAGAGCATGCAAACCCACAGCGCCCCGGCTATTGCATGTCAGACGAGGCAGGGCTATTGCTGTGCACTTGGCCGCATGGAAACAAGCCTGCGCTTCCGTTTGTCTATAGCGACGAAGTTTGGACGGGCATAGAGTATCAAGTGGCGTCGCACCTCATATACATGGGCGAGACACAAAAGGGCCTTGAGATTGTAAAGACAACAAGAAGCCGCTACGACGGAAGTGTGCGCAATCCATTTGACGAGTATGAGTGCGGCCACTGGTATGCACGTGCGCTCGCCTCCTATGCGCTTATAGAGGCGCTTGCGGGCATAACCTATAATGCCTACACAAAAACTTTAAAGATTGAGCCTCGCATTAAAGGCGATTTCACATCGTTTTTATGCACTAATAGCGGATATGCGAACGTGGGAATAAAAGATTCAAAACCGTTTGTAAAAGTTATCAGCGGCGCTATTGACATTGAAGAGACGGTAGTTATTTTGAATTAGTTGCGCTGATGCGGCAAAAAAATATTTATAAGAGGTATATTTATGAAAAATAAGCTGCCCACAAGAGAAATCCATCTCGATTTTCACACCTCGGAAAAAATGCCGAATGTCGGCATTGACTTTGATAAAGAGCAATTTAAAAATGCGTTAAAACTGGGCAATGTAAACAGCATAACTGTATTTGGCAAAGGCCACCACGGGTATTGCTACTACCCCACAAAAGTGGGCACACAGCACCCAACCATGAAACCGGGGTTCGACCTTGCAGGCGAGATGATGTCCGCTTGCCATGAGATAGGAGTGCGTGCGCCTTTGTACATAACACTGGGGTGGTCGGCGTTTGATGCAAAGCAACACCCGGAGTGGATAGTTAAAAATTTAGACGGCTCTTTTAGGGGCACAAATGTGGACAGCAGCGCAAAACCGACAGATAAAAGGCCGCTGTGCTCTTGGATGGACCTTTGTTACAGTGGTGGTTATGCGCAGCACTTGTACGACATAACAAAAGAGGTTTGCGAGAGATATAGCCGGCTTGACGGGCTGTTTTTTGACATTGTTTTTATGTACGAAGCCTGCTATTGCGACAGTTGTAAAGAGGACATGGAAAGACTCGGCTATGACTATGCGGATGAGGAACAGGCAAAAAAATATCTCAATGTGCGCCACCACGAGGTACTTGAGGAAATAGGCGCCATACTAAAAAAATATCACCCTGATGCGACGCTGTTTTTTAACTCAGGCGGTGCAGAAATTCGCACGCCGGGTAGGCATTATTTGAGCACTCATTTTGAGCTCGAAGACCTGCCTACAAGCTGGGGCGGATACGATAAAATGCCCATAAGGGCAAAGTATTTTTCTGCCAGCGGCAAAGAATACCTTGGAATGACAGGCAAATTCCACACTAACTGGGGCGAGTTTGGCGGCTTTAAATTGCCAGAGGCGCTTAGGTACGAGTGTGCCGCACTTATGGCGTGGGGCGCAAAGATAAGCGTTGGCGACCAGCTGCCCCCAAACGGTGCCATGGACATAAGCACGTACGAAAACATTGGACATGCTTACAAATACGCACAGCAAATTGAGAGCTACTGCTATGATGTAAAAGAGACGTCAAAGCTTGGCGTTATTATTGACGTGTGCGAGGATAGCCATAACGGCCTTGCAAAGCTGCTGCTTGACTCTCACATTGATTTTGACATAGTGCACACACCGCAAGATTTAGAAAAATTTAGCACGGTGATTATAGCCGAGGGCGTAAAGCTAAACTGCGAGCTCGCGTCGGCCGTTAACAGCTATATTAAGTGCGGCAAAAAGCTTTTAATTTTAGGCGGCGGCGCACTGGACGAGGGCGGCAAAAAATTTGCGATAGATATGCCTTTTAATTATATTGGCAAGAGCGAATTTGAGGCCGACTATTTAGTTGTTGGCAAGCATGTAGGGGAAAATATTGTAACTGCGCCAATTTACTGCTATTCTTCGTGCCATAAAATAAGTGGCGCGGGCAGCGTGCTAGCCAATATTAAAGAGCCGTATTTTAACAGGACTTATGAAAAATACTGCTCGCACGCCAACACCCCTTATAGGCAGGAGCTTGCAGAATACCCTGCGGCAATGCAAAGCGGCAATGTAATTTATATATCGCACGAGATAGGCTCAATTTATTTGGGCTATGGCTGTGCGTATCACAGAAGATACTTTTTAAATGTGTTGCGCCGCCTTTATAAAAAGGATGACCAGGCAGTTTGTGTAAGTTTGCCGAGTGCTGCACGTTTGCGTTACGTTAAAAAAGATGACGATTTTATACTGCATTTACTGTATGCGCTGCCGTCACAGCGCGGCGTTGTAAGCGTGCTAGAGGACTTCCCTGAGCTAAATAATGTTGAAGTTACAGCCGAGGTGGACAGAGATATTTCTGCCGTGAGGCTGATACCGCAAAATGAAGATTTAAGCTTTGTGCAAGAGGGCAACACTGTAAAATTTGCAATTCCAAAAGTCTCGCTGCATCAGCTGGTGTTAATTAAATAAGCGGCGCCTTATCGGCTGCAATTTTGGCTTAATTTTGTGGCTACTATATATTAATTTGTGTATACACAAATTAATATTTTCAGTATTTTATACTAATTGTTTAATAAATGTTACAAATAGGTTGCGGCTGAATGGCCGCAACCTATTTTAAATGCACTCAATATTAAAAATGAAAAATGGTTGTGTTTATAGGTATGGATTGTAATATTTGGTGATTTTCTTTAATTATTATTTGACTAGCGTGTTTAATTTTGTTAATATTTAACTGTATTAAATAAAAGAAAAAAGGTGCAATATGTTAAAGTACAAAAAACACAAAAAAGTACATTTAGGCAAAAAACTGCTTTGGACAAACACTTTTGTCGTCCTTGTTGTTTGCCTTTCATTTTTTGTGTTTTTTTCTATTAATCATTTTGTCGACAGGCAAGAGCAAACAAAGAATGCTTTTATGACAAACCTGGACTCAAAGACGCAGATGTTTGAGCAGATTATTGAGCTGAGCCAAAATACTGCCAGCAACATAAAGTTTAACTCCGAGATAATAGAGCTGTTTAATATGCTGTACTTAGATGCCGATGGGCAAAATAATTTTGTGTTGCAACCCTCTTTAATAAGCGAGGTAAACCGTCAGACATTGTATTATATGGTAAAGCAAGACTTTATATCGCGCATTTGCATATATAATAAAGATGGCGACTTTACGTCTGTTGGCAGCAGTGTTGACAAGGTGCTTGTAGACGACTACGTAAGCACAAAGCGTGTTGAACAAATTGAAGATGCGCTTAGCGATGACACAACAACATATATGGTGTACAGCGACGATGAGCTGTCTAACACGTTTAGCATAGGCGGCTATGTGTCAATTATCCAGGAGATAAAAGACTACGAGAGCAGACGCGACACAAGCCTTGGATATGTAGAGGTGCAAATTAGTGTGAGTAGCCTAAAAGAGCAGCTTGGCGCTTTGTCCGAGGAATATAATTTAACTATAAGCCATGGGGACACGGCTTTTTTGACAATAGGAGAAAACAAAAACAGTGTTAGTATTTACAGCGAAAACAACACAGCAATGCTTAACGAGTTTATTGTAAGCATAGAATCTTACGATTATTCGTCGATATATACTTCTGTCAGCACTATAATTGTAGTGGGTATTGCCATGGCAGTGCTTGTAATAATTTTATTTTGGGTGCAAAGGCGCATAATTAAAAACATAACTACACCCATAATAGACCTGTGCGAAAACATACAGCTAGACAAAGCCATAACACTGCAGGCAAGCGATGTCGAGATAGACGAAATCGAGCAATTGTATACGTCTTTTGCCGGCATGCAAAACAAGCTGCAGCAGTATGTTCAAGAGCTTGTAGCGGCGCACACCGGTAAAATAAAGGCCCAAATGTTAGCCTTGCAGGCGCAAATAAACCCGCATTTTATACACAATACCTTAGCGATAAACTCATCTTTAATTGAAGAGGGCGAGTACGAGCAAGCGCTTAAGCTATCGGCAAGGCTGTCCTCTATGATACGCTACACTTGCGACTATACCAAAAACACCGAGACATTATACAGTGAGTTTAAACACATAGAAGATTACTTACAGTTAATTAAAATAAAGTACGAAGAGGACTTTTGTTACGAGATTGATTATGAAGAAGAAGTGGAAAACTTAGAAGTTCCAAAATTTATACTGCAACCGCTTATTGAAAATGCGATAGTGCACGGCTTTAAAAATGCAGAGTACCCGTGGGCTATGCGCATTAAGTACAACAGCGTTAACGACATATGGTATGTAGAGATATACGACAAGGGCACGGGAATTAGCGAAGATGAAATACAGCGAGTAAAAGAGCGCTTTGAGCTTATAAGCACAACACCCGTTGAAGAGTTGCTTGTGGAGTTGAAAAATGGAGGGTACTCGCTTATGAACACATTAATCCGCATGCACCTGCACTATAAAGAGGGCGTAATATTTGACATAAAATCTAACAAAGACGGCGGAACAACAGTAATACTTGGAGGCAAAAAATGATAATTACATTGGTGTTGGAAGACGAAAAGCCTCTTGCGAGGAATATTTGCAGTTCTATACAGACAATAAACGAAAATTTTGTTGTTAAATACGTAGCGCACAGCGGAAAGCAGGCAATTGAGTTATTGCAAGAGCATAAAATAGACGTGGCTTTTATTGACATAAATGTGCCCATTGTAAGCGGTATAGAGGTAGCAAAGTACATAAAGGATAATAAGCCGCAAACCCAATTTGTAATTTTGTCGGGGTACCAAGAGTTTGAATATGCGCAAAAAGCGCTGCGATACGGTGCGGTAGATTACCTTTTAAAGCCGCTTGATAAACAGCAGCTAAAAAAAACGCTAGAGAAGATATATAAAATTAAATACAAAAGCGACATAGACAGCTACATAAAAACACCGGAAAGTAAAACAGATACAAGCGATAAATGTTACTTTGGGTTTTACTGTATTGGCAGCTGTGCAGACGAGTTTA
Source organism: uncultured Bacteroides sp. (assembly GCA_964368295.1). Lineage (GTDB taxonomy): Bacteria > Bacillota > Clostridia > Oscillospirales > Ruminococcaceae > Ruthenibacterium. The sequence goes on from CAYJBO010000017.1 coordinate 19,899, forward strand.
ACGAAATAGAACAAGCGCAAGAGGTAAAGACAAAAAAGCAGGAGTTTAATTTGCTTTTAAATAAGTGCTTTGCAAACAGTGATTTGTTTATATCAGACGGCAAGGAGATTAACGAGGCGTTTGTATTTATATCAAACATAAAAACAAGCCCTGTTAAAGCCATGCAAAATCTGTTTGAAATGTCGAAGTTTAGCATGCCTGTAACAATGTTTTTTTGCGATGAAACGGTGCCATTGAGCCAAACGAGGAGCATATTTTATAAAAATAAAGCAAAATTTTTGCAAAGTGTGTACCTGCAAAAAAGCAGCTTAATAGTAGGCGAGCGCAACTTAAAAACAAAGGCGGACCTCGCGCCTATTTTAAGTGAGATAGAGATAATTAGCAAAACGCAGGACAAATTTAAAATTGAAGAATTTTTACACAAGATGTTAAATACGCAGGACACCGCAAAAGAAGAATTGCTCTTTTTGTCAAAATCTTTCTTTTTAAAGCTCTGCGAGAATATATCCTCTAACGTGCAGTATTTAGAGCTAGAGGGCGAAATAAGCTACGCAATAAATTCGGCGCACACAATAGCAGATTTAAACAATGCCCTTGTGCAAATATTAAACACATACTTTTATTGGTATATAAACAAAGGCGATAACACCGCAGAGATTGCACAAAAATTAAAGCAGTTTTTAGACTCAAACTATAGTAGGGATATAAAAAATTCTGAGATAGAAAAGAAGATGGGCTACACCAATTTTTACATACGAAAAGTATTTAAGGACACTTTTGGCATGTTGCCAAGTGCGTACTTAAACAACTTGCGCATAGAAAAAGCAAAGCAATTGCTAGCGGTACAAGTGCAGGTAAAAGATGTGTCTGCAAGCGTAGGATACCAGGACCCGCTGTACTTTAGCAAGGTGTTTAAAAAGGCTGTTGGGCTGAGTCCAACGCAGTATGCAAAAGTAAATAAAGACTAAAATTCCATGTCTAAGTTGCAAAAATTCCATTCACAATGCTAAAAATTACAGATATAATACGAACATAATATTTTACACAGCGACGCTTGTGTAAACAAAAAATGGAGGATTATTTAATGAAAAAGATTTTTAGCATTTTACTTGCAATGATGATGCTTTTGACATTGCTTGCAAGCTGCAGTGCACCTGCAGAGACTGCACCGACAGATGAAGCACCTGCAACAACAGACGAGGCGCCGGCAGAAGATGCGGCAAGCGACATTGCAGGCACTACAATTACAGCAATGGTATTGCAAAGCCAATACATTGAGCAGCTACAAGAGATGGTTGTTAAATTTGAGGAAGAGTACGACGTAACAGTAGACGCAACTGTTGTACCCGACGACCAATACCTTGGTATATTAGAAATGCGCATAGCTAACGGCGAGATGCCGGACCTTGTTCAATACAATGCTCCGCACATCTATAACGTTATTGCAGAAGATCAACTTTACGACTTTAGCGGCGAGGCATGGACAGATTTATTAGTAGACGCATCTGTTACACAGCTAAACGGCAAACAATATGCTTTCCCACTAAAAGCTACAAGCGGCTATCACTCAATCATCTACAACAAGGGTTTATTTGACGAGTTAAGCCTAACAGAGCCTACAACAGTTGAAGAGTTTGACGCACTTTGCGAAGCTTTAATAGCAGCTGGCAAAACACCTATCTACCTAACAAGCGACATGTGGGTGCCACAAATTTGGACAGCATCCGGTTTTTCAAGGGCGTTTGGCGAGAGCGCTGCATCTGAAGAGATGACAGAGCAAATTTTTACAGGTCAAGCTAAATTTAGCGATTACCCAGAGCTTGTAGCAGTTTTAGACGACCTAATTGCAATGCGCGACAAAGGCTACTACAATGATGACCTTGCTACACTTACATGGGACGATGCATGGGCACAAATGGCAGCAGGCGAAGGCGCTATGATAATGGGCGAGGGCCCGATGGTAGGCCAGTTCCAAGCAACATATCCCGACGTTGAGTACGGCGTATTTAACGTGCCTACATCTTACGACGAGGATGCAACTTGGCTAAGCGGCGCACAATTCTCATCAAGCTTTGTAGCTAACAAAGACAGCGAGAACATAGCAGCAGTTAAAGCAATGTTTAACGCATTTGCAACACCTGAGTACTCAGACATCTACTTTAGCGGCGCTAACGCAGGCTTCCCTGCATTTGAGGGCGTTGACGGTGGCGAGATGAACGAGGACGTAAGAGCTACTTATGAGCAGTATGTTGCAGCAGGTACAGTTGTTCCCGAGATGAACTCTCACTGGGGCGCTATCGAGTCATTGTTTAGCGATTACCTATGGGCTTACTATGCTGAGGCACTTGTTGGCGAGGGTATCGACGGTGCTCAAGTTTTAGATAAATTCCAAGAGGACTTCGACAAATTTATGGCAAACAACGGTGTAGAAGGTTTCTAAAAAATAGTTACTTTAAACCGGCAACAGCAATGTGTTGTTGTCGGTTTATTTTTTAAAGAATGGAGCAAAACGGTATGAACAAAAGACTTAGAACTTCGTACTCGCCTTTTTTAGCTGTCCCTGCTATCATAATTTACTCAATTTTTATTATTATTCCTATCGGTGCATCGTTAATTTTATCGTTTACCGATTGGAACATTAAAAGGTGGGATAGCCCTGAGTTTTACGGAATTGTAAACTACATAGAGGTTTTAACAGACGACATATTTTTAACGGCACTGCAAAACACACTACTTTTCTCTTTTGGCACAACAATTTTAAAAGTTGGCGCCGGCCTTGCGCTTGCGCTTGTGCTTTCAAAAAAGTTTAGGGGCAACGGCGTTTTTAGGACAATATTTTACGTTCCTTGCGTAATAAGCATTACGGTTATTGGTGTGCTTTTTACAGCAATACTGTCTAACAGGGGCCTATTAAACAACATACTTGGCCTATTAAATTTGCAATTTCTACAAAACGAGTGGCTGGGCAGTTATGGCACGGCTATGTTTTGGATTATATTTATAGAGAGCTGGATGTGGGCAGGCTTCAATATGTTTATATTTATATCCGGCTTACAGGCAATACCAAAAGATTACTACGAGGCGGCCGACATTGACGGCGTTGGCAAATTTCAGCAGTTTTTGCGCATTACGCTGCCGCTTCTTGTGCCTGCAATTACGGTTAATGTAACGCTAAACATTGCCGGCGGAATGAAAATTTTTGACATTGTGTACGTGCTAACTAACGGCGGCCCCGGCACGGCAACGCAAGTTTTATCTACATTTGTATTTAGAACATTTGGCATAGGCCTTTTGGGCGAGAGTAGTGCGGCAAGCATTATCTTAACAATTTTAGTTGTTATTGTGTCGTTTGCGCTAAATAAATTATTTAGAAATATGGAGGTTGAGGCATAGTGAAAACAAAAAAGAGCACTAGCGTTATCAGATTTGCTTTATTGACAATTTTATCAGCCCTATATTTAATACCTGTTTATATGATGGTACTTGGCTCGCTAAAAACAGACGCAGAGGCTGTAGAATTTAATTTGAGCTTGCCGGCTAGCTTGCAATTTATAAATTATTACGAGGTTTTTGAGCGCGGGGACATACTTATAGGCTACGCTAACAGCATAATAACAACGTCTAGCGCAACCGTTTTGGTGTTGCTATTTGGCTCGCTTGCCGGCATATATGTTGGCAGAACAAACAATAAATGCTCAGGGTTTATTTACAATTATTTTATATTGGGCTTGACACTGTGCTTTCAAACAGCCACAACATTTGGCGTGCTTAAAGTATTAAACCTTTACAACACACATCTTGGCATTATATTAATTTACGTTGGCTTGCAGCTGCCATTTACCGTTATGACATTTAGCAGCTTTGTAAAAGGTGTGCCACAAGAAATTGACGAGGCAGGAAGAATTGACGGCTGCTCGACACTTGTGCTTATCTTTAGAATACTGCTGCCAATTATGAAACCGATATTCATCACAAATTTAATTATAGTTGCTATAAACTGCTGGAACAACTTTATGGTGCCTTTGTTCTACTTAACATCGTCAGACAAGCGCACTATACCGCTTATGGTTTACAATTTTTACGGCAGATACGAGCGCAACTGGAACTATGTTTTTACAATGCTAGTTATAACAATTGTGCCAATAGTCATTTTGTATTTGGCGTTGCAAAAATATATTGTAGAGGGTATGACGGCAGGCGCAGTTAAGGGGTAATTGCATTTTAACAATATAAGAAGCGGAGATAATTATGGATAAGACACAGTATTTAAAATTGATTGACGAAGTGATACAAAATGGCCCGTATGATGATAACTGGGCCTCGTTAAGAGAACACGACACACCAAAATGGTACAAAAAAGATAAGTTTGGCATTTTTATACACTGGGGTGTTTATAGCGTGCCAGCATTTGGCAACGAGTGGTACCCACGCTATGTATACCGCCAAAACTCGCCGGAATTTATACATCACAACGAAAAATACGGCAATTTAAAAGATTTTGGATACAAAGATTTTATACCGATGTTTAAGGCTGAAAAATTTGATGCGGACGAATGGGCCGACTTGTTTTCAAAGTCCGGTGCAAAATTTGTAATGCCTGTTGCAGAGCATCACGATGGTTTTCAGATGTATAATAGTGAGTTAAGCCGTTTTAACAGTGCACAGATGGGGCCAAAACGTGACGTGCTTTTTGAGATTAAAACAGCCGTTGAAAAGCGCGACATGAAAATATGCGCATCGACACACCGCGCAGAGCACTGGTGGTTTTTTAACTACGGCACAGAGTTTGACAGCGATGTAAACGACCCTGCAAACGCAGAGCTTTACGGCCCGGCAGCAGGCCCAATGTACGACAATAACGACATTTACAATAACTGCCCAAACGAGGAATACTTAAACGATTGGCTTGCAAGAACGTGCGAAATAGTTGACAAATATCGCCCTAAAATCGTGTTTTTTGACTGGTGGATACAAAACGTTGCGTTTAAGCCGTACCTTAAAAAATTTGCGGCGTTTTATTACAACAGAGCCGTGGAATGGGGCGAGGAAGTTGCCATTGATGCAAAGTTTGACGCATTTGCGCACGGCACGGTTGTAAAAGACATAGAACGCGGACAACTTAGCGATATATCGCACGAATTTTGGCAAAATGACACAAGCGTTGCAAAAAATTCTTGGTGCTACACGGTTGGCAACGAGTATAAAACAGCGCGCAGCATAGTGTGCGACTTGGTGGACGTTGTGAGCAAAAATGGGGCACTGCTGCTAAACATAGGCCCAAAGGCAGACGGCACCATACCACAAGAGGACAAGAGCTTGCTGTTAGAAATAGGCGAGTGGCTAAAGGTTAACGGGCAGGCAATATATGACACAGTGCCGTGGAAAGTATATGGCGAGGTCCCGACAGAAGTACCGGAGGGGCACTTTACCGATACAAACCACGCAGAATTTACAAGCAAAGATGTGCGCTACACCGCCGGAAGCGACTGCGTTTATGCAATAATATTGAACCGCTTTTTGAGACCAGAAACCATTTAGAAATATATGCAGGCACACTAAAAGTAGAGAGCGATTTGCCTGTGGTTATAAAAATAGAAATTATGTAAAAACTTCACAAAGGAGCTAAAAATGTCGTTAATACATGGGATGGCGGCGCTTAACTTAGAGATGAGCGACAGAGTGCCACGCACAGAGTACTCAGCAGAAATGAGCTACGATTTAATAAAAGCCACAACGGGAATAGCGCTGGACGAAAACAGCACACAGCAGCAAATTACAGATGCTCGCAGGGCTTTTTACAAGGCTTGGAACTACGATTTTATGTGGAGCATCGTTATAAAGGCAAAATATCTTGGCAAATACTATACCGACATGGGCCATGCTGTGTTTGACCAAGGGGGCTCGGATTTCCGCGAGGTTGGCGAGAGTGTTTTTGAGGAGCCGGAGGACGTTTTAGACTTTGACCCAGTTGAAAGCTTGCCGCAGTATACCGAAAAAGAGCTTGTAGAACTATTTGACAAAGACTATGACAATCGTGTTGCGATGTCGCCCGATGCGGTTAACATGACAGGTACTTATATAACGGCCATGTCGGGGCTTATAGACATGCTTGGCTGGGACATGATGCTGCTTGCCGCAGGCATTGACTCCAACGGTTTTGGAAAATTGATGGAGCGATACACAGACTGGATGGTGCCGTTTTTTAATGCGCTGGCAAAGAGCAAAACGCCCGTTGTAATGGCGCACGATGATATTGTATGGACGTCGGGTGCGTTTTTGGCGCCTGAGTGGTATAGGACATATCTGTTCCCCATGTATAAAAAATTGTTCGATCCTGTTTTGCAGTCGGGCAAAAAGCTTATTTATACTTCGGATGGCAACTTTACTGAATTTATTGACGATATAGCGAAGTGTAATGTGCATGGATTTGTTATGGAACCAACTACAGACATGCAGTACATTGCCGATAAATACGGTAAAACGCACTCTTTTGTAGGCAATGCAGACACGCGAATATTGCTTAACGGCACAAAAGATGACATTTACAATGAGGTTAAGCGCTGCATGGATATAGGCAAAAAATACCCCGGATTTATTATGGCTGTGGGCAACCATATACCTGCAAACACACCACTGGATAACGCATTGTGGTATAACGAATGCTATGAAAAACTCTCTAAGAGATAATCTGTTTCAATTTAAGTGGCAAATTTATTTGCCGCTTTTTTGCGCCTTAAATTAAAAAATTGCAAAATATTAGTTGTTTTTTAAGAGTTTATATTAATGTAAGGGCTTAAAAAGGGCGTAAATTGTCAGTAAAGGCGTATGTTTATACAAAAGAAAAATAATTATTCTAAATAATGTTGTTTTTGTGATATATTACTGGTATAATTACACCGTACGCGAGAAAAAATCATTCGCTCGAAAAGAGTTGAAATGTGGAGTTAGATAAATGAAAGCAAGAAATGTTATTGCAAGACATACAATAACAATTATAGTTGCAACGGCTATAGTTATTATTGGCCTTTTGATAAACTGGGTAAGTGCTGTGGCACAGGACGCTGTAATTGAGTCGACTTTTGACGAAATGCAGCGTATTGGCGTGCAATATCAAGTTTTGCTGGCGAATACTTTAGAGGAATCTAAAGACGACCTCACTCTTTTTGCAGAGTCTATAGCAGAAAACGATGTAGACGGCAAAGATATAGTGGAGTATTTTAAAAGTCAGTCACAGGCCAAAGAGTTTGAAGCGCTTTACTATATAGATCTTGATGGAGTCGGCGTTTCAAAAGATAATGAAACATATGATTTTTCAGAAAATGAATCTTTTTTATGCGCCTTAAAGGATGAAGTTTACACAGAAGAGCCGCGCATGTCTGAGGAGTCATCAGACGTAGTTTTTGATTTAGCCGTGCCGGTGGTTAAAAACAATGAAAAAATAGCCGTGCTGTATTGCGAGGTGCCTGTCGAGGGCTATTTTGATACCATTTTAGAGAACAAAGATTATGAGGGCGATGTATTTTTTGTCGATGATGAGCTAAATTTGATTTTTTCGACCAGTGATAACCACATAGGCGAGGTTGTAATACCGCAAGAAGATGTACAGGAAATGGGCCTTGAAAATGTAAGCAAAGCCCAAAGTGATATAGGAAATAAACAAAGCGGTATGTTTTACTACGAGTATTTTGGCGTGCCTAAAGTAATGGTGTATTACCCGGTAGACCTTAGCAATGTTGCCTTGGCCATGAATGCCGAGGTGCTATCTATAAGTGGCGAGAATGTAAAGGCGGCAGAATATTTTGACATTGTTGGAAAAATTGTTTACTGGACGGTTGTTATACTAGTTATTTATATTGCTATAATACAGTGGCGCACAAATAAAAGTGTGTACAAAGTGGCGTATTACGACCCGCTTACAGAGCTGCCAAACATGGCAAAATTAAAAATGGATATGAGCGATATTTTAGAAAAAAACAGGAAAAAACGCTACACCATAATAGTAACTGACATAGAAAACTTTAAGGCAATAAATGAGATGTTTGGCTATGACATGGGAAATTTAGTGCTAAAGACGGTTAAAACATTGACCGACAGCTTTGAAGAGCCCAGTTTAATAGCCGCAAGGATTGGCGGCGATAAATTTGCTATGTTTGCCGGCAATGGCTTTTTTGACGATTTGGGCCGATTTGCAAAAGCCGTTACGGAGCATTACGACAGCGTTATACCCGAGCTTGCCGATTATGGCGGCACATTTAAGTTGGGCAGATACAGCATTGAGCCGGGCGAGACTAATTTTGATGATATTATGGCAAAGGTAAACCTAGCGCATTTAAAAGCAAAAGCCACAAAGGGCGAGTTTGTTTGTGACTATGATGACACGCTAAAAAACCAAGTAATTGCAGAGGCAGATATTACAAATAGAATGAATATGGCACTTGCAAACAATGAATTTAAAGTGTTTTTACAGCCTAAATTTAGCACGGATGAAGATAAACTTGTAGGCGCAGAGGCGCTTGTAAGATGGATTGAGCCGGATGGGAAAATGGTGTTTCCAAACGATTTTATACCGCTGTTTGAGAGAAACGGCTTTATTGTAGAGCTTGATAAATATGTGTTTGAAAACGTGTGTATGACAATAAAAAAATGGATGGGCGAAGGCATTAAAGATATAAATATATCGGTTAACTGCTCGCGTCTAAATTTAGAAAATCCGTTTTTTGTAGACGGGATTGTCGCAATTTCGGATGAGTATAATGTGCCGCACGAGTATATTGAAGTGGAGCTGACGGAGTCTACCACCATAGAGAGCGAGCACATGATAGAGCGCTTGTTTGAAGATTTGCATGAGCACGGCTTTAAGACATCTATCGATGATTTTGGGGCAGGTCGCTCGTCTTTGGGCATGCTCAAAAATCTTCAAGTAGACACACTTAAAATGGACAGGAGCTTTTTTGTCGGCGGTAAAAATGCAAAGCGAGACGACATGCTCATTGACAGCATAGTTAAAATGTCGCACAACCTTGGCATGTACGTTGTTGCAGAGGGCATTGAAACAGCAGAGCAAATTAAACTGTTAAAATCTTTAAATTGTGACGCTGTTCAAGGATATTTTTACGATAAACCTATGTCTATTGCCGATTTTGAAGAAAAGTACCACGCGGTGATGGAGAAAAACTCTGCCGCGAAGTAAAAGCTAAATAGTGTAACGCCCAACTGCCTATATTTATTATTGGTGATTGGGCGTTATTTTATTAAAAACAAAAAAATTGACACAAAAAGCGCCTTGCTATTAATATTGCTGTGCGGTTTGAGCATGCTCAGAATTAATGCGCTAACAAATAAAAAATTTCAATTTTGACACTCTCAAATTAATTGTGTATAATTATGATAATATGTTAAATTTTGCGGCGATACTGCAGGCTGTTTTGTTTAAATTGCCTAGACATAATAAAATGGGGATGACAGATGATGAATAAAAAAATATTAGTTTTAATAGCACTTGTACCGGCATTAATGCTAACGGCGTGCTAAGACACAGAATCGGGGGAGGACTCTTTAAGCGAGCAGCAGCACAACAGCGCAGCAGTTGATGAGAGCAGTGCGCAGGAGCCGCGGCTAGGCGTTGAAGTTGAGTTTAACGACAGAGAGTATAACGAGATAAAGGTAATTGAAATACCCACTTTTGTCGGCACTGCAAAAGAGCTTGACGCAATGAATGAAGCCGTTGCAAAGGCAACCGATGAATTTATGGCAACAGTGCCGCAGGGCGGCGGCATTCAAATAACATCAAACCCTGTTATCTCGCCAAAGTATGTGCAGGTAATCACACATTATTTGTCGCATCAAAGCAATGATTATATAGGCGATTTTGTAACGGTAAACTATGATGTCGAGAGAGATGACTATATCGCTTTGGATGATTTATTTTCAAGCGGCTCGCACGACAAGGGCTCTATTTTAACCGGTGCTGCAAATATATTAGAGTCAAGCGCAGACGTAAATAAGGTTACAGATGCTGAGATAGTAGGATTTTTTATACGTGAAACCGTAGAAGAACCGGTTATAGAATTTTTTATTAAGATAGAAATAGAGAGCACAAATGAACAGACAAGCACTGCACTTTACAGCTATTTGCAAGATTTTAACCAGCTAGAACAGCTTGATTTGCAGATGATAGTAGACCCGTTAATAGTTTCAGAGTATGAGCCGGAGCTTATTGCAAACAAAATAGCAAAAGAGCTTATTAACAGCACGGGCGATGCAAGCAGCGCAGCGCAAAAGATGACGCTTGTTGCCAATTTTACAAGCGGTAGCGCAGATTATTTGCCGGAGCAAATTAAAACATACGAAGTTGAGCACGGCGCGAAGATATCTATAGAAGCTATTGCCAATGAGCTGAGCATTCTCACGGGTCTTGACTTTTTTATAAACAGCGCCACTATTGAGGGTGACATCGCCTATGTTGAATGGAGCAATACCTCTACGCTTATTGCAGGGCTAGACGACAGAGCGTTTAAAGAAGATTTTGCGTTTTTTGACAATGTAACGTTAAATTGGTTTATGCTAGACAGTTTAAACGATTCAATAATTCAAAACCTGCCCGTGTCTATGGTTTACTATACCATGAATGGAACAGAGGATTTAGCGGTGCCTTATATGCCGCCGCTTGCAATATTTAGCGCAGATGTGCCATACATGAGCAGTGCCTTTTACTATGCGCATGGGGAGGAGCTTGGCCCGGTAGATTTTACTGTGACAGAGGGCACATGGCGGCTTGACGGCGATAGTGCGGCAGCATATTTTATAATGGACGGAACGGGTTTAGTTGAGGCGTATTACGCAAGCGGTGCGCTGGAGTACAGCGCAAGCCTTGAGCAAGGCTACGGTGGATTGAGCGGTTTTACTGTTTTTGAAGTTATTAATAGCGACGGCGAGCTTATAAATAAGATGTGGTATGATAATTTTGACGAATTCTATTGGGGCGAGCCTGACAGCGGAATACTTTTTATAAAAGAGTAAGGCGATAATTAATAGAGGCGAGTTCGGACGACACCCAAACAAGGACTATACAAATATGTGGGGCAGTTATGCTTGTTTTTTGTTATAATTAAAGCGGCGTAGTAAGAAGTGTGGGTTTGTCAATACACTATAGTGTAAAGGCCTTTTGTAATTTTGTAAGACTTGGCGGATGGTAATGCATAATTATTTTTATAGGGGGATAAAAATGAAAAATGTAGTAGCTTTATTTTTAGTTGTTGGTTTAATGCTTTCTCTTGTGGCCTGCGGTGGCACACAGCAAAGCAATTTAAAAGACGCATTCTCTACGGCGCTAAACGACACAGACCAGCAAGCCGCAAGCACCGATGTCGATTACAGTAGCTACGCACGGCTGCTTGAAGAAAACCTGGCACAGTATGGCGATTTAATCTTTGATGAGATGAGCGATACACAGGGAACTGTGTATAACTGTGCCGGCTTAAGCTATGCAAACCTTATCGATTTAGACTCAAACGGCGTGCTTGAGCTAATTACCATCACCGTGCAAGATGTGCATGGTTCGCTAAATAACGGCGGTACTGCGCTAAATTTATATTACGATGAAAACGGCGATGCACTGAGCCCAATCAGCGTGTATACGCTGACACAGGACGGCGAAATTATTTTGCTGGATAGTTTGATGCTTAGCGCTTACGGCAATGGCGGCGTTAGGTACGGCGTGGAGTATTCCTCAAAAGGCGCAACTACTTATTTGCTGGAGAGCCTGCGCAGCAATATAGAAACTGCCGTTTATTACGAGCTTCAAGACTCATCTGCCTTAGAGCAAGTGGCGAATGTAGAAATATTATTCGACTACGAAACAGGCGAGACGCAAAGCATAATTAACGGCGAGGCCTATGACGATATGGACACTGCAACAGAAAAGATAAAAGCAGATTACGGCGATGTCTGGTTTCAGTCCATAAGCTGGCTAACACAAGAAGAGCTAAACGCTTTAATGGCGACGAACCTAAAAACTTTTGAGTTTTTGGGCGTAAACACACAGGGCAGTGCAAGTGAAAATAGCAGTGAAAATTCAGACGTAAGTGATATTTATGGCAATTTGCAAGATGTTGATTACAGCGCATATTCTGCGCTTTTAAAAGCGTATGAGCTGGATTACAACAGAGAAAATTTGAGCGCCACAGACTACAGGCTAAAAGGCATGACGCTTAAGCCGACAAATATATACGGGCCCGATGAGAGCATGGTTGACGCAAGCGGATTTTGCTATGCTAATTTAGTTGACCTTGATGGCGATGGCGTTTTAGAACTTGTGTTAATTGCTTATGATGATCAAGAGTACGCCGAGTATAGCGAGGATAACAGGATACAGGATCTTGAGTATGAAAATATAATCAGAATTTACACCATTTCTGCTGAGATAGGGCTTAGATATCTTGGAGAGCTGCCGGTGTCTAGCATCACTATGCCTGTGTCTGTAAATTATGGCATTGAGTATATAGTCTCAGCGGATAAAACCTATATAAGCTATAGAAATGTTATGCAAATGGGCGATGGAGTGATATCGTACTACGGCATGGAAAACGGACATTTTGATCTTATAACTGCTTTTGAAATCGGCACAGATGGCAGTGCATTTGTTGACGGTGTAAATTATTCCCAAGAAGAAGTAGATAAAATAATGGCGAGCTACGGAGAGAGCAAAGTGCACCTTATTAGCAATTTAAACGACATTTACCTAGAGGAGCTAAAGGGTGTAACACAGCAAACTTATGCATTTTTAGCCGACTACCCGATTGATAATTTTGACGATTACAGCGGCACTTATAATGATGGGCAGTTCTTTTTTATGGAACATGGCTATACAGAGATGCTAGAGCAAGAGTTTGCAATAAGAGATTATTATAAGGCGATTACAATGCGCGACTATGACTCTTTAGCAGAGCTGAATATACGCAGTGAAGTAATTGACAATTTTAAACGCGCCCACACTTCAAGCGAGCACACGTATGTGCCCGGCTATATGGTGTCTGACATAGACACGGTGACAACCGACATGATTGAGCACCCCGACATGGCTGCCGATATTGCAGAGTATGTAGACACAGTGCAATCGGACAATGTTATAATTATGCGTTGCAGAGTTAACGAGGTTTTAGACCCCCACACCGCACAGCTGGGCTTGCAAGTGGCGGGAGACACATATGAGACGTATTTTATTTTGTACAGCGATGACCCTGACGGACAGGTGTGGAAAATAGCCGAGATTTACGACGACAAATTTTATATGATGCATTGATGTAAGACTTAAAAATGCTGTAAATATTATGATATATGTGTTAACCCCTCCTCGGTTGTTCGGGAGGGGTTTAGTGTATTGTGCTAAAAGCGGTTGCCAATTAAAAATATCAAAGCAAAAATACTGTGGAAATTAGCTTTTTATAAAAAAATAGGCGTTTTATTGTCTTTTTGCATATAAAAATTTAACGAAATGTTGCAATTTTTATGTTTTGCTGATATAATCTCAATATTAACTAAATTTGCTTTTTATTAAAAACACTAATTATGTAGGACTGGTACATGTGTAGTAAACGGCATAAACTTACGGGGAGAAGGCTAAAAACTGCACATTTGTGCAAATTATAAAACAAAATAATAAGGCAAAGGCAAGTTATATATGTATGTAGATACATATTATTTTTTTGTTTAAGGTGGTAAAGATGATAGGAGATTATTTCCCTCAATTGGCAGAATTGACAACGCTCTCTATGAGCGTGCGCATGGTGTTATCGGTAATTTGTGGAGGAATTATAGGTATCGAGCGCGGCAAAAAAGGACATCCTGCGGGTTTTCGTACACATATACTAGTGTCTGTGGGCGCTACAATTGTAATGCTTACAAACCAGTATATGTTTTATTATTTAGAGGGCACTACGGACATGGCACGACTAGGTGCACAGGTTGTTAGCGGAATTGGTTTTTTAGGCGCAGGCACTATAATAGTTACAGGGCACAACAGGGTTAAAGGCCTTACAACTGCGGCAGGGCTTTGGGCGTCTGCCTGTATTGGGCTGGCAACAGGTGTGGGTTTTTACGAGGTTGCAATACTAGGCAGCATTGTAATTATATTTACGTCTACAATACTACATAGGCTAGACCACTATGTTACTATGTATGCCAGAGTGTTTGAGTTTTATATCGAGTTTGACGACACAGCGCGTGTTAGAGAACTGATTAGGATGTTAGAATCACAACAACTTTCTGTCACGTCTATGTCGTTTGGCGAAAAGAGCAAAATGCGCCGAAAGTTAGCGGCTGTAATTATTGTGGTGCGCTCTCCTAAAAAGCGCAGAGAAGACGAACTTCGGATGGTGATACAAGGGTTTGAAGGCGTAGATTACGTTGTGTCGGTTTAAGGACAAGAGCCGATACAGTTTAAAATGTTAAATACAACTGTAAAACCATGATATATATATAATGATAGATAATTATTATATATAAGAGAGTTTGCTACAGCATATTTGCAAAAAATGCGTTTTTTTGTAAATAGTTAAAAAATTTTTTTTTAGCTTATCAAAAAGATTGTTTTAAAATAGCACAATGCAAAAATAATCCGAAACAGCGAAAAATTGTACGCGTACGCAAGACACATGTATTTGATATACGGATTATTATTTTGTGAAAAATGTGTTACAAAAGCGGATAAATATTGGAATAATGCAAAAATTCATTGACAAAACTATGAACCTGGTATAAAATATAAAACGTTAATAAGTAAAAATAGCTATTATAACTTAACATTTAAATTGTAAATTTTTACTTAAATATCATTATTATTTCGGAGGAGAAAAGTATGAAAAAGATTCTAGCACTTATGCTGGTTCTATCTTTAGTGCTTGTAAGTTTTGCAGCTTGCACAAGCACAGAGCCGGCAACATCTGAAGCTACTTCTGAGGCTGCTTCAACAGCAACAGAGGAGACAACCACAGCATCTATCCCCCTAGACACATTAATTGTTGGTACACCTGAGATGAACGGTGACTTCATCAACGATTTCGGCAACAGCTCTTATGACCTTGCAGTTAAAACTATAACAGGTGCATATTTGACAACTGTTGTTGCTGATAAAGCAGGCAGCCTTTTGTTTAACGACACTGTTGTTTCAGAGTATACAACAGAGACAGACGATGCCGGTAACAAAACATACACAATTACATTGCATGAAGATCTATTGTTCAGCGATGGCTCACCAATCATGGCTTCTAACTATGTAGCTAACTTGCTATTTAGGGCGTCTCCAGAGTGGGTTACAGCAGGCGCAACATCAACACTTGGTGATGGCCTTGTTGGCTACACAGAGTATTATAATGGCGAGACAACAGTTTTCGAGGGTGTTAAACTTCTTGGCGACTACCAATTCTCATTGACAGTTCCTGCTGAGAAACTTCCTTACTTCTGGGAAGTATACTACGCAGCTGTAGACCCAATTTTTGCTGGCACATACTACCCAGGCGCTACAGTTATGAGCGACGAGACAGGCTCTTGGTTTGAGTGGGCAGAGGGTGACCTTGCAGCAGCTACTTTGGCGGTTGCAGAGGGCGAGCGTTTTGCTCCTTCAGTTGTACCCGGCCCTTACACATTTGTAAGCTTTGAGAACCAAACTGTTACACTAAAACGCAACGAGTACTTCAAAGGCGACTTTGAGGGCAACGTTCCTACACTTGAGAACATCGTTATCCAATCTATCCCACAAGACACAGACGTTGAATGGGTTATAAACGGCCAAGTAGACCTTGTTGGCGGCGTAATTGAGGGCGAGAAAATTGAGGCTGCAAGGGCAAGCGAAACAGCTACTCTTCACAGCTACCTACGTGCAGGCTACGGCAACCTAGCTATGCATACAGACTTCGGTCCTACACAAGACGTTAATGTACGTTGGGCTATCGGTAGCCTAATCGACAGAGCGGCTGTTGTAGATTATGTTCTTGGCGGCTACGGCGGCACAGTTGATGCAGCTTACGCATATGCACAATGGATGTACGACGAGAAAGCAGCTGACCTACAAGCTACATTAAAACCAATTTCTTACAACGTTGAGACAGCTAACGACTACCTAGACCAAACAGAGTGGGTATACGAGGCAGACGGCACAACAGCATTTGACCGCGCTTTGGCAACAGAGGGCAGCGAGTACTACCGTCACAACGCAGCAGGCGAGCCTCTAGTTATCAACCACTTAGGTACAACAGATAACACAGTTACAGACATCATCGAGATTCAATACACAGCCAATGCTCCTCTAGCAGGCATTGACTTTAGAGTTACAAAAAGCGACTTTAATGCGCTTTTAGACAACTACTACTATGGTTTTGAGCTTGGCGACGACCGTATGTATCACACATTCAACCTTGCAACAAACTTTACACCGGTTGACGACAAATACTACAACTGGCACTCAGACTTTGCTGGCACATGGCAAAACTCAACACAAATTGTTGACGAAGAGCTTGACGCAGCTATGATTGCTATGCGCGAAGCTGACCCAACAGACACAGAGACATACCTAAACGCTTGGTTTGACTTCCAAGTTCGTTGGAACGAGCTACTTCCAGAGGTACCACTATACTCTAACGAGTACTTTGACATCTCTCACACAAATGTAGATCCTCTTGTTACAACACCTTATGCAAACTGGTGGGATGTTGTTTGCGAAATTTCTAAATCTGAAAAATAATTTTTAATCAGTAACCTTAATAGAAGGGAATGGTTGTTATGGCCATTCCCTTCTTTTCAAATCTATACTGTAAGGAGTGTCTAAGGTTGGTAAAGTATGTAATAAAACGTATTTTAATATTAATCCCCGTTGCTTTTATTATTTCAATAATGCTTTTTGCCATTGTTCAAATAATGCCGGGAGACCCTGTCCGTTCAATGTTGCCAACTACATTAAAAGCCGAGCAATACGACGCGGCGTACGAGGCCATGTACATAAGGTTAGGCCTTGATAAAAGTTTGCCGGAGCAATATTTTATCTGGATGGGTAATATTTTCAAGGGAGATTTTGGTTATTCAAGCATGTTTAACCGTCCGGTTGCAGATGCAATATCAGAGCCCTTAAAAAATACGGTTATTTTAAATATAGGTGTAAATATTTTGTATTTGTTAATTGCTATACCTGTGGGAATTATGTGCGCAACAAAGCGCAACTCTCTTTTCGATAATGGGTGGCAAGTATTTTCACTTATAACATATTCAATGCCATCGTTTTTTATCGCAATTTCGTTAATATACGTTTTTGCAATTAATTTGGGCTGGCTACCAATGGGCGGCATGCCAAACACAGCTTTTACCGATGGTTGGGACTTGGTTGTGGAATGGGCGCGCACTTTGGCACTGCCAACACTTACACTTACAATAGTTAGCCTTGCGGGCGCAATTAGATATGTGCGCAACGCAATGGTTGAGGCTCTTAGCCAAGACTACATAAGGACAGCAAGGGCAAAAGGTTTAAGCGAAAAAGTTGTAATTTATTCGCACGCATTCCGCAATGCCCTCATACCTGTTTCTTTTGTAATAGTTAGCACTTTGTTTGCCCTATTTGCAGGCGCGGCAATTACAGAGACTATTTTCCAGTACAATGGTATAGGAAAGCTTATGATAAGCGCCGTGTTCCAGCGTGATAATCAAATGATAACAACTATGAATTTGTTTTTTGCCACAATAAGCATAGTTTCAGTTTTAATTGCGGATATAGTTTACGGACTTGTAGACCCGCGCATTAAATTAAGTTGATCGGGTGAATAATATGGATAATAATAATAACTCAACGGGGAAAAAGGTGGCAAAGTCTTTTTCTTCAATGCTTAAAAGATTTTTAGGCCTAGAGAGCAAGGCCGTTAACGTTTTAGAAGAAGAGGCAGTGCGCACACCTTTTAAAACTATACTTATAAACTTTTTTAGAAGCAAGCTTGGCGTTATAGGTCTTGTGGGCTTCGTAATTGTCTTTGTAATTTCTTTTGTAGGCTCAATGTTTGTGCCAATAGACGACACATACACAGAGCTTACAAACTCTAACCTAAAACCGGGCACTAACTACCTAAGTGTGCCAAAAGAATTACAGGGCGAAAACATTGTAAAAATTTCATCGGGCGTCTCTTTTAGCGCGGCTATTACAGACGAGGGCGAGTTTCACATCTGGGGCACAGAGCCCAACAAACAGCAAGAAAACGTTTCGGACTACATTTTTGATGTGCCCGAAGAAGTTTTAAACAATAAAATTGTCGATATAGCATGTGGCGGTAACCACATATTGGCGATAGACGAAAACGATGTGCTATACGGTTGGGGTTATTACGGCAGCAACCAAACAATAATGCCGGCAAACGTCGAGGCTGTTTTTGCAGACCCTGACGTCAGCGTTGCACAAATTGCTGCGGCAACACAGTGGACAGCCTTGCTTGACACAGACGGCAATGTACACATTTGGGGCAGCACACAGGCAAAGAGCGTTTTGCTGTTGCCGAGTGATGTAAAAGGTAGAATAACAAAAATAGCGGCAGGCGACAACAACATGGCGCTACTTTTAGACGACGGCACTATTACAGTAATAGGCGACCGCGGCACAGAGTTTGCAACATTGCAACCCGAAATCACTAAGGACGGCAGCATAAATATTGTGGACATCACTGCCACAAACAGAAACGTGTTGGCGCTTGACGACGAGGGTAACCTACATCTATGGGGCAGCACTGAAAACGGCCTGTCTACACTGCCCGAAATAAATGCAGACGTTAAAGACATAGCCAGCGGTTACAGCAACTTTAGCGTTTTGCTTGAAAACGGCGAAGTGCTTGTATGGGGCAGTGACGACCTAGGCCAGCTAGAAGTGCCTGACGACATTGGCAACGCACAACAAATCTTTGCCGACTACTTCCAATTTTACGCTGTAGACGACCAAAACAACATAAGTGCATGGGGTAACGAGGGTTACATTTTTGGCACAGACCAGTTTGGTAGGGACGTGCTGACACGTGTTATTCACGGCGGACGTATTTCTCTTGTTGTTGGCGCAATAGCAGTTGTAATCCAAATAGTAATAGCGCTTTTTGTGGGCCTAACAGCCGGCTATTTTGGCGGTATTGTAGACCAATTACTGATGCGTGTAACTGATATTTTTACTGCTATACCATTTTACCCAATCGCAATTACGCTCTCTTACGCAATAGGCTTTGAGATGTCGCAGATAGAGAGAATATTCTTAATAATGGTTATATTAGGCTTGCTCGGCTGGATGCCACTTGCGCGCTTAATACGTGCACAATTACTGCTAGAGCGTGAAAAAGACTTTGTTTTAGCGGCAAAAGCGCTTGGTATTAAGCAAAATAAAATTATGTGGCGCCACATTTTGCCTAACGTATTTAACTTAGTTATAGTTAATATTACGCTAAGCTATGCAAGCTCGCTACTAAGCGAGGCAGCGCTGTCCTTTCTTGGCTTTGGTGTTGCAGAGCCTACACCGTCTTGGGGTAACATGCTTACAAGTGCACAGAGCACCACTGTTATCGAGTTCTACTGGTGGCGCTGGGTTATACCGGCATTGTTTGTTATAGCGGCTGCACTTTGCGCAAACCTTGTGGGCGACGCTCTTCGTGAAGCGATGGACCCAAAAGCGAATGAGAAATAGGGAGGCATAAAAATGAATTTACTAGAAATAAAAGATTTGCACACCTATTTTGATACCCGTAGAGGCATTGTAAAGGCTGTAAACGGTGTTTCGCTTAGTGTGGAGCATGGCAAAACTTTAGGCGTTGTTGGCGAGAGCGGAAGCGGCAAAAGCCAAACGGCGATGAGCATATTAAAATTGTTTGAGCGCAACCAAAGAATAGACAGCGGCGAAATTTTGTTTGATGGACAAGATTTAAGCAAGCTGAGCATTAAAGAGATGTGCAAAATTAGGGGTAACTCTATATCTATGATATTCCAAGAGCCAATGACAAGCCTTAACCCGGTGTTTACCGTTGAGAGGCAAATTGGCGAGGTGTTAATGTTGCACCAAAAGTTAAATAAAAAACAGGCTGCTAAAAGATGCGTTGAGATACTTGAGGCCGTAAAAATTCCAAACCCGGAAAAAATGGTTAAGCAGTACCCACACCAATTGTCCGGCGGTATGCGTCAGCGCGTTATGATAGCTATGGCACTGGCATGTAAGCCAAAGCTACTAATTGCAGACGAGCCCACAACAGCGCTTGACGTTACAATACAGGCACAAAT
>CAYJBO010000018.1:0-12718 GCA_964368295.1 uncultured Bacteroides sp.
CGCTTTGCTTTGCAGAGCCCTGTGCGCTTTGTGCGCTTTGTGCGCTTTTTGGCCTGCCCCTTTTTACGGTTTTATCTCCCGTGTTTTTTTGCGGCGATTGCTGCGAAGTTTTACGCTGTTGCGTATTATTTTGCGCAATTGGGCGCTTGTTTGTATTTTTGCGCAGCTCTTTTTTTACCTCTTGCGCAGGTTTTTTTTCGTTTTTTTCCATATAATCTCCTTTTTAGTTGTGAAGAGACAAAAAAACAGCTGTTTTAATTGCCAGTTAAACGTAACAGCAACAAAGCCGCAAAAACATTATTTTGCATGACTACACACGTATTTTGCGCCAAAAGATACGGTGCTAAATACTGGCGAAACAGCGTTAAAAAAACACACTGAATCGCCGCTTAACGCAGCCATAAAAACGCACTGCCCTTAGCAATAGCACCGAGTGATAAAAAATAAACCTGCCGCCTTTTTAGGGCAAGTTTTGCTGTCTTTCATCGTCTCATCGTATTATTTTTTATATATCATCAAAGCACATCAATGTGCAAAAATTTATAAATAATCAATATAAACTATATCTCTTTTTTATATTTTTGTCAAGTAAAGCATGTTTAAAACATACGCGCAAAAAAAATAATGCGACATATTTTGTCGCATTATTTTTACATTATTAAATTTAACACATCGGCAATTACCGTTTGCACTTAAAAATATTATTTTTAAAAAAATACTTATAAATTGCAAACACAAGCGGTAATTTTAGCGCTTTTAAAACAATTATTGCTAAACGCTTTTTAGCCTTGCAATAAGCGCATGTGTAGGCAGGCCCATGTCGGTAAACATCTTCTCGTGCTCTGTAACTATGTTTTCACCGTCAAAAAAGCTGTCTTGCGCGTGTAAATCCCATGTTTGTTTTACAACTTCAAAGCCTGCCTCTTGCATATAAACAAGCGTATCTTCGTACAAATCATCGTTGTCGCACTTAAAGTAAATCTCTGCATCTTTTGCTAAAAAGCCCTTGTAAAGCTCTAGCTGTTTTGTGTGCGTAAGCCTGTGCTTTTTCTGCCCAGACTTCCTTGTCCACGGGTTGCAAAAATTGATGTAAATTCTTTGGACTTGGTCGCTTTCACAAAAGGCCCTGTTGATAATCTCGATGTTTAAGTCCGATATAAAAATGTTGTCCATCGGTCTGTCGGCTTTTTCATAGGCGCTCTCAATATTGCGCTTTGCAAGTATAAGCACCTTGTCGGTAATGTCAATGCCCACGTAGTTTATGTGTGGGTTTCTTGCCGCCAAAATAGATATAAACCCGCCCTTACCACAGCCGAGTTCCATGTGTAGCGGCTGATTTTGCCGTGTGTATTTTTGCGCCCATTTTCCCCTTTGTTCTGTGGGCTCTCTCTCGCACATGGGCCAGGCGTCAAGCTCCGGCCCAGCATACGGTTTAAAACGCATTCGCATATAAAAATCTCCGTTATTGTGTTTGTTTTTTGCACCGGCGCCCTTTTGCCGTCTTGCATTTTTGCACGTTTTGATGCATCAAGCGCCAGTCCAGCGCGTCTGTGTGCAAAGTGTCGCCTCGCCTTTTGCAAGACTTTGCTGCACGTCTATTATGCGCTGATTTGCACTGCCAACAAAGCGCAAATCAAGGCTTTTTTGCTCTAGTAAAAAGCGCCCATCAATCAGTATGTCAATGCTTTTTAGCATGTCCATCTGTTCCTCGGTGCCGCTTTGCACAAGTTCGTTATACGTATAGCCTGTGTAGGCGGCAACCTCGTACCCGTTTTGCCTTAGTAGTTTTGCCAGGCCGCCAAACTGTTTTGGTTGGCAAAATGGGTCACCTCCCGAAAAGGTAACCCCTCTGCACAGTGGATTTTTGCGCACTGTGTCGTATAATTCTTGCACCGACATATCTTTGCCCGTGCCAAATTGATGGCTTTGCGGGTTGTGGCAACCGGGGCAGTTATGTACACAGCCCTGTGCAAAAATTGCCACACGTATACCCGGGCCGTCTACTATTGAGTCTACGACCACGTCGGCAATGTTAATTGTGTCGCACCTGTCTGCCATAAAAATTTATTTAGGCACAACGTGCTTTACACGCTGTGATTCCTCTGCTTTTTTTGCGTCGTTCCACTTGTCCATTGTGCCTACAAGGTAGCCCGTTATGCGCCTTATGCGCTCAAACCCTACGTCTTTGCCGTTTTTTGCCTCTACGTTAAGCTGTATTTGTGGTGCCATATGTAATATTCACTCCTCATCTTTGTTTTATCAGTCTGCAATACGCAGCTTTTATGCCTTGCCTTTGCTGTTTAAAGACAATGCAAGCGCATAAAGCCGCAACTTATCATAATTAAAAATACCCTTTGCGCTTTTGTCCTCGCGCATTTAAACTGCAAATTTTCGCCTGTCATCATCTAATTGCGTCGGGGTACATCTTTTGAATTTCCGCTATCCTCTCGGGGCTTAGTGCCTCTCCCTCGCGTCTGCCACACCTCGGGCAAACATCGCCAATAACACCCACATAGCCGCAAATTGGGTCTCTGTCAACAGGGTGGTTTATGCTTCCGTAGCCAATGCCGGCATCGTGCATACACCTCACAACGCTCTCAAACGCCTCTATGTTAGACGCCGTGTCGCCATCAAGCTCTACATAGCTAATGTGCCCTGCGTTTGTAAACGCATGGTACGGCGCCTCTTTGTAGATTTTGTCGTGTATTGATATATTGTAGTAAACCGGCACGTGGAAGGAGTTTGTGTAAAATTCTTTGTCTGTAACGCCCTCAATAACGCCGTATTTTTTTCTGTCCATCTTGACAAATCTGCCAGAAAGCCCCTCTGCCGGTGTTGCAAGCAGGCTAAAATTAAGGCTTGTCTCTTTTGCCTTATTGTCGCAAAACTCGCGCATGTGGCCTATAATTTCAATGCCTTTTTTTTGCATTTCGTCGCTCTCGCCGTGGTGCTTGCCATACAGTGCCACAAGTGTTTCTGCAAGGCCTATAAAGCCCGTAGAAAGGCTGCCGTGCGCAAGCACGCTGCGCACCTCGTCGGACGGGCCGAGCTTTTCACTGTCAAGCCAAATGCCCTGGCCCATTAAAAACGGATAGTTGTAAACACGCTTTTTGCCCTGTAGCTCAAACCTGTCAAGCAACTGTTTTGCCACAAGCTCCATCTTCTCATCAAGCAGTTTGTAAAACAGCGCCTCGTCGCCTTTTGCCTTTATTGCAATGCGCGGCAGATTTATAGATGTAAACGACAAGTTGCCCCTTGAGTTTGATATCTCGCTGTCGGGATGTGCAACGTTAGACATAACACGTGTGCGGCAACCCATTGTGGCAACCTCTGTCTCTGGGCGGCCGGGCTTATAGTACTGCAAGTTAAACGGGCTATCTATAAACACATAGTTTGGGAAAAGTCTTTTGGAGCTAACCCTAAACGAGAGCTCAAACAAATCGTAGTTTGGGTCTTCTTTAAAGTAGTTTACGCCCTCTTTTACTTTAAATATATGTATGGGGAATATTGCCGTCTCGCCATGGCCAAGGCCACGCTCTGTCGCAAGCAGAATGTTTTTTATTACCATCCTGCCCTCTGCCGACGTGTCTGTGCCGTAGTTTATTGACGAAAAAGGTGTCTGGGCGCCTGCCCTGGAGTGCATTGTGTTTAAATTGTGCACAAATCCTTCCATCGCCTGTAATGTGTCCCTGTCTGTTTGCTGTAGCGCGCGGCGGCGCACATTTTTAACTATAATGCCCGCCTGTTTTTCCTCTAATTTTCCGCTATCAACAATGCAGTCTGCAACCGCCTTGTCAAAATTATCGTTGTCACTGTCCATGCCGGGCATGTCTATACCGCAAGCCTTGCAGCCGGCCTGTATCGCCAATTTAACAAGCTCCGACTCGTCCTCTGTGCAAAGCTGATCTTCGATGCTCTCTTGTAGGCGCCTACCGTAAAGTTTTGCAAAAGTTTTTGCCACACCCTTTGACATAGCAAAATCAAAATTTGGCACGCCTTGTCCGCCGTGTTGGTCGTTTTGATTAGACTGTATTGCTATTGCGGCAAGAGCGGCATAGCTCGCAATGCTCTGCGGCTCACGCAAGTAGCCATGCCCTGTTGAAAACCCACCGTCAAACAATTTTAAAAGGTCTATTTGGCAACAAGTAGTTGTCAGCGCATAAAAATCAAAGTCGTGTATATGTATGTCGCCATCGCTGTGCGCCTTTGCCTGCACCGGTGTTAATAAGTTAAGCAAATTATACGCCTTTGCGCCCGCCGTGCCTATTTGCAACATGCTGCCCATTGCCGTATTGCCATCAATATTGGCGTTGTCACGCTTAATATCGCTAACTCTTGCATCTATTGTCGTTATCTCGTCAATACTGCGCATAAGCGACATATTAGACTCTCGCATTCGGGTGCGCTGAGCCCAGTACAAGATAAATTGTTTTGCGGCCTCTTCAAAACCTGCGTGCATCATCTCACGCTCTACCGCATCTTGTATCTGCTCTATTTGCGGCGGCTCGTTTTTACAAGCGGCCTCTAAATTTTTTGCAACTATATTTGTAACATTTGCGGCATCCGTTGCGTTGCCCTCGCCTGCAGCCTGCATAGCCATCAACACCGCATTTGCTATTTTTGCCTCATCAAAAAGTACTATGCGCCCATCTCGCTTTTTTACACTTTTAATCATACACTTTCTCCCCACTAGCGCAATTTTAGGCTGTTTTTCTATATAATTCAAAATATTGCGTTTACATAATATTATTACACCATATGTAGTGTATGTCAAGAAAAAAATATGTAGAATTTTATACTATAATTTTTGTGCATTTTATGATATAATACTAACGGTGCAAATACACACTCACACGGGCGGACAATAGTGCAAACACATATAGTGTATGCTCTACGGGGTATTTTAGCGCAAAAAGGATTAATACCTATATATTGTGGCAACGGCAAGCGCAAGACAGCATCCTGTATGGGTTTGGCATTGCGGCGCCTTGGCGGCTGTGACAAAATTATTGTGGCACAATTTTAAAAGGGTGCAAATAGCGGCAAAGTTTTGCAAGCTACACAGATTTATAAATAATTACACGTTGTTACGTTTAATTTATATAATTTTATTACCACAAAAAAATATTAAAACAAAAGCATTAGACAGGAGTTAAAAAAGACATGAAACTTGGCATAGTAGGTTTGCCCAACGTGGGCAAAAGCACACTTTTTAACGCAATTACAAACGCAGGTGCAGGCTCTGCAAACTACCCGTTTTGCACTATTGACCCAAACGTCGGCATAGTGCCCGTGCCGGACTCAAGGCTGGACAAGCTGTCAGAGATTTGGGACACGGACAAAAAAACACCTGCCATAGTTGAATTTGTAGACATTGCAGGCCTTGTAAAAGGCGCGAGCAAAGGCGAGGGCCTTGGCAATAAGTTTTTGGGCAACATAAGAGAGTGCGACGCAATTGTGCACGTTGTAAGGTGCTTTGAGGACAGCGACATAATACACGTCGACGGCGACATTGGCCCCATAAGGGACATTGACACAATTGACACCGAGCTTATTTTAAGCGACCTTGAAGTTGTCACGACAAGGAAAGACCGTTTTGCAAAAGCGGCAAAATCCGGTGACAAAAAGGCGCTTAGCGCATGCGAGTGGCTCGCAAAGCTTGAGAGCCATCTTGGCGAGGGCAACAACGCGCGCAGCTTTGACTTTGACGAGGCCGACGAGGACCAATGCTTTTTAGTGCGAGAGATGGGACTTTTAACGGCAAAACCCATCATATTTGCCGCCAACATGGGCGAGGACGACCTAATGGAGGGCATGGAGAAAAACACAAATTACGCAACCGTTTGCGACATTGCAAAAAAAGAGAACGCACTTTGCATACCAATTTGCGCTAAGACTGAAGAGGACATTGCCGGATACACCCCCGAGGAAAAACACGAATTTTTGAGCGAGATGGGCATTGAAAAGACAGGCCTTGACAACTTAATTGCGGCCAGCTACGCACTTTTGGGCCTTATAAGCTACTTGACAGACGGCAAAAAAGAGTGCCGTGCATGGACAATAAAAAAAGGCACTAAGGCTCCGCAGGCGGCCGGCAAAATACACTCGGACTTTGAGCGTGGCTTTATACGTGCAGTTGTTGTAGCGTATGACGACTTTGTGGCGTGTGACTACAGCATAGCAAACGTAAAGGCTAAGGGCCTACAGCGCACAGAGGGCAAAGAGTACGTTGTTAAAGACGGCGACATAATAGAGTTTTTGTTTAACACTTAATATATTTTTGCACTCAAATACGTGCAAAAACCGCATGTGAATAGCAAGCGCAAAGCCGAGCGCAATCATTGGCTTTGGCGGCACAGGCCCATTAAATCCTAGCGTTTTTTATGGCAGATGGGCACGGCTATTGCAAAAAGAAAAAAGGAATGGTATGCCTTAAAAGCATGTCATTCCTTTTAATTTTACATTTTTATGCAAAATACGCTCTCACTTGCTCAAATCTTTTTTTAAAAGCACGTAATCGTATGTATCGCCTATGAGGTCGCTAAAATATGTAGAGGTCACTTTACCCCTTTTTATAAGTGCGCCTATAGACGATGCGCCCCTTGATTGCAGCTCTTTTTTTATGCACTGCGCTATTGCAGAGCCAAGGCCAAGATGCTCTGAATCTGCGCCAAGGTATAATAGGATATACTGCTTTGCCCTGCGCCTTTTTAAAAGCATTTTAATTATCTTTTTTATTGTAATTTTGCCGCATATGTCGCTGCCGTAGTTTGGCAGCGTTACAAAAAAACCCACCAATGCGCCGTTAAAATACGCAAGCTTAACCATACTCAAATCTACCGCCTTTACAACTTCGCTAAACAAAGCTTCAAACTCATCGCTTGAAATCATTGCAAACGTGGGGAAAGAGCTATAAAGTCTCGTCAAAATTGGGTAGATGTCCTGCAGTATGTGCGCAAACTCGTCCCTCTTTGGGCTCTTTATCTCATAGCCCGACGCCAAAAACTCATACAGGCGCTTTTCTCGCCTCTCGTTTATATGCTGCTTTGGTATAATATTGTAGCTGTTAGATAAATATTCCACATCCACATTGTATCCATTTTGTATAAACATATCATAATAATACGGTTTGTTGTAAGGCTCGCTCGTGTATGGCGTGCCAAATTTATTAGTTTTTAGCCTGTATTTTATCCAAAAAGAGCTATCCACAGGGCCGATAATGCACTTTTTATTTTGCTGCTCGCATATATCTTGCGCCGTTTTAAAAAGTAAATTTGCCGCCTGCATGTCGTCTATACACTCAAAAAAGCCTAGGTAAGCCTCGTTTTTCTCGTGGTAAAAAGTTAGCACACAGCGTGCTATCGCTTTTAAATCATCGTTTAAAACAAGTATGCCCTGCACGGTAAAATAGTGCGAAAGCACGTGCTCTCCCATCAAAATTTTAAGCTCTGTCTGCGCGCTGTTTGTAAGCTCGTCATCGCTGTAAATGGCGGATGGCAAGTTTAAAAAGGCGTCAATCCACTTTTTTTCGTCTTTAAATAAAACTGTCTGCATATGTTCCCCCAAAAGCTACTGCATAATTGTAACTGTGCCTATGTCGCCGTCAAGCCTTACGACATCGCCTGTTTTTAGCGCCTGCATTGCACCTGCAACCGCCACGACAGACGGCTTTTTAAGCTCCCTTGTAATAATTGCGGTGTGCGATAAAAGCGAGCCACGCTGTGCTATTACCCCAAGGGCGTTTTGCATTAAAAATACCCAGCCGGGGTCTGTTGTATCGGTAACAAGTATTTTGCCCGTTGTGTCAAGCCCCAGCGACGGCTTTTCGACCACTAAGACCTCGCCCGTTATCACACCGCCGGAGCACGGCACGCCAATCAGCTCGTTTCCGTGGCTTTCGTACGTGCCGCCGTTAATATTTACAGGCGTCTTGTCAATAACTACGCCCCTGTAAACAAGCCGGCTGTAAGAGGGCAGTTTGTCAAATTTTAAGTGCCTTGCCTTGCGCTGCATAACAGTCTCTCGCATGTCTGTTTTTTGCTGTGCGCAAGTTTTAAACTCCCCAAAGTAAAGCCAAAACACGTCTCTCTCATGCTCAATAAGCCCATCAGCCGCAAGATTTTTGCCTATTTTATGCACAATTTTACGCATAATGCCGTAAAGCCTTGTCCTGTGCATGCGTGATAGCTCCCTATTAAATATGCCAAGCTTTGCATGCCTAACAAAAAACGGATCTTTTCTTTTTTTGTCGTCTTCACGGCGCTTTTTGCCCGTGTATGCGTGCGAGCGCACAAATTTATCCAGCATTTGCGGGTCTGTATTAAGCGTTATGGTCTCAAGTTTTAGCTCTTCAAGGCACCTGTCGCCGTATTTGTACAAGTATTCGGCTTTTTTTTCCTTGTATTCATCGCTCTGTATGCCGCTCTGCCCTGCTATTAGCGCAAGCTCATCAAGCGCATAAACCGGCTCTAAACTCTCAATCATCTTGACGTTATCAAGCTGTTGTTTGTGGCGCTTTTTTGCAAGCGATGTGAATATAAATGCATACAAATCGTTAACTAGCGTGATGCCCCACTTGCCGCCGATGTTAAAAACAAGCTCGTTTTGCATGTTTATTAGCTCTAGCGTGTTTGTTGTGGCGTCTACTTTTTTTAAGGTCTCATCAAAAATGCTGTTAAAGTAAACATCCAGCTCGCGCATTTTTTTTGGCGTATTAAAAAGCAATAAAACACTGTTTACTGCTATTCTAAACTTTGTAAAAAAGCCTACCTTTACACAGCCGCCCGGCACTGTTTTTTTATTAACTCCAAGCATTTCTTGCCATATTGGGATAATTTTTTTCGAAAACGGCAGTATTTTTATAAGCCTGTACCAGTTGTCTATGCGGTAGTATATGCGCCCATTTGCGGTTTGCACCATATTGGACAACACGTCTTCAAGGCTGCTACAAATGTCATTGCTATTTGACAAAAGCAGTACACAGCTTTGAAACACTCGCTTATAAACGGCCGCCGCAAAACTTTGTGTCGCCGGCAAACACGTGCCGGGGTAGCTCTCGGATATATTGCTGCTGTCTAGCACAATGTCCTCGCCCTCCGGCAGGGCCGTAATTGGGCGGGCCTGTAAAATGTATATTTTTTCATCTTTTATGCAAAACTCAATATCGCAAAAAGCGCCAAACAACTGCTCTATCTTGTCGCCCTGCTCCACAAGCGCCTCCACTGCACTGCGCTTTATTTGTGCGGAGTTTTCTTGCGTTTCAAAGTAATACTTTTTATCTGCCCTGTTATAATGATATGTAGTAGTTGCGCTTGTTCCGCCAACTACACCGCTGCCACAGCCGGCGCCTATTGTAATTACGGTCTCGCTTATAAGGCCTTTTGGGTTTGCCGTAAAAATAACGCCGGAGCAATCGGCGCTTATCATCTCCTGCACTATAACACGCATTTCGCCGTCAATTTTAATGCCGTGCGCACGCTCGTACTCAATGGCACTGTTGGCACTGTCTAAAACCTCTTGCACAGCTTTTTTTACGTCCTGCTTTTTTACATTTAACAACGTTTTAAACTGCCCTGCAAAAGAGTGGTCTTTGCCGTCTTCGGCCGAGAAAGAACTGCGCACAGAGAACAACTGTGCCGCAGAAAAAGATAAATCTACAGCGTTTGCACTTGTAATAGTTATAAAAGGCGGCACGTTAAATCCGCTATTTAAAAGTGTGCTTAAATTTTTGCTTTTAATGTGTTACACTCCCTTAAAATATGTTGTCATGTCAATTAAAATTAAGGCTTATGCCTTGCCGCCTGCGGGCAAATGCGCCGCTATGCAATATTAAAAATATAACGTTTTACCCCAAAAAAATGGGCCCGATTATTAAGTAAACAGGTATTGTTATAAGCATTAAACTCTCTTGAATATACGTGTAAATTTCCACTTTTTTTACCAGCGTAAACTTTGTTGGGTCCGCCTTAAAAACTATAAATTTATGTGTTATCCAAGCGGCATTTAACAGTAAAAGTATGGCGGAAACTATGTTCAAATGCCACACGAGGATTACGTTTGTAATTATGTCTACCCACGTTAAAACAAGTACAAAATCCACAGATTTTTTATGCCCAAAAAGCTTTGAGTAAGTGGTATACTGCGTCTCGTCTTTTGGCGCGCGCACTTTGCGTGATATCTCCCATATTAAAGCAGGGAAATAAAGCGTAAACGCCACTAGCACTGTGTACAAAGAAAACGCCGATATATCATACTTTATTACCGTAAAAGAGATGATATATAAATTTAAAATAAGCTGTACCGGGTTGTGTGTTACAAGCGCAAGCGGCAAACTTTTTTGTATTTTATGCTTTTTAAAAAACCAAAGCGCCATCAATGTGCCGTAAGAGTAAAGCAGTAGGCAGAACAAAAAATTGTTCATAAATAATAGGTTTAAAATTAGCGTGAGCGCTATAACGGGTATTATTAAAAAGAGCAAGTCCTTTTTATGCACTCGCCCCGACGCAAGCGGCCTGTGTGCAAACAGGCGTTTGTCGTGCTCGTAGTCTTTAAAATCGTCTGCTATTCTAAGCCACATTAAAAAGGAAAACACCGTAAAACCGCCAATAACTTCCTGTATGCCGAGTGTAAAATTTACTATTTCGTTGTTTAAAAGCAGTATAAAATATATCTCCCCAAACACAATAAACCCCAGCAAAAGGCGTGGTAATATTGGGTACATCTCCTTAAAATATATGTTTAAACGTCTAAGCATTTCCTATAATTTCCCCCGTTGATATTTTTGTCTCAACGCCTTGTGCCGACATGTTATTTATGTCGCTACACGGCGTTATTTTTCCTTTTTCGAACAGTTGAATAACGGTTGAGCCACCGTATTCAAAGTATCCACGCTCTTCCATGCGCACAAAGGCGCCGCTGCTTTTGTGGTTTTTTATTTTGCCCACAAGCATTGCGCCAACCTCCACATTGGCAACCGTGCCAAAGTTTTTTGTGGCAAAAACGCTCACACAGCGTGAATTTTTAAAATAACTGTCCTTTTGTGTTCCCATTGGCCGCACTGTGTTAAGCGCGCCTTTTATATATTTTGTGCTGCATATTTCGCCATCGTCTATATAGCTGTATCTATGGTAGTCTAAAAGTGTAAGCCTATAAATAAAGCACCTGCCACCGATGTATTTTTGCGCA
The DNA here is from genome assembly GCA_964368295.1 of uncultured Bacteroides sp. GTDB lineage: Bacteria > Bacillota > Clostridia > Oscillospirales > Ruminococcaceae > Ruthenibacterium. Next base: position 11,185 of record CAYJBO010000018.1, read on the forward strand.
AGCTGTGCATCTTGCAGCAGCTCTTGCAGGCTGTATTTTGCGCCCTTTATGCTAAGCGTTAGGCCGCTGTCGATGTCAAAGCACATTACAAGGCCGTCGGCAGGGCTTATAGCAACACCCTCTTGTTGCGCACAATGCCGCTCTTCCTCACGAGTAAAAAAATCGTTAAAACTTTTAAAATCTTTATAGTTATATGCGCTAAGCTCAGGGTGCCGGCCTATAAACCGCTTTAACTTTTTACCAGTGTGCACAGACGTGTAGTATCTGCCGACAAGAAACGAAAACCAGCGACGTGCAAACACGGTCTTTAACAAAATGCGCCCACGCACGGTCTTGTATAAAAAGTTTAGTTTTTTATCTGCCGGGGCGCTCTCTTCGCACATTTTGTTTTGCGCCCTGCTGTAATACATGCGTGCCATACCGCTACACCATTATTATTGCAAGCGTTGTAACAACGGCCAGCAACGATAAAAAAACATACGCTTTACCGCGAGGTTTTTTTATTTTTACGTTTAACACAAACAAAAATGCCACTGCTAAATAAAGCAAAAAAAGGCCTATTTTAAAAACTTGCTCGCTTAATAAAGCGTGGGACAAGTAATAAATAGGCAAAATTAATGCGGCATATGTAACGGGCAACCCTTGAAAATACTCAGTTTTAACGTCAGAATTTGCTGAAATATTAAACCAGGCAAGGCGTATAATGCCGGCTAAGGCATACGGCACACACACAAAGCCCCACTGGCCTAAAACGCTAAAGGCAATTACACACGGCAGCGCCACAAAGGACACCATGTCTGCCAACGAGTCCAGCTGAAGCCCGAACATTTTTGCGTTTTCTGTCCTTTTACAGCGCCTTGCAACAACCCCGTCAAACAGGTCGCATATTCCTGCAATAATTAGGCATAAATATGCAATTTTAACGTTTTGATTTAGCGCAAAAAAAACACCCACAAGTGCGGCTGTTACGCCCACGTAAGTTAAAATTACCGATTTATTATACTCACCTATCATTATAAACTACCCCATAAATTTTTATAATTAACTATATAACGCAATATTTGCCTAAAAGCTAACACAGACAAAGCACTGCTTTTAAATATACTTCACAGCTAAATTAAATATTATCTCTAACACGAAGGCGCAGCAAAATTAAATTTACGCCTATGTGTGTCAGCGCCCCCACAAGCACGTAAATCACGGCCCTTTGCACATCTATTGCGCCCAGTAAAATCAGGGCCAGTGCAACGCCTATAACCGAGTCAAACCTGTCTACCACAAAAAAAACAGCGCCCTTTATCCCCTTTGCGCCCTTGCCGGGATTTATCGATAATCTGCGCTTTATAAAGCTGTTTGGCAGCTCAAACAACATGTAGGCAAAACCCATTAAAAGCCCTGCAACGGCATTAAACGCCACTGTGTTTTGGGCGTTTGTGTAAAGGTCGTTATACTGCTCAATGTCAAAAACGCCACATAAAAAGCCCCATATCACCTGAATTACACAGGCAAAAACCACCATGCTTAAAAAGCCTAT
>CAYJBO010000018.1:12728-39957 GCA_964368295.1 uncultured Bacteroides sp.
TATCCACGTTTTGTTCTTGCCAAAAACATCTTTGCCATCACCTAACTTACGGCCAAAATCTATTGGTTTTGCGTTATTTTTATATAGTGCAGTCCTTGTAAAAAGCATATTTGCAACGCCGCTTAACACAACGGGCAAAATTGTTGTATAAATATTAATCATATACTAAAAAGCTTTGGCAACAAAACAATGCCCTGCGTTATAAAAAAACCCACGCCAAACGCAAGCACACCTGCCGCGGCAATATCCTTTACATTTTTAATTTTTTCGCTGTACTGGGGGTTTACTGCGTCGCACAAATACTCTATTGCGGTGTTAATAAACTCCGCACTAAAAACACCGGCTGTCGCAATAAAAAATATGCCGTACTCTGAAATTTTGCTGCCAAGCAGTAGGTTAAACACAAAAAACACTAACGCTATTACGCCATATATTGCAAAATTTTTCTCTGACTTAAAGGCTACTTTGCCCCCTACTATGGCGCATTTCACACTTTGGAAAAACGTCTTATTTTTCATCTTCTCCCCCTTTGCACGGTTTTTTTTAACAATATCATTTTAACCGCGCATACATTATTTTACAACGTCTATTTTAAAAACGCCTAAATCTTGTAAAAAGTCTGCCACATCGGCTGTAATGCGCTCTCCACCCATGATAACCGGCACCCCCGGCGGGCACGGCACAACGTGGCTTGCACATATTTTGCCTACAGCGTCAAGCGTTGCCACAGTTACACAGGGCGATAGTGCCGCACTGCGCATCGACATCACTCGCTCAAAATTAATTTTTTTGCGCTCTGCTTGTGGCAAAGGCGGTTTATTAAGCGCCGCAATGTTTTTAAAAAAACGCAAAATTTCTTTTATCTCCTCGCCGGAGTTATTTGCCGAAATCATCATAACAACGCAGCTCTCGCCGATGTATTCCGGCTCTATTTTGCTTTTGCGCACAAGTGCCGCAAGCTCTTTTGCGCTAAACCCAAGGCTTTTTGCGTCTGCCGTTATGCGCAGTGGGTCACTTTTAAAAAGGTTGACGCCTGTGTTTATAAGCTCTTTTTTCAGCTCGCCTACAAGCTGTGCGCAATGCGCTGTCTTTTTGTCGTATCCGTCTGCAATTAACTTGTTGCACATGTCAAGCGACTGCAAAATTAAGTAAGATGGGCTCGTAGAGCCAAACATTAGCAATGCTTTTTTTGCGCTTTGCTCAAAATTTGCACACGCTGTTTTAGACACGTGCAAATATGCGCCACCGGTTAGCACCGGCAAGGTTTTGTGCGCAGAGTCACAGCACATGTCCGCACCGAGCTCCAGCGGATGTTTATAGTAATCGTCTTGCAAAAAGCGCATGTATGCACCGTGTGCACCGTCCACCACAAGCGGCACGTCATGCGCCTTGCAAACTTCTGCTATTTGTTTAATGTCGGGCACATTGCCTATGTAATCGGGCGATGTTATATAAACGCACAGCGGCGCCTCTTCACAGCTTTTTATGGCCATGCTCACATCGCTTGCGCTTATGCTACAGCTACAGAGCTCCGCTGTGTTGTTACTGCCCGCCCATGCGCAGTTAATGCCAAGCAGTGCACAGCCCTGCAAAAAAGATACGTGCGCATTTCTTGTGGCAATTACGGTTTTGCTGTTGTTTTTTGCCGCCGTAAGCGCCAAATAAAGCATCGCCTTTATGCATTGCGACGAGCCGCCGGCGCTATAAAATGTTTGGCGGCTGGCAAAAATGTCTGATGCGTTTTGCTCACTCTGGGCTATAATTCCCGATGAGTCGTAAAGCTCGTCTGCGCCGCTAACCTCTGTTATATCAAGCCGCTCGCACCCTATAGCCCCTGTGCCTTTGTGGCCGGGCACATGCAGCCTAAGCGTGCCCGACTGTGCATATTCGTTTACAAAATCACATATGGGCGTGTGCATTTGCAGTCTCTCCTGTCAATTTATTATACGTTGCCCTGTGCTATTTTTACCATGATGGCACACTCTATGCGCTTTTTAAAAAGCTCGCACCCGTACTCATAAATGCCGTTTATGTCGCCTGTTGCATAGTAGCTATTTGCGGCGCACCCGCCCGAGCAATACATGCTTGCCCAGCAATCCTCGCACTCTTTTTTAGAGTACACATTGCAAGAGCGAAAACCGTCGCGCACTTTAGTGTTTTGCACTCCGTCAAACACGCTACCCAGTTTAAACTCGTCGTCGCCTACAAATCTGTGGCATGGGTAAAGGTCTCCGTTTGGCGTTACCGCCATATACTCAACGCCGCTGCCACAGCCTGCTATGCGCTTATAAACGCACGGCCCATTTTTCAAGTCTAGCATATAGTGGTAAAAAATAAACGGGTTGCCGTTTTTTTCTCTTTTTATCATCTCAAGGGCAAGCGCCTCGTACTGGTTTTTTAATATGGGTAAATCCTGCTTTGTAAGCGCCGCCTCATCGCTGTCGTCGCACACAACAGGCTCCATGCTAAGCCTGTCAAAACCGAGGTCTGCCATGTGTATAATATCGTTTGTAAAATCTGTGTTTGCGTGTGTAAATGTGCCGCGCATGTAGTAATCTTTCTGTCCTCTTTTTTTGGCAAACTCTTTAAATTTAGGCACTATTTTATCGTAGCTACCGTTGCCCTGATAATCCTTGCGCAGCCTGTCGTGCACGTGCTTTCTGCCGTCTAGCGACAGCACCACATTGTGCATGTGTTCGTTTGCAAAATCCATCACATCATCGTCTAAAAGTACGCCGTTTGTGGTAAGCGTAAAGCGTGTGTTTTTGCCAAATTTTACTTCTTCTTGCCTTGCGTATGCAACAAGTTTTTTAACGTTTTCCCAGTTCATAAGCGGCTCGCCGCCAAAAAAGTCCACGTCTAAATTTTTGTGCGTGCCCGAGTTTTCAAACAGAAAATCAAGCGCTTTTTTGCCCACTTCAAACGACATAAGCGCAGTTTCGCCCTTGTATTTGCCCTGTGCCGCAAAGCAGTACGAGCAGTTTAAGTTACACGTGTGTGCCACGTGCAGACATAGTGCTTTTATGTCGTTTTTTGTGTTTTTATAGTTTAACGCATCATTTTTAAAGCCGTTTTGCGTAAAGAGTTTGCCGCTGTTTTCAAGCTGTTTTATGTCGTCAAGGCACTCTTCAAGCTCGTTTTCATCAACGCCATCGACACCTTTATACTTAAGCAAAAGCTCGCTAATAAGCTCTTTTTCGCCTTTGGTTTTATACATTTCAATCATGTCGTACGCAACGTCGTCCACCGTATGTATGGCGCCACTAAATGTGTCTAGCACAATGTTTATGCCGTTTAATTTATATTGATGTACCATTATATCCTCGTTATTAAAAGTTTATAGCTAAAAATTAAACCGGCCGGCAAAAGATGCACGCAGGCGCAAACTTTTACAGGCCGGAATACATGTAACTTTTTAAAATTACTCTTTTTCACACGGCTGATTTGCCACGCCGCAAGACGTTTTACAAGCCGATTGGCAAGAAGTTTGGCACTCGCCACATCCGCCTGTTTTTTTGCTCTCGTTCAAATCACGTGTCTCTACTGTGTTAATTCTTTTCATAATGCACTACTCCGTTTTTTAATTTTGTATGCGTTTTACGTATACGTAATGTTGTTAAAAGGGCACACGCACGCATAAAAACAGTGCACTGCCACTTACAGTAATTAGCGCATAAGCTTAATATTGCAAATACGCCATACTTGCATATTAATTTTAAAGCAACTGTGCAGATTTGTCAAGCTTTTAGCGCTTTTAAAGCCTTAATTTACACAGTTGCCCTATATTAATATTATATTGTGCCGCATGCTGTTTACTTTAAATGTGCACTTTGCAAAGCAAACAAACCACGCGGCTACTTTTTATTGCTGATTTATCGCTACTTTTGGAAACACCATCTTTACAGTAGTGCCCTCACCGTCACGGCTGTTAAGGCTTACCGTGGCATTTTGCACAGCCGCCGCATGTTTTACAATAGACAGCCCAAGACCCGTGCCGCCCGTCAGCCTGGAATGGCTTTTGTCCACCCTGTAAAAACGCTCGAACACCCTTGGCAAGTGCTCTTGCGGTATGCCAATGCCCGTGTCTTTTACTGTAACTTCTACGCCGTCATCGCCCTCGTCTACGCTTATTGTCACACTGCCGCCGTCTACGTTGTACGCAATTGCGTTGTCCGCAGTGTTAAAAATCATCTCGTATAAAAGCGCATGGACGCCGCTTATAGTTTGCGCTGTGCCCTGTACCGAAAGGCTTACGTTTTTACGTGCCGCTTTCTCTTTTAGCTCGCTCTCTATTTGTTTTGCTACCTCTAAAACGTCTATGTTTGCCTTTTGCTCTAACAGCTCGTTCTCATCAAGGCGAGACAAATCTATTATGTCCTGTACAAGCGTAATCAGGCGCCTGCACTCTCTGTAAATACTCTCATAAAAATCCGCTTTATCGTCATTTTTTACAAGGCCGTTCTTTAAAAGTTCCGCATAGCCCAGTATGGATTGCAGCGGTGTTTTAAGCTCGTGCGACACATTTGCAGAGAATTCTTTGCGTATTTTTTCCGCCTCGCATCTGTCTGTCTCGTCCACAAACATAAGTATGCTGCCGCCCTCCGGCGCCTGAGATAACATCGCCCTGTAAATTCTGCCGTTTATGTGCAGTTCCGTCTGCATATTTTCGTGCTTTTCAATTGAGTTTGCAATTGCAACAAAATCTTTGTCTCTGCGCAGTGCAAGAAGCGGCTGGCCGAGTGCGTTTTCTTTTTCGACAGCCATAATTTGCAGTATGCTTTTGTTTACACTTATTATAAGCCCCGTTTTGTTAAACACAATAAGGCCCTCTGTCATTGTGTTTATTATTGCCGCTAAGTCCTCTCGCATTTTGTCTACTTCTGCAATGCGCTGTGACAACTTATTATTTTGTGTGTGCATGCGCCTTAAAAGCGGCGTTATCTCCTCATACGTGTCATTTTCCAGCGGTTTGCGCACGTCAATTTTTTCAATTGGCCCCACAAGGCTTTTTGTAAACGCATTTGCAGCTATCACAGACAAAATTATTACAAATAAAATTGCAACCGCAACAAATGGCAACAGATATGCCACATGCGCCAAAACGCTGTCGCCCTTTGCGCTAACCCTCAAAACACTGCCGTCATCAAGCAATTTTGCACAGTAAAACATCTCGGTGCTAAGCGTGTCAGACGGACGCCTAGCCTGTGCGCTGCCATACTGAACCGCCTCTATAAACTCCGGCCTGTCTGCATGGTTTTCGGTTGCGCCTGCCGTGTCGTACAGTATGTCGCCGCTCTGCGATATCCACGTGATACGCAGCTCGTCGTTGTCTCTTATGTCAAGCTCGCTCTTGTCTAACGCGCCGCTGTTAAATATATCGGCCATTGCATTTGCGCTGTTATTTACATACGCTTCCATCTGCCTTGTGGCGCTAGCCTCAAAAAACAAAAATACAAGCAGTCCGCACAAAATTGCAGCGCCTATGCCCAAAAGCGAAAAATCCCTCGCTATACGTTTTTTCATAAATTTATCATCTCACTCTTTTTAAGTAGCATTATTTTCAATTATCTCGCTGCTAACCCTGTAGCCCATGCCCCTCACTGTTTGTAGCTGGTCGCCGGCACTGCCGAGCTTAGAGCGCAGTGTGCGCATATGCACGTCCACGGTGCGTGTCTCCCCGTCAAAATTATAGCCCCAAATGCGGCTTAACAGCACATCCCTGCTAAAAACTTGCTCCGGCTTTGCCATAAGAGTTTGCAGTACAGCAAACTCTTTTTTTGTAAGAGTTTTCTCCTCTTTTTCCACATACACTTTATGTTGAACTACGTTGATGGATATTGCGCCCACCGTCAGCACCTCTTCTTCTGCCGTGCCGCTGCGCCTTATCAGCGCCTTTGCCCTTGCCACAAGCTCCATCATGCCAAACGGCTTTGCAATATAGTCGTCTGCACCGCTGTCCAGCCCTAGCACCTTGTCGTACTCTGTGCCCTTTGCAGACGCCATTAACACAGGTATGTTGCGTGTTGAAACCTTGCTTTTTAGGCTGCTCAATATGCTTATGCCGTCCTCGTCGGGCAGCATTATGTCAAGTATAATAAGGTTTGGCTTTTTATTCTCAAGCGCTTTCCACAGCCCTTTTGCATCGCAAAAACCCTGTACATCAAGGCCTGCACCCTTTAGCGCATATATTTCAAGCTGACGGATAGAATCGTCGTCTTCCACACAATATATCATGCTTTCATCCCCTTTAGCACTTTGATAGCACGCGGTATAAGCGTGCCTAACACGGTTAAAATTGCTTTAATAAAACAGCTGTTACTGCCCGTTTACAAAGCTTTTGTGCTCTCCTGTTATGCTGTAAACAACCCACTCTGCAATATTAGTTGCATGGTCGCCTATGCGCTCAAAATATTTTGCTATCATCAATGTGTCAAGCAAAACCTCGCCGTTTCCCGTGCCGTTTTTTGCCATATCAAGCAGCTCGTGCTTAACGGTGTCAAAAAGTGTGTCCACGGCATCGTCCATGCCTATAACTTGCTCTGCAAGCTGCATATCCTGCTTTACAAATGCGTCTATGCTTAGCGTAACCATGGTAATTGTCTCCCTGGCCATGTCTTTAAGGTGTGTTGTGTTTGTGTTCATGCATAGTTTATCTGTCTTTACTATCTCTAAAATGTCGCTGGACTGATCGCCTATGCGCTCCATGTCAGTTATCATTTTTAGCGCCGCAGAAATTTGGCGCAAATCGCTTGCGACAGGCTGTTGGCTCAAGAGTAGTTTTATGCACATCTCCTCAATATCACGCTCTTTGCGGTCTATGTCGTCGTCCGCTATTTTGTTTATTTTTGCAAACTCTTCGCCCGAGCAATCAAGCGCCTTTGCTGCGCTGGCTATCGCCGTCTCACACAGTGCACCCATGTATGTTAATTCTTTTCTTAATATCACTAATTGTTTGTCAAAATTACTGCGCATATTATCCAAACCTCCCTGTTATGTAGTCCTCTGTGCGGCTGTCTTTAGGCATGGAGAACATCTTTTCTGTATCGGTATATTCTACCACTTCGCCCAGCAAGAAAAATGCCGTATTATCTGATATACGCACCGCCTGCTGCATGTTGTGTGTAACTATAATTATTGTGTAATTTTTTTTGAGCTCTGATGCCAGCTCCTCAATTTTAGAAGTGGAAATAGGGTCAAGCGCACTTGTCGGCTCGTCCATCAACAGCACCTCGGGCTGTACCGCAAGCGCACGTGCTATGCAAAGCCTTTGCTGCTGTCCACCCGACAGGCCAAGCGCACTTTTTTTAAGCCTGTCTTTCACCTCTTCCCAAAGCGCAGCGCCTTTTAGGCTGTTTTCCACAAGCTCATCAAGCTGTGCCTTTGAGTGCGTGCCGTGTAAGCGTGGGCCGTAAGCTATGTTGTCGTAAATGCTCATGGGGAATGGGTTTGGCTTTTGAAACACCATGCCTATGCTTTTTCTTAGCTGTGTTACGTCCACTTCTTTTTTGTATATGTCGCCGCCGTTAAATGTAACACTGCCCTCTATGCGCACGCCCGGCACTAGGTCGTTCATGCGGTTAATTGTTTTTAAAAATGTCGATTTACCACAGCCCGACGGCCCTATAAATGCCGTTATGTCGCCCTTTGGTATGGCCATATTTATGCCCTTTAAGGCTTGAAATTCCCCGTAGTAAAGGTCTAAATCTTTTGCGCACACTATGCCGCTATTATCAGGTGATATCATAAGTGTTCCTCTTTTCTTATCTTAAACGCTTTGCAAAAAAATACAGCTTATTCCTTTTATTATTATTAGGATATCAGCAAGAAGGGTAAATGTCAAAGCGAAAATTGTACTTAAAATAAAATATGTTGTGCATTGCCTATTTGTTTTTCTTTTTAAATGCGGACTGCGCCAATTTAGTTGCCACGTTTATAACAAGCACAAGTATAAGCAATATTGCCGCTATTGCAAACGCAACGTCAAACTCTGCGCGCTCGTTTGCGTACATGTAAAGCGCAACCGACAGCGTGCCGCCGCCTGTTTGGTAAGCCTGCAACAGGTTAGACGCCATTGCCGTGCCAACACCTGCCGTAAATAATAGCGCGGCGCTCTCGCCAACTATTCTGCCAATAGAAAGTATACATCCCGTAACAATGCCGTCTATAGACGAGGGCAACACTATTGTGCGTATCATGTACCACTTTGTAGCGCCAAGGCCTAGCGCACCCTCTCTATAGCTTGCGGGCACTGTCTTTAGGCTCTCTTGTGTTGTGCGTATAATTGTAGGCAAAATAACAATAACCATTGTAAAACAACCGGCAAAAAGGCTAACTTTAAAGCCAAGCAGCCTTGCAAAAAACAACAGACCAACAAGGCCGTATATAATGCTCGGTATGCCTGCAAGCGTCTCTGTTGTAAACTCTACTATTGAGATAAAGCGCCTGTTTGAGGCGTACTCTGACAGATAAATTGCAGCGCCAACGCCTATTGGCAGCGCTATTATAAGCGTAAGGCCTATTACGTAAAGCGTGCTTAATATGTTTGGCAATATGCCTATTGTGTCCTTTGTGTAAACGGGCGGCTGGCTTAAAAATGCCCAGTTAATATGCGGCAAGCCCCTGTAAAATATATAGCCTATTAGCGCAATAAGCAATGTTACCATAATTGCCGCACTGGCGTATATAAATACTTTTAATATGTTTGTGTAAAGCGATCTTTTAAGTTTATGGCTCACGACTTATTCTCCTTTTTAAGAAAGTAGTTTAAAAATGCATTTATGCCCATTATAAAGCAGTAAAGAACAAGCGCTATGCTAAATAGGCTTTGCTCGTGCAGGCCCGACGCATATGACATCTCGCTTGCCACGGCCGTTGTTAAAAACTTTACGCTCTCGAACATTTTTGGCATATTTGCAACGTTGCCGGCAACCATTATAACCGCCATTGCCTCGCCTATTGCACGGCCTACGCCTAGCACTATGCCTGCTACTATGCCGCTTTTTGCCGCAGGTATGCTAACTTTAAATACGGTTTCTATTTTATTTGCGCCAAGTGCCAAACTGGCCTCTTCGTACTCCGGCGGCACGGCAAGCAGTGCCGTCTCGCTTATAGATATAATGCTGGGCAGTATCATAACCGACAGCACAATTATTGCCGCAAATAGAGTGGCGCCGCTCTTTAGGTCAAATATTTCGCGTATTGCAGGGGTTAGTACTATCATGCCGACAAGGCCGTACACAACGCTGGGTATGCCGGCAAGCAGCTCTACCGCCGGGCGCACTACCGCCGACACCTTTTTAGGCGCAATTTTTGCAAGAAACACCGCTGATAGCAGGCCTATTGGCACGCCTATAATTATGGCGCCGAGCGTGCCGTAAATGCTTGTTAGTATAAACGGCAAAATACCGTAGGCCGGCTCGCTGCCGGTTGGTTTCCACGTTTGACCGAGCAAAAAGTCAAATAAACCTATCTCAATTATTGCGGGTATGCCCGATATAACCATGTATACAGTTATAAGCATTACTGCGGACACCGACACTATACCGCACACAAAAAATATCGTGCCCATTATTTTTTCAATGGCATGTTTTAGCCTCACTGATTTCACCTCATAGTATTGCAGGCCGTTAGGCCTCGCTTAAAGTAGATTTTATTTACACTATACTGTGTACAGTATAAATTGGCATGTGCACAGCACCGCCATAAGACAAGTTGCAAATAATTTGCGCAAGACATAAAAATTACTTATATATAAAACGCCGCTTTAATTGCTTTGCAATATTTAAGCTGTGTAAATTTTACAAAGATAAAGGCGTATAAACTTCAAACTAAATTGCCTGTGGAGTTACTATCGCTAATATTTTTACACCTGTAAAAGTTAAAATGCCGCACTGTTTTTACCTGGGGATTGCCATTTGTAATTTATCGCATTGTTTTTAACATGTCGAGAAAGACGATGTTGCATATGCAACCACCGTCTTTCTCTTTATGCCCTGTTTTAGGGGTTTGCTTTTGTTTTAATTATGCTGCAGGAGGTACTGCACCTGCGTTAACTACAAGGTCTTGAGCCTCTGCGCTAAGTACAAAGTCAAAGAATGCTTGTGCTGCAGGGCTTAGCTCTGTGCCGTCTACAGTTACAAAGTTAAAGTTTCTTTGTACTGCGTATGTGCCGTCTTGTACTGTTTCCATAGTTGCTTCAACGCCGTCTACTGTAACTGCTTTAACTTTCTCGTCTACAGCTGAAAGTGATGCATAGCCAATAGCGCCGGGGTTGCCTGATACGGAGCCGATAACGCCGCCTGTTGAGTTTAGCTCTTCTTGGTATACACACTCTTCAACGCCTACAATGCTCTCAAAGCCGTCACGTGTGCCGCTGCCTGCCTCACGGCCGATTAGTACGATTGCCTCGTCTGCGCCGCCAAGCTCGCTCCAGTTTGTTATTGTGCCGTCTGCAATTTTTGTAATGTCCTCTAGTGCTATGTCAGCCACTGCATTGTCAGGGTGTACGATGATAGCAATGCCGTCTATTGCAAATACTGTGCCAACTGCGCCCTCTGCTGCCTCTTCGTCTTTAACGTCACGGCTAGCAAGTCCTATGTCAAGTGTGCCTTCCATTGGGCCTTTAACGCCGCTTGAAGAACCTGTTGGGTCGTATGTAACTGTAACACCGGGGTTGTTTTGCATAAATACTTCCATTGCCGATAGTATAACGCTCTCAACGCTTGTTGAACCGCCAAGTGCTACTGTGCCCTCTAGTGCGCCGTCTTGTGCCGGTGTGTCTGTTGTCTCTGCTGCCGGTGTGTCTGTTGTCTCTGCTTGTGGTGCTGTGCATCCTGCAAACAACACTAAGCTCATCATAATTGCCAATACTAATGTTATAACCTTTTTCATTTTTGTGCTCCTTAAATTTTATGTTTGATATTTATTTTGACAGTGGCACATGCATCTACTTATATTAAAGTTAAATTTGCGCCAACATGACATCTAAAATATCCCTTATAGGGATTTAAGCTTTAGGGTGCTGTGCCAATTTTTATTATCTATATAATAGAATAACAAATTTAAAAGCGACCCTGTGCACACACTTAGCAGTGCAGTGCGTATACGCCCCGCCTTGCTGTTTGTACGGTGTCAAGGCGTTCTCGACAAGTAATAGTTTATCAAAGTTATGTAAAGTTTGTTATCTGCGTTATGTTAAATATACGTAAAATATATAAAGAAACATTTTTTATATTTTACATTTGTGCGCACAAAAAAACAAAAAGCTTATAAATTATAAACGTGTATTTTTAACATAACCACGTTATAATTTATAAGCTTTTATATGTATTAAGCAATTTTAAGCTATTTTACACAGCCGTAAAAAACAAATATTATTTGCCGTTTTCTTTACAAATAGCCTCCCAAAGGCCGTTTAAATACGTTACGCCAAGCGCCCTGTCGTAAAGGCCGTAGCCGGGCCTGCCCACCTCGTCCCAAATCATGCGGCCATGGTCGGGGCGTATGTATGTGTCGGGGCAGGTGTCGTATATAGCCTTCATAACGGCGTACATGTCAATGTCGCCGTCACAGCTCAAGTGGCTTGCCTCGCGGAATTTGCGGTAGCCTAGGTATTTTACATTGCGCACATGCATTGCGCCAATCCTGTTTTTGCTGCCAAAGTGGCGTATAATTGCAGGCACGTCGTTGTTTGGCTCGCTGCCAAGTGAGCCTGTGCACAGGCAAACTGTATTGTAGGGGCTGTCTACAAGGTTTACAATTTTGTCGTAGCCCTCTTGGCTGTGCGCAAGGCGTGGCAGGCCAAATATGGGCCATGCCGGGTCGTCCGGGTGGCAGGCCATTACTACGCCTGTCTTCTCACAAGTTGGTATTATGCCCTGCAAAAAGTACTTGTAATTGTTTAGCATGTCGTCCACTGTAATGCCCTTGTATATCTCTAGCGTTTTTTCAAGCTCTGCAAGGCGCTCCGGCTCCCAGCCCGGCAGTGTAAAACCGTTTGAGCTCTTTGCGGTGTTCTCCACTATCTGCATAGGCGATAACTCGCCAAGTTCTGCCTCGTCATAATAAAGGCTGTTGCTGCCGTCCTCGGGTATCTCTCTTGCAAGGTCTGTGCGCAGCCAATCTAAAACCGGCATAAAGTTGTAAATTATTACTTTTACGCCTACTCTTGCTAGGTTTTCTATTGTTGTGCAATAATTTTTAATGTACTCGTCCCTTGTCGGCAGTCCCATTTTAATGTCCTCATGCACGTTTACGCTCTCAATAACCTCGCACTCAAGGCCCGCCTGTTTAATGTAGTCTGTGTACTCTTTGCACTCCTCGTATGTCCAAACCTCGCCTGCGGCTTTTTCGTTTAACACACCCATAAGTCCGCTCATTCCCGGGATTTGCTTTATCTGCTTTAGTGTTATACTGTCGCTGTCTTTTCCGTACCATCTAAATGTCATTTTCACGGCAAATTCTCCTTGTTATTAATTATTTATTAAGCTCTTTGTTTAGTGTTTTGCGCACGGCGCCCTTGCCGCTTATCATATCAACAAAATAGCCCTCTATTTTTTCTGAGAGGCCTGCCTCTTCTAAATCCACGCCGAATATGCTCTTGTTTTTAATTATTGACAATATCTGCTTGTTATAGCTGTCTTTGTCGCCAACTTTTATGCCGCTAAGCGCCGCTTGAAGCTCGTCTTTTAGCGGATCAGACGAGACTTCCATCTCGCACAAATCGTCGTCGACCGCTAGCAGATACCTTAGCCAACCTGCAATTGCAAGCGGCAGTGCAACTAGCTGTTTTGTGTCTTTTCCCTGTGCTATGTAGCTTTTTACAGTTTCGCCAAAGCGTATGCCAACTTTTTGCGATGTATCGGTGACAATCCTCTGCGGAGAATCCGGCACAAACGGATTTGGCAGGCGCAGCTGCACAACCTCGTCTATAAACTCTTTTGGGCTTAAAATGCCCGGGTCCACAACAACCGGCAGCCCCTCTTTATAGCCTAACGTTTTTATAAGCGACACTATATCGTCATCTTTCATCATTTCGCATATAAGTGTATGGCCTAAAACACAGCCGTAAACGCTCATTGCTGTGTGCAGTGGGTTTAGGCAAGTTGTAACTTTCATGCACTCGGTTTTCTCCACAGTTTCCCTGTCGGTTATAAACACGCCTGCCTTTTCAAGCGGTGGGCGGCCATTTGGGAATTTATCCTCGATTACCAGGTACTGCGCCGCCTCGGCGTTTACAAAAGGCGCTATAAATGTGTTTCTGCTAGTCACTATTGGCGCCATATCCTCAATGCCGTCTGCCGCAAGGCTGTCGCACACCGTCTGCGCCGGCCTCGGTGTAATTTTGTCTATCATGCTAACGGGGAAAGACACGCACTGCTCATCGCAAAGATAGTCTACAAACTCTTTTTGCACAAAGCCGTTTTTGCACCATGCCTTTGCAATTTCCACAACACTGCTTTTTAATTTGTCGCCATTATTGCTACAGTTATCCATAGAAACAACCGCAATAGGCGCTTTATTTGCCGCAAAGCGCTCAAGCAAAAGCGCGCAAACAACGCTCATGGTGTGGCGTGCCTTGCTTGGCAAGGCCTGCATGTCCTCTTTAACAACAGGCAACAGCTCGCCGTTTGGCATGTATATTGCATAGCCTTTTTCTGTTATTGTAAACGACAACATTTGCAGGCATTTTTCGCGCATAATCTCGTTTAGCCTGTCAACGTCCTCGGCATACTGTGCGCCAACACGCAAAGAGTGCGTAACAGCGCCTATAATCTCCCTTTTTGTCGTGCCGTCTGCATTTAGCGTAACCAGCATTGTCAGGTCGTCAAAGGGCTTGTATATTTTGTCAACAATGTCAAAATCAAACGTTTCTGCGGCAATAATTCCTGTTTTCATCAAATTTTTATTTAGTAAGTCTTGCCCTAGTGCCGCTATGTAACCCCTAAAAATATTGCCCGCACCAAAGTGCACCCAAGTAGGCTTGTCTTTAGTTGCGCTTACAACCTCGTGTCTGTTGAACTGTGGCAATTTAACATTTGCGCTCTGCCACTGCTGTGCACTGCTTTGAATAGAGTCACCGTTCATTTTAAGCATAAAAAATCTCCCTTTTTATATTAATGTCCACGTGTAAACCACGCAGAACTTTATAAGACACATTAATTTTGCTGTATTTAAGCCGTTGTTTTGCACTAATTGCAATTTATGTGCGGTCTTGCACATTTTCATCGTATTTTTTTACCGCCTTTACCGTGCAAGACAGCAGTATGCAAGCTGCAAAAATTACGATGTTAAAAATAAACGGGTACTTATAATTTTGCGCATATAAAACGCCAATTATATACCCAAACGGCGCCGACAGTGCAATCATGCCCGTGTTAAATATTGCAAACACACGAGAGCGCTCTTTGGGCATTACATAAAACGCCATAAGTGCGTCTTTTCTTGGGTAAACGGTTGCGTGTGCGGCCGCCTCTAGCACGGTGTAAAGTATTACAAAGGTAATATTCTGTGGTGGTGCCACTATTAGCAAAATGTGGCTAGCCACAAAAAGGCCAAAGCCCACAACAAGCGACACATTCATTTTTAGCGTGTTTATTACATTTTGCAACGCTATTACAAAAAGCAGCATAACTGCCGTGCGCACAAGCGGAAAAACAGGTACTAAATTTGTTGGCAAATTTAAATGCTCGGTTATATAAAGCGAAAAAAAGTTTGTTGTGGCGATTAAGACAATATTTGTAAGGCCCATAAAAACAACCACAAATCTCATGCTTTTTGATTTGATTATCTTTAAAAATACCTCGCCATAACCTCGAAACATATCAAGGTAAGATATGCCCTTTGTCTCTACGAGGCGCTGTTTTCCTATTTTTGTCTCGCCGCCAAAAATGTACAGCAAAAAAAACTTTAACGTCATAGAAATGCCGGAAATTATGTATAGCACCGACACCACCTGCACAACGGAGTACGCATCTACAAGCACAATTGCAATGGGCGAAAAAAACACCGACAGCATGCCGCAAAGCTGGATAAGCGTAAATGCGTTTGTCAAATGTTTTGGCTCGCAGTCCTCAATAAAAAGGCAGCTCCACGACGTGTTTGTAATTTGGTAAAGCGAATTTATAATGGCGGCTGCTAAAAACCACCAAAAATTTTGCGCAAATGCCCATATAAAACATGGTATAGACCATGCAAAAAGGTCAAAAAATATCGTGGTATTTCTTCTGCCGAGTTTATCGGTAATAACGCCGCCAATTAAGGCGCACGCCATTTGAAACACAAAGCCTATTGATATAATAAGGCCAATTTGCTCGCCCGAAAGGCCGATATGCGACATGTACAGCGATGCAAATGGCGCAAAAAGCGCATACGGTATGTACCACAGCGGCTCTGTTATTATAGACCACTTTGGGTTGCCTTTTAGCTCACAAAAAGTGCGCACAAGGTCGTGATTTTTTAAGTTGTTCATTCTATTCTCCATCTATGCCGCAAAATGAGGAGCTTTTAGGCGAGACTTTGCAAAGCGCAGGGCAAAGCCGCCTTTAGATTGGGCAAAGCCACGCCGTGCCTATTTACAAAAGTTATTGTTGCGCCTTAAAAAATTTTAACAACAGATTTTGCAAAATCTTTTAAGCTTACAATATTTTAAGCGCAAATTGCTCTGCTCTAAAACAGTGTCTACGCAGGTAAAACGCCGCTGATTTTAGACACATTTACAATTAAAGGGCTATAAAACTTTTATACCTAATAAATAAGTTTAAGTTTTATAGCGCAATAACACGCAAAATATGCTAAACAAACCGCTTTTACCCGTGTAGACACCATTTAATTAAAGGCTTACTCTATGCCTTATTTTCAACATCTTGTTTTACTTGGTTTACAAAGTCGGCAAGCTTCATTGTGCCGCCTTTTTCTTCTATCCTAGCCCTTACGCTAACAGTTTTATCCTCTACCTCTTGTGCGCCAACTATAAGCATATACGGCACTTTTTCTAGCTGTGCCTCCCTTATTTTATAGCCAACTTTTTCACTGCGGAAATCAGACTCTGCCCTTATGCCAGCCGCTTTAAGGCCCTGTAAAACCTCTTTTGCATAGTCTGCGTGCGCATCGCTTATAGGTATTACACGCACTTGCTCCGGGCTTAGCCACACAGGCAGTGCACCTGCAAATTTTTCAAGTATAAGCGCCATTGTGCGCTCGTAACAACCAATAGAAGTGCGGTGAATTATAAACGGATGCACCTCTTTGCCTGTGCTGTCAACATAAGTCATGTCAAACTGCTGCGCCAAAAACGGGTCGACTTGAATAGTTATAATAGTGTCCTCTTTGCCGTACACGTTTTTCATCTGAATGTCGAGCTTTGGCCCGTAAAATGCCGCCTCGCCGTCTTCTTCTTTATAATCAAGGCCAATGTTTTCCATCATATTGCGCATTGCTTCCTGTGTGGATTCCCATATTGCCTCATCGCCAATATATTTTTCTTTGTTGTCCTTGTCCCATTTCGAAAGCCTGTAAGAGATGTCGCCGTCGAGCCCAATGTCCGCCATAACCTCGCTTGCAAGCTTTACACAATTTTTAAACTCCTCTTCAAGCTGGTCTTGGCGCAATATAATATGCCCCTCGCTTATTGTAAATTGGCGCACACGTATTAGGCCGTGCATCTCGCCCGACGATTCGTTTCTAAACAGTGTGCTTGTCTCGCCGTATCTAATTGGCAGCTCCCTATAAGAGTGCTTTTCTGAGAGATAAATTTGGTATTGGAACGGGCAAGTCATAGGGCGCAGTGCAAAGCACTCCTTGTCCGCCGCCTCTGGGTCGCCCATTACAAACATGCCGTCTCGGTAGTGGTCCCAGTGACCCGAAATTTTGTAAAGGTCGCTCTTTGCCATAAGCGGTGTGCGTGTTTGCACATAGCCGTACTCAAGCTCCTCTTTATCCTGTACGTATCTGTTTAAAATTTGAAACAGCTTTGCACCCTTGGGCATCAACAGCGGCAGGCCTTGGCCAACAACATCCGAAGTGGTAAAGAATTTTAGCTCTCTGCCAATTTTATTGTGGTCACGTTTTTTCGCCTCTTCTACAGCCGTTAAATACGCCTCAAGCTCGCTGGCTTTTGGGAACGCCGTGCCATAAACACGGCATAGCATCGCCTTGTCAGAGTCCCCGCGCCAGTACGCACCTGTGGCACTTGTAAGCTTAATTGCCTTAATTACAGACGTGTCCATGATGTGCGGCCCTGCGCATAGGTCTACAAAATCGCCCTGTTTATAAAAGGATAATGTCTCGCCCTTTGAAGCAAGCTCCTCAATAAGCTCTAATTTATACGGCTCGTTTGCCATTGCAGCCCTCGCCTCGTCCGCTGTCATCTCTAAACGCTCGGGCATAAGTGCCTCTTTGCAAATCTTTTTCATCTCTGCTTCTATCTTGTCCAAATCGTCCCTAGAAAACGGTTTTTCCACATCAAAATCGTAGTAAAAGCCGTTGTCTATTGCAGGGCCTATTGCAAACTTAGCGCTTGGGTAAAGCCTTTTTACAGCCTGTGCAAGCATGTGGCTTGCGGTGTGATGAAACGCACGTCTGCCCTCTTCGTCTGCAAATGTCAATATGTCAAGTGCGCAGTCCTCTTCTACCGGCGTGCGTAAATCACACGTTACACCGTTTATTTTAGCGGCACATGCGCTTTTATACAGCCCTGCGCCTATCTGTTTTGCTATCTCTGCGGCCGTGCCTTTTTCAAACTCTCTTTGCACGTCGCCCTTTAATGTAATTATCATTTTACATCCATTCCTTTCAGCCGTCTTACAGCTACAAAAAACTTTATAATTTAAAACAAAATTTGTTAAAATCTTAGCATAGCTATTGCGCTTTTAAACTTTGCAAAAAAAACCAAAGACATCCGCGTTTTTTGCGGTTTAAATCGCACCTTGCAAATTTAGCTATCAAGTTAAATTTTACACTGTATATGCAATTAAGTCAATACATTATGCACCCTTAAACAGCTCAAAAATATCGTTAATAAAATAACATTTTTTAGCGGCAACAAAAAAACAGGCAAAGGCCCTTAAATTTTGCAAATTATAAGGGCCTTTGCCTGCTTAAAACGGGCCTATTAAAAATAGCCTATAAATTTTAGCCGCCTTTTAAAGGGCAAGTTTTTTTGCATTTTAAAAAGCATCCGCAATGCTGTGTGTATTAATGCGCTTTTTATAGCAAAAGCTTTGCCGGTGCTCCATTAAAGCGCAGCCACAATCTTCTCATACGCCCTGTCTAACGCCGGGTAATCTGCCGCATGTTTATAGTACTTTTCTATCTCGTCGTGGCAGGCTTTTGCCTCACAGCACAGTGCTTGCGCTTGTAAAAGCAGTTGTTCTGTCGCTTTGCGGTTAAATTTAAGCCTGTTTTTTCTCAGCCGAACTGCCTCTTTGCTGTAAAATCTTGTGCAGTGTATCTTTCTTATATTTTGTGTGCTGTCTTCTTTTACATTTTTAAATGCTGCTTTGTGGTATGCATTGCTTGTCACAAACGCAAGCCTTTGCGAGGGTATTATAAGGTGCTCTATTTTATCGTACGGGCTCATAGAGCAGTAACAAGTAATTATTTCAAGGTTTCGTTTTAGCGCCTCTTTGCGCAGTGTGTAAAGCATTGCCTTTGCGGCACAGCCGTGGGCGTCGTCCAGCACCACTATGTCGTCAGCAAGCTTTGGCACGGTGTCCTCAAAGCCCACAACGCCTTTCCACGTTACCGCGCTTAAAAGGCGTATCTGCTCGCCCTTTTGCGCCGCTTGTAAATTCTGTGGCACCGCGCTGCTAACGCTTTGCATTTTATCATCATACGCCGGCAAATATCTGCGTGCAAGTGCACGTGCAAGCTCGTGTGCCTTTGCCACATTCGTAAACGTTTGCGCCACGCGTGCTGTGTCTTGCAGCAGGCTACCCGCCGCCGCTAAGTAGCGTGTAACCCGCTCTGTCAGCATTGTGTACTTGTCAAACAGCTCCATTAAGCTCTCTTTATCTTTGCGCAGTTTTTTTGCGTCTATGCAGTAGTAAAGCGGCATGACTTGCTCAAAAGCTATAGGATAGGCAGGCTCCAACACATGCGGCGCAGTGGCGTCTACAATTGCAAAATTGCACTCCTTACATATAACGCCGTCTATGGAGTCGGGGTCGCTTGCACAGTAGATAATTTCTACCTCTTTTTCCCTTTCTAAAAGGTAGTTTGCAACACGGCGCATCAGCGTAGATTTACCGCAGCCCGGGCTGCCTTTTAACAACACCACATTGCACGAGGTATCGCTTAAAACCTGTGTGTAATAATTGCCAAAGCCGGTTGGCGACAGCGCACCTAAAAAAAACTGTAGCATTTTATTATTCATTTATAACACCCCTTTTGCTTTTTGCAAGCATTACTACTTGTTATTTTGGCCGAAAGTAACTAGCGCTGTTGCCGCCTTTTGTCATAGGCTTAGCAGTGATGTTTTTGCGCTTAAATATTGCAAATATACTTTTACAGCCTAACCCATACTATGCAAAATAAATTAGTTTGCCACTTTTGGCGTTATAAAATTGTGGCAAAACACATTTTTTATTAGCTTTTTAGCGCTTTATTAAAATATCCGCTATAAATTTTTTTGTGTGCGCTATGCAAAAAAGCACATAAACATTTACCTGTTTTGCTCTGCTTTTTATTGGTATAAACCCCTTGGCAAGTAGGGCACAATAGGCAAAACCGCAAAAAAATAAAAGCCTGTTCGTCTTTAGTTGCAAGACAAAAGGCTTTTATGCATTTTTATTTTTATTTATTTTAAGTCTGTTTCACCCTTGCTTTTTTTGTGTGCAAACAGCCAATATGCTATAAAAGCAAAGTTTAACAGCGCCACAAGCCACATCCACGTTTTATAATTTAATGTGCGCACCTGCGTGTTTTTTAACATATGGCTAAGGGTAATCATGCGCCCTGTAATATCAATTATGCCTAAAATTATAACTATTATTATTAGTGTCATACAGCATACCCCAAAGTTTTTGTTTTTTTTAGCATACCATATTTGCTTTTAATTAGTCAATTTTTGATATTTATTTGTGCCATTCGCTTTTTAGTATTGACATGTAGGCATAAACCATTATAATATTTGTATAGCACTTTATCAAAATAAAGTGCCGAGGTTAATGCACAGGGCAAGCCGCATATACTAACTTTGCCCGCAAAATAATTTTTAGCGTAAGGATGGAAACTGTTTATGTCAAGAGTATACAACTTTAGCGCAGGCCCTTCAATGTTGCCTGTTTCGGTACTAAAAAAAGCACAGAGCGAAATGCTTGAATACGCAAGTTCAGGACAATCCGTCATGGAGATGAGCCACAGAAGCAAAGTGTACGATAATATAATTATGGGCACATTCGACAGTTTGCGCCGTGTGCTAAACATACCTGAAAATTATAAAATAGGCTTTATACAGGGCGGTGCAAGCACACAGTTTGCAATGGTACCCATGAACCTAATGACTACGGGCGTTGCCGATTATATTGTAACAGGCCAGTTTAGCGACAAGGCGCAAAAAGAGGGTGCTAAATTTGGCACTGCAAACGTTGTTGCCTCTAGCAAAGACAAAAATTTTACATACATACCAAGCGCAGACATTAAGCTTAGCGACAACGCAAGCTATTTGCACATATGTGAAAACAACACAATTTTCGGCACACGTTTTACAAAATTGCCTAACACAAACGGCGTTCCCATTGTGTCGGACATGAGCAGCTGTATTTTAAGCAGGCCAACAAATGTTGCGGATTACGGTTTAATTTACTTTGGCGTACAAAAAAACGTAGCGCCTGCCGGCATGGCCGTTGCCATTATTAGGCAAGACCTGCTAGAAAACACAAGGCAAGACATAGTGCGCCCTGCCATGCTAGATTACAACACAATTATAAACGAGGACAGCATGTACAACACACCGCCGTGCTACACCATTTATATGATGGGCCTTGTGCTCAATTGGATAGAGAGCGAGATGGGCGGGCTTGCTCAAATGGAAAAATACAACACAGATAAAGCGGCACTGCTTTATAACTTTATAGACGACAGCAATTTTTTTGCAAACCCTGTAAACAAGGCAGACCGCAGTATTATGAACGTTACATTTACAAGCCCTAGCGCAGAGTTAGACTCAGCATTTTGCGAAAAGGCACAGAGCGAGGGCTTTGTAAACTTAAAAGGCCACCGCAGTGTGGGTGGCATGCGCGCTTCTATATACAACGCAATGCCTGCACAAGGCGTTAAAGACCTTGTAGACTTTATGCATAAATTTGAAAAGGAGAATAGCTAATGTATAATATTAAAACTTTAAACAACATATCGCCAAAGGGACTGGAGCTACTCTCCTCAAACTCCTTTAACATAGACAACGACACCGCCGAGCCACATGGCTTGCTTGTGCGCAGCGCTTCTGTGCACGATGTGGAGTTGCCACAGTCTGTACTTGCAATTGCACGCGCCGGCGCAGGCGTAAACAACATACCTGTTGAAAAATGCTCCGAGAGCGGCATTGTAGTTTTTAACACACCCGGCGCAAATGCAAACGCCGTTAAAGAGCTTGTCATCGGCTCGCTAGTGTTGTCCAGCCGCAACGTTATAAAGGCCTCGGAGTGGGCAAAAACCTTAAAGGGCGAGGGCGATAAAGTGCCCGCTCTTGTTGAAAAAGGCAAATCGCAATTTTCCGGGCCTGAGCTTTGCGGCAAGACAATGGGCGTTATAGGCCTTGGTGCAATTGGCGTAAAAGTTGCCAATGCCGCTGTGCACTTTGGCATGGAGGTTTTAGGCTACGACCCGTATCTATCCATAAAGGCCGCTTGGAATTTATCTCGCAGTGTTAAGCACTGTGTAAATCTTTCGGATTTAATTAATAAATGCGACTATATATCGCTACATTTACCGTATACCGCGGACACTAAAGGCTTTATTAAAGAGAGCAATATTAACGACATGAAGCACGGCGTTAAAATTTTTAACTTTTCACGTGCCGAACTTGTAAACTCTTTAGACATGAAGAATGCGCTTAAATCCGGGCGCGTGTCATCTTATGTTGTGGACTTCCCCACCGAGGAAATGCTCGGTGTCGAGGGCTGCATTTGCATACCTCACCTTGGCGCTTCTACGCCCGAGAGCGAGGACAACTGTGCCGTCATGGCGTCTGAGCAAATTGGCGATTACTTAATTAACGGCAACATAACAAACAGCGTTAATTTCCCCGATGTGAGCATGCCAAAAACAGGCGGCTGCAGGCTTTGTGTCGCACACAAAAACACACCGGGCATACTTGCAGGCATTACAGAAATTGCAAGCAAAAACGGTGTTAATATCGAGAACATGGTAAATAAATCCAAGGGCGATTTTGCCTACACGCTTATAGACACAAGCGGAGAAGTGCCCGACAGCGTGTGCGACGATTTGAGCAGCGTTGCAAACGTTATACGTGTGAGGATAGTATAAGCCAGGGCTAATTTTATGATTGAAATAACTGCCAAAAACATGCTTAGCGCAAAAAACAGCATAAATATTTACAGGGGCTGTACGCACGGCTGTATATACTGCGACAGCCGCAGCGAAATTTACGGCAAGACGTATAATTTTGAGGATATCGAAGTTAAAATTAACGCGGCGGAACTGCTTAACAAAGAGCTCGGCCGCAAAAAGAGCCCGGCAATGATTACAACAGGTGCAATGACCGACCCGTACCTGCCGCTTGAAAAAGAGCTTGGGAGCACTAAAAGATGCCTTGAGGTTATAGAGAGGCACGGGTTCGGAGTTGCCATTCTCACAAAGTCCGACTTAATATTACGTGATATCGACATATTAAAGCGCATTAACAAAAAGGCAAAGTGCGTGGTACAAATGACGCTTACAACGTTTGATGAAGATTTGTGCCGCATTTTAGAGCCGAATGTTTGCACCACCAAAAGGCGCTTTGAGGTGCTAAAAGAGATGCAAAAGGCAGGCATACCCACAATAGTGTGGCTTACGCCCACCTTGCCCTTTATAAACGATACCACAGAAAATGTTAACGGCATTTTAGGTTATTGTAAAAGCGCCGACGTCAAAGGCGTGCTTACTTTTGGCATGGGCATGACTTTGCGCTACGGCAACAGGGAGTATTTTTACAAAAAGTTAGACGAGCACTTTGCAGGCTTAAAGGCAAAATACATGCGCACTTTTGGCGCCTCGTACGGCATAGGCAATAAAGAGTGCGCAAGGCTAAATGCCTTTGTAAAAAAGTTTTGTGCACAAAATGGCATGATGTGCAAAGAGGGCGAAATTTTTAATTATATAAGAACGCTTGAGCCAACGCACGAGCAGACGAGTTTATTTGATTGAGCTTAAAATTTAGCCGCATTTTAAATTTTTAATAAGTATGCTCACGCCGTAAAAGCTTTGTTAAATTGAGCATGCTCAAAACGCCGCAACAATTTTACCTAGCCTTTTGCGCTTTTGCAAAAAGGCGTTTTACTTAATAGTTTTGCCGATGTGTAACACACATCGGCTTCTTTGTGCGCATTTTTTACTCCATGAGCCTTTTGCGCATGCTCTCTAAAATCTTGCGCTCTTTGCGTGAGATTTGCACCTGTGTTGTGCCCATAATTTTGGCCGTTTCGCTCTGTGTTTTACTCTTGAAAAAGCGCAAATATATAAGCTTTCTGTCGCTTGGCGCAAGCTCTGCCATAACCGTTTTTAGGCTTAGTAAGTCCGCAATATTCTCCTCGCAGCTGTCCTGCGGTATGTCAAACTCACGTGCAGACTCCCCGTCCGTTACAGGCGTTAGCGATATAGTCGGCAGGCACGCCGTCATAGCCTGGGCTACTTGCTCTTTTGTAACCTCTAGCCTTTTTGCTATCTCTCCAACGGTTGGCTCTTTACCTGTGGCCTTTAACATGCGCTCCCTTGTGGCGTTTATTTTTATGCCAAGCTCTTTTATGCTTCTGCTAACTTTTACACTGCCCCCATCTCGAAACAGCTTTTTAATCTCGCCCAAAATAACGGGCACTGCATATGTTGAAAAACAAAGGCCTCTTGACTCATCAAAGCCGTCGTACGCCTTGACAATACCCACACTGCCGGCGGCAAATAAGTCGTCATATTCTATGCCTCGCCCTTTAAACCTGCCAGCACAAGAGTGCACAAGCCCTAAGTTATTTTCTATAAATTCGGCACGGGGGCCCAGTACAACAGGCAATACATCACCTCCTTGTATGCGTGCTTATGCGCAAAATTACTGCGCCGCACAGCCCTTTTTACTTTTCGCCCAAAGTTTTTATAAGCGTAACTTTTGTGCCTTTTCCCTTTATGCTGCGCACTTTTACCTTGTCCATAAAGCTCTCCATCACCGCAAAACCAAGCCCTGCGCGCTCTTCTCCACCCGTTGTAAACATCGGCTCCATAGCCTGTTTTACGTCGTCTATGCCGCAGCCTTTATCGGCAATTACAATGGTAAGTTTGCCGTTTTCAAACAGCGCCGCAGACATGGTTATATTGCCAATGCCCTCTTTATATGCGTGCACTATGCAGTTTGTAACGGCCTCCGAAACGGCGGTTTTTACGTCTGCCATCTCCGTTAAAGTTGGGTCTGCCTGCGATGCAAACGACGCTATTACGCTGCGTGCGAAAGATTCGTTTGTGCTTTTACCCGGAAAAGTAGTAGTCATTTTATTTATGTATTTCATATTTTTCACCTCACTCTTTTGCATCTATGCCGGCTATTGCAAGCACCCGTTTTATGTCTTGCGGCGCCCTTTGCACAACAACAACACCGCCGTGCTCGCTCACTATCCTGTGTCTGCCCAAAATAAGCCCCACCCCGGACGAGTCCATAAACGTGACATCTGAAAAATCCAGCACTAGCTTTTCGGGCATATGGCACCCAATTCTGTCGTCAATCCTAACACGCATCATCTCTGCCCCGTGGTGGTCAATTTCACCAACCAGCCTAGCCACAAGCGTGCCTTTTTCCTGCTCTAATTTAACGTGCGTCATTTTTAATTATTGCTCCTTTGTAAAAAAATAAGGCGTACAAGCTGTGGTTTCTTCACAGCTTGTACGCCTATAATATCGCTATTTGCTCAATTTTTTTGTAGAATTATGTATGCCTTTTATTTTTTGCAAAAAGAATTTTAATCGTCTTGTGTTTGCACCAAAAGTGCGCGCGCCTGTGATGCTAGGTATAAGCTACCGCAGATTACAAGGCCTGTGCCGTTTGCTTTTGCATGCTCAACAGCATTTAAAACGCCCTGCTCTACATCGGCACATGCAGTGGTGTTCTCGCAAAATTCTTTCGCTATTTCGCAAAGTTCCGCCTGTTCCATCGCACGGGGAGACTGCGGCTTTACGGTGTAAATTTTGCTAAAATTAGGGCAAAGTATGCCCATCATCTCGCGCACATCGCCACGCTTAAGCACACCAATTACCGCCGACATATTTTTGCAATTTGTGCCTTTTAGCACCTTTGCAAGCGCCCGTGCCCCGTGCGGATTATGTGCGCCGTCCAGTATTATTAGCGGATTTTCGCACAGTATTTCTATCCTGGCTTGAAAACTTACGCACTCTAGCCCCTTTACTATGTGCTCGTCGTCTATGTTGTAGCCGTGCTTTTCACCTCTCAGCGCAAGCGCAGCCTCTATTGCCACAGTTGCGTTTAGCGCCTGATGATACCCAAACAGCGGCAGGTTTACGCTTAGCGCCTTATACACAAAGCTATTTCCAAAGCGCACAGAACCCGTAAGGCTATTCTCATCATCTGCCTTTGTTATCAAATCGCTCTCTTTTGGCAAAATCAGCGCACAGTCGTTATTTTTTGCATGCTCTATTATCACATCCAGCGCCTTAGTCTCCTGTGCCGGGTAACATACCACGTCGCAATTATTTTTAAATATTCCACACTTCTCGGCGGCTATTTTGTCAAGCGTGTTGCCAAGCAGCTCTGTGTGATCTTTGTCTATTGCCGTTATGCACGCAACAAGTGTGTTTTGCACGGCATTTGTCGAGTCCAGCCGTCCGCCAAGCCCCGTCTCCATGCACACTATGTCGCAATTTTGCTGCGAAAAAAGCAGTATTGCCGCCGCCGTAACAGCATCAAAACCAACTATCTGCTGCATGTCCTGCTCTGCCGCACTTTTTACGGCAGTAAGCACCTGTGCAACTTTTTGCCTCTCGGGCAGCTCGCCATCAATAAAAAAGCGCTCTCTAAAACTTGTCACAAAAGGGCTTGTCATTGCGCCAACACGGTAGCCGGCCGCCTTTAATATTGCCGCCGTCATCATTGTTACACTGCCCTTGCCGTTAGTGCCGGCCACGTGTACAAATTTCAGCTTGTCTTGTGGATTTCCAAGCTTATTAAGCAATCTTTTTGTGCCCTCAATGCCCGGCGTGCTAGCAAGCCGCGGCAAACCGTGCACCCAATCCACAGCCTGTTTATACTCCAAAATACTTTGCTCCTTTTTAATAGTGCCAACGTTTTTACTGTGCCCTGTGCACAAATATCGCTCGCATCTGCAAGCACAAAAGCGCATTTACAGCCCGTTTGTGCCGCCCTCTTTTACGCCTTTACTAAATATAACGTTTGTTATAGTTTTAAAAAATATCTCAACATCGAGCAAAAAACTTATATTTTTGGCATAGTAGCCGTCGTAATTTGCCTTTACGTCAATCGGCAGCTCGTCCCTGCCGTTTATCTGTGCATAGCCCGTAAGGCCCGGCACCAGTGCGTTTACGCCGTACTCGTCACGCTTTGCAATTAGGTCGTCCTGATTCCACAGTGCAGGGCGTGGCCCCACAATGCTCATCTGTCCTACAAGTATGTTGTAAATCTGCGGTAGCTCGTCAAGGCTTGTCTTGCGCAAAAACACACCTGCCTTTGTAATTTGCGATTTTGGGTCTGGCAAACGGTGTGTCGGCACATCCTTTGGCGTGTCTTTGTACATGGTCCTAAATTTTAATATAGAAAATAGCTTTTTGTCTTTGCCCACTCGCTTTTGGCAAAATAGCACAGGCCCTTTTGAATCGCACTTTATCCACACGCAAATAATAAGCATTAAAGGCGCCAAAAACAATGCCGCAAGCAGCGAAAATACAAAATCTATTAAGCGTTTTATAGTTTTTTTATACACGGTGCTCCCCTTTTTGGAGCTGTTGAAAAACAAAGTCTTTTCAAAAACTAGAGCAAAATTGTTGTCAGATAATACAAAAA
>CAYJBO010000019.1:0-37856 GCA_964368295.1 uncultured Bacteroides sp.
CGGGCGTGTCTAATATGTTAATACAAACGCCCTCGTACTCAAACTGCATAACAGAAGAAGTTACCGATATACCGCGTTGTTTTTCAATTTCCATCCAGTCTGACACGGCTGCGCGCGCATTTTTTTTACCCTTTACTATGCCCGCTTGCTGTATTGCGCCCCCGTATAAAAGCAGTTTTTCGGTAAGTGTTGTCTTACCTGCGTCCGGGTGCGATATAATAGCAAACGTGCGCCGTTTTTTTATTTTATCCTCAATATTGCCCACGTGTTTTCCTCCCTGTGTTTAAGCGCAAAACAGCCGCTTATAAAAGCGGCGCTTTTTTGCCTTAATTTAATTATTATTTTAGTCCATAAAATCAATGTCGTTAAAATGCCATGTCTTTTCGTAGTCGATAATTACGCCGGTGCCGCAGTGCTCGCAAAACTTATCGCCAAGGCGTGTTACGGGCGCGCCGCAGTTAGGGCAGTTAATAGACATTGCGCTGTCGGGCACTTTGTCGTGCTCAAGCTTGCTTAAATCATAAACATAAATCCAAACGGTTTTAATTTTATGCTGCTGTTTTTCTGCCGGCTTGCCCTTAGTGGTTTTTACAAATTCCAGCGCCATTTGGAAAGTAACCGCAGCCTTGCCGCCAATGTTTTTGTAGTCGCTTACTACCTGGCGGTGAATTTTAACGTTAGATATAGTAGTGCCTGTTTTCTCGCAGTCGCTAATATAGGCTGTTACATAGTGCTTTAAGTGCTCTTCTTCAAACTCTTTTTTAACTTTTTTTGTGTCAACGCACTCAAAAAAAGCAAGCACCATGTCCTCATTTTGTGTCTTAAGCCTGTCTATAGACAGCTCGGGAAAATCCCTTTGCAACTGTGGAATTTCAAACTTCTCAACACCCGTTAAAGAGCGTGGCGTGCTGCGGCTCTCAAGCTCTACCTCACGTGCGCCCTTTAAAAAGTTCGCCGTGCCAAACGCCCTTTGCGACACCTGTCTTATCATGCCGCGCACTTTTAGCACGGCAAATGCAACCGAGCCTACAAGCACCAAGACGGCTATAAGCGGCAGTGCGGCGGTTATCAAACCTATAATTTCCATTTTTTCTCCGTATAATAAATATAGTTTTTTCTCAAAGTGTGGCATTGGGCCGCGCGCCAACACGGCATCCGACAAATATGCCAATAATCATGCGTGTGCTTAGCTTCGCCATAGGCAAATAATAAATGGCACTGCTTTATTTAATAAAGCGCCTTGCCTCTTTGCTATTCACTCTTTGCTAGCCAAATACACCCTACAGATAATCTACATGGCTCTGCTCCTTAATTTAAGCATAATATATTGATATTAAGTGCTATTTTAATATAAAACAGCCTAGTCTACTTTTTGCAAATGTGTAATCATAACGCTCTCAATGCGCTGTTCGTCCATCTCTTGCACGGTAACACGCAGTGTTTTATACGTAAAGCTGTCGCCCACCGCCGGTATGCGCTCAAACTCCTCAAGCGCCCAGCCTGCAACAGTGGTTGCCTCACACTCAAACTGCTTGTCGACAAAATCAATCTGCTCAAACACATCGTCAATATGTGTAAGGCCTGCCACAAGCCAGCGTGTTGAATCTATACGGCGCACGGCAACTTGTGCCTTGTCCGTCTCGTCCCAAATTTCGCCAACAAGCTCCTCTAGTATATCCTCCATTGTAACAAGGCCCAGCGTGCCGCCGTGCTCGTCTGTAACAATGGCCATGTGCTGTTTGCTATGGCGCAAATCTGCTAGTAAATCGTTAATTTTTTTAGATCTATAGACAAACATAACATCACGCTTCATTTTTCTTGGGTTAATTTCTCGCCCTTGAAGCAGTGCGTAAAGTAAATCTTTGGCGTATAAAACGCCTATAATATTGTCTATGCTTGTGTCGTAAACGGGTATGCGGCTAAAGCCTTTGTGCACGCAAAGCTCTATTATTTTATCGCCCGGCGTGTGCACGTCTACCGCGGCAATATCAACGCGCGGCACAAGTATGTCCTGCGCGGTAATAGTGTTAAAATCTATCGCGCTCTGTATTATATCGGTCTCTCGGCTGTTTAAAACGCCCTCTTCTTCAACCGTTTCAATTATTGTTTTTAGCTCGTCCTCTGTAACGCTTGGCAACACGTTAAGCTCGTTAGAGCGCCTGCCGGTAAACGCGCGCTTAATTTGCACAAACACCCAAACTACCGGGCGCAGTAGCGATTTTATCCACTGAAGTGGCATAGCTATTGACGAGCTGACTTTTTCTGCGCTTTCTTTTGCAAAGCTTTTTGGCAGTATTTCACCAAAAATTAGCACAATTATGGTTACTACTACAGTAGAAATAAGCGGCCCGTTTGTTGCGCCAAACAGCATAGTTGCGGCCGTTGTGGCTATAGATGCGGCTGCTATGTTAACTATGTTGTTGCCTATTAGTATTGCCGACAAAGTCTTGTCAAAATCTTCGATCAAATGCAGCGCCGTCTTTGCGCCCTTGCTTCCGTTGTCGCTACTTGTTTTTAAGC
This sequence comes from uncultured Bacteroides sp., assembly GCA_964368295.1. GTDB lineage: Bacteria > Bacillota > Clostridia > Oscillospirales > Ruminococcaceae > Ruthenibacterium. The sequence goes on from CAYJBO010000019.1 coordinate 2,521, forward strand.
GTATTTTGTTTGCAGACGAAAGCGCTGTTTCACTTGCTGAAAAAAACGATGAAAACAATAGAAGGAATAACAAAATTAGATACGTACTGGGACTGGGGGTTTCCAAAAAATCACACTCCTGTTAATTTTGCGGCTTGTATAATTATGCCGCAGTTTATATTCGGTATTGGCGGCCGTGCTTTTTAGGCGTACAGCTCCACCTTGACAAATTGTACCACAAAGGTGCGCAAAATGCAAGGCGGAGGCGCCTTTGTCCGTTAGCATAGCCGCTGTTAAAATGCGTTGCCGTGCTTTATTTTGTACTTTTTTATTTATACACAAATTATAGCAAAAGGGCCCGCCCGCTGTAGCAGCAAAGGCAAGCCCAAATTTTACTGTATATCAAATGTTTTCTTCAACTTTAACGCCGCCGTAATTGCGCACGCTCAGCACGTAGCAACTGCCATCGCCAAAAACTGCATCCATTGTGTCTACATATTTTTTAAGCAGTGCGTTTGGCACAAAAGCCTGGATAGTGCCTGCAAAGCCACCGCCCTGCAAGCGCCAAGCGCCACTGCCCTGCAATATTTTTTGCGACAGCGCAACGCCAACAGACACGCCTTGCTCTGTCGGCTTTTTAATGCAGTACGCATTTTGGTTATACTCAAAAGAAGAGTGTCCGCCCTCGATTATAAGGCTTAAAAACTCATTAAAGTTGTCGTTTTTAATTGCGTTTGATAACGCCTCTGCTCGCTTAGTGTCTGCAAAAAAGTGCAGCGCACGCAAAACAGCCCTGTCGCCTGTAACTTCTCTCACCTTTGCCATGTTGCTTATAAGCTCGTTTTCGTCTACTTCTCTAAGCACTTTTTTGCCAAAAAAGCCTGCAACTTGCTCCATCTCACCACGCACTGCCGCATACTCGTCCGTAAGGCCCGCATGGCTGCCCTTTGTGTCTGTAATGCAAAGCGCAAAGCCGTATTTTTCAAGCTCAAACGCAACTTTGTTAACAACAGGTGCGCTCGGGTCTTTAAAATCTATAGTAATTGCGCTGCCAACACTGCTTGCCGTTTGGTCCATAAGGCCGCTTGGCTTTGCAAAAAATACATTTTCTGCATACTGGCTAATCTTTGCAATTTCAACTGCATCAAATTTAAAATCGTTAAACTCGCCGTTAATAATTGCGCCGAGCACAACCTCAAAAGCGGCAGAGCTTGACAGCCCCGAGCCCCTTAAAACGTCCGACGTTGTATAGGCGTCAAAGCCGCCTACCTTGCCGCCACGCTGTACTATGCCGGCCGCAACGCCCCTGAGTAACGCTACAGAGGAGTTTTCTTCCTGTGCTTTTGGCACTAGGTCGCCCATGTCGACAACGTCTACTTTATCAAACCCTTTTGATTTAACACGTGACGTATTATCGTTATTTTTTGCCACAACTGCAATTATGTCCAGGTTTACAGCGGCCGCCATAACCATGCCGTTGTTATGGTCTGTGTGGTTGCCGCCTATCTCTGTGCGCCCGGGCGCTGAGTAAATACAAATGTCTCTGTCTGCTCCAAATATCTCCTCAAAAGATGCTATAGTCTGTATATATCTTTGCCTTTGTTTTTCGCACATGCCCTCGCTCTTACCGTACAGTTTAGCAAAAGTATCGTCGTACTTGCCCTGCAAAATCAACTCTTTTAGTTTAGTTGTCAACGCCATTTACAGCACTCCGTTCTTAAATTTATATACGTTTAATTTGTAAATTTATGCATTTTAAAAAATTGTTATACGCCTAAGCTTGCAAAGATTTATGTATTGCCGCTGCCGCTTGCTTACCTGCGCCCATCGCCAAAATTACGGTGGCCGCGCCTGTAACAGCGTCGCCGCCTGCATAAACGTTGTCACGAGATGTAAGCCCATCGTCACCGTTTGTTACAATACAGCCATATTTGTTGGACTCAAGGCCCGGCGTTGTAGAAATAATTAGCGGATTTGGGCTTGTGCCCACTGCCATAATAACACAGTCGGTCTCCAGCGCAAACTCGCTGTCTTTTTTAACAACAGGCCTGCGTCTGCCGCTGTCGTCCGGCTCGCCAAGCTCCATCTCAACACACGTCATGCTGTTTACATGGCCGCTCTCGTCACCGTCAATGCCAACGGGGTTTGTAAGCGTCTTAAAGATAATGCCCTCTTCCTCGGCATGTTCAACTTCCTCGGCACGTGCCGGTATCTCGTCCATACTGCGGCGGTAAACTATATAAACATTTTTTGCGCCAAGACGCTTTGCACTGCGTGCGGCGTCCATTGCAACGTTGCCGCCGCCCACTACGCACACATTTTGCCCCCTGTAAATTGGGGTTTTGCTCTCGTCTAAATACGCTTTCATCAAATTAATTCTTGTTAAAAACTCGTTTGCAGAGTACACGCCTTTTAAGCCCTCGCCCTTAATGCGCATAAAGTTAGGCAAGCCTGCGCCACTGCCCACAAACACCGCCTCGTTGCCCATCTCAAAAAGCTCGTCTATAGTAAGCGTGCGCCCAATAACAACGTTTGTCTTAATGTCAACGCCTATTTTTTTAAGGCCGTCAATCTCCGCTTGCACTATAGCCTTTGGCAAACGAAACTCGGGTATTCCGTAGCTTAAAACACCGCCGGCAAGGTGTAATGCCTCGTAAATTGTAACGCTGTAGCCCATTTTTGCAAGCTCGCCCGCTGCGGTTAAGCCTGCCGGGCCGCTGCCCACAACTGCCACTTTTTTGCCGTTTGGCGTTGGTTTTTGCGGCGCCTCGGTAGAGTTTTCTCTATGCCAGTCGGCAACGTAGCGCTCTATACGGCCTATGCCAACTGCCTCGCTGCCCTGTTTTATGCCGCGCACACACTTGCTCTCGCACTGTTTTTCTTGCGGGCAAACCCTGCCGCAAACTGCCGGCAAAGCGCTTGCCGCATTTAAAATGTCAAATGCGCCTTGCATATTGTCTTTTGCCACCTCGCAGACAAAGCCCGGTATGTCTATCATAACAGGGCAGCCTGCAACGCAAGGTTTATGCTTGCAGTTTAGGCATCTTTGTGCCTCTGTAACGGCCATTTCTTTTGTGTAGCCAAGCGCCACTTCTTCAAAATTTGCGTTTCTCGCCTGTGCGTCTTGCACCGGCATCGGACATCTTTTAGTATCCATATTTGGCATTTTACTACACCTCCTTGTTTAACAATTCGCAAGATTGCTCGCGCATTGTATGCTCGTGTGATTTATACATAGTGCCTCTTTGCATCGCCTCGTCAAAATCGACTAGATGTCCGTCAAAATCAGGGCCGTCTACACAGGCAAACTTAGTCTCGCCGCCGACGGTTATCCTACATCCGCCGCACATGCCTGTGCCGTCTATCATAACAGGGTTCATACTTACTGACGTTTTAACGTTATATTTTTTAGTCAGTGCGCACACAAATTTCATCATAATTAGCGGACCTATGGCAATTACCTCGTCGTACTGGTTGCCGCTGGCAATAAGTTGCTCTAGCACATTTGTAACAAGGCCTTTTTCGCCATAGCTACCGTCGTCTGTCACTATATGCATCTCGTCCGCCACATTTTTAAACTCGTCTTCTAAAATAACTAAATCTTTATTTCTAAAGCCGGCAATGGTGTGCACTGTAGTGCCTTGGTCGTGCAGGGCCTTGGCCACAGGGTATGCAATTGCACTGCCAACACCGCCGCCCACAACTGCTACTTTTTTAAGGCCGTCTATATGGCTGGGCTTGCCTAGCGGGCCCACAAAGTCCGCAAGACATTCGCCTTTATTTAGTGTATTAAGCTCCATTGTAGCAGAGCCTACTATTTGAAATATAACGGTAACTGAGCCTTTTTCTGCGTTATAGTCCGCTATTGTAAGTGGCACACGCTCGCTGTCTTGGTAGGTGCGAAAAATAATAAACTGGCCTGCCTTTGCCTTTTTCGCAACTAGCGGCGCCTCTATCTCCATTTTTACCACTGTAGGATTTAGTGATTCTTTCTCTAATATTTTGTACATTTTACTTCCCTCTCGCTTTTATAGCTAAAAAAGTTCTGCCGTGCAGGGTTAATTTAACAGCCGTTATATTTTAACGGCTGTTAAATATTTTGGTTTTTTTCATACGTGCGGCCGATAAAATATCCCTCTTAAATATTTTATCGGCACGCATTAAGTTAAACTAAATATTACAGTATAACGCTTGTTCCTGTCATTTGCTCAGGTTTTGCAAGGCCTAATAAACTAAGCATTGTAGGCGCTAAGTCTGCAAGTACGCCGTCATCTCTCAGCTTAACATCGCCCTGGCCTATAACAACAAGTGGCACGGGGTTTGTTGTGTGTGCTGTAAACGGATGATCTTTATCGCCGTCGTACATTTTGTCTGCATTGCCGTGGTCTGCCGTTAGTAAAATTGTGCCGCCTGCTTTTTCTACCGCTGCTGCAACTTTGCCCATGCACTCGTCTACTGCCTCAACGGCTTTTACTGCTGCGTCAAAAATGCCCGTGTGGCCTACCATGTCGCAGTTAGCAAAATTTAATATAATAACGTCGTATTTTCCGCTCTCTATACGTTTTACGCACTCGTCGGCTACCTCATATGCGCTCATTTCCGGTTTAAGGTCGTACGTAGCTACTTTAGGGCTATTTATAAGCGCCCTGTCCTCGCCGTCGAAAGAGTCTTCCACGCCGCCGTTAAAAAAGAACGTTACATGGGCGTATTTTTCTGTTTCTGCTATGCGCAGTTGAGTTTTGCCGTTTTGGGCTAGGTAGGCGCCAAGCACGTTGTCTAGGCTTTGGGGTTTAAACGCAACGCTAACATTTGGCATTGTTGCGTCGTACTGAGTAAAGCAGACGTAAAACATGTTTACCCTGCCTGTTTTACGTGCGAAGCCGTCGAAGTTATCGTCTACGAAAGTGCGTGTTATCTCGCGCGCTCTGTCGGGGCGGAAGTTAAAGAAAACAACGCTATCGCCGTCGCTTATTCTGCCGTTTTTACAAGTTACGCTTGGCAGTACAAACTCGTCTGTAACGCCGTTTGCGTAGCTTTTTTCCATTACTTCAACCGGTGTGCCGCTCTCGCCCTCGCCGTAAACCATTGCTGCGTAGGCTTTTTCTACCCTGTCCCAGCGGTTGTCTCTATCCATTGCGTAGTAGCGGCCTGTTATTGTGGCTATCTCGCCCACGCCTATTTCTTTTATTTTTTCTTCTAGTTGTTTTACAAAATCTAGGCCGGATTCCGGTGGTACGTCACGTCCGTCCATAATTGCGTGCACGTATACTTTTGTAAGACCTGCTTTTTTTGACATTTGGAGCAGCCCGTAAAGGTGCTCGTTATGGCTGTGCACGCCGCCGTCGGATAAAAGGCCCATGAAATGTATAGCTTTACCGCTATTTTTTGCGTTTTCAACGGCTTTGCAAAGTGTTTCGTTTTCAAAAAAGTCGCCGTCTTTTATAGATTTTGATATACGGGTTAGCTCTTGGTAGACTATGCGGCCTGCGCCGATATTTGTATGGCCTACCTCACTGTTGCCCATTTGGCCGTCGGGCAGGCCTACGTCCATGCCGGATGCGCCTAGTGTTGTGTGTGGGTTTTCTGCGAATATTTTGTCTAGGTTTTTTGTGTTTGCGCTTATTATTGCGTTGCCAAATGTCTCGTTTGGCACGTAGCCGTAGCCGTCAAGTATGCTTAATACTAGGGGTTTTTTCATTCTGTTCTCCATTCTTATCCGCTTTTTCCGCTTTTTCTGCTTTTTGAAAAAAGCTTGGCTCCGCTTTTTGAAAAAAGCTTGGCAAAAACTTTAATTGCCTATGATTTTTGGTTTGCTTGTTTTATTGTTGTGCCGGGTGTTTATTTCTTCTTTATAAAAAACATAAAGCACCATATATAAATGTTAAAGCCGTCAAAAACTTCTGTGCAACACAAGAGAGGCAAAGCCTCTCCCCTGCACGAGCGCTGTTTTTTTTAATGTAATTATTTGCTTGCTGCCTTTACTATAGCTGCAAAATCTTCCGGTTTTAGCGATGCGCCACCAATCAATCCGCCATCTACGTCTTTTTTGCCCAAAAGCTCGTCTGCGTTTGCCGCGTTCATGCTGCCGCCGTACTGAATTGTAGTTGCCTCTGCAACTTGTGCGCCGTAAAGGTCTGCCAATACTTTACGTATAGCCGCACAAACCTCTTGTGCTTGGTCTGCCGTAGCTGTTCTGCCTGTGCCAATTGCCCAAACCGGCTCGTATGCAATTATAACGTTTTTCATTTGCTCTGCTGTAATGTCACGCAGTGCAATTTTAGTTTGCAATCTAACAAGCTCCTCTGTAACACCTTGCTCTCTTTGCTCAAGGCTCTCGCCCACGCAAACAATAGCAACAAGGCCTGCTGCCAGTGCCGCTTTTGTGCGCAAGTTTACTGTCTCGTCTGTCTCTGCAAAATATTGGCGGCGCTCTGAGTGGCCTGTAATTACATATTTAACGCCTGCATCGCAAAGCATGTCTGCAGAAATTTCTGCCGTAAAAGCACCGCTGTTTTCAAAATGCACGTTTTGTGCGCCTATAGCTATATTGCTGCCCTCTGCCTCTTTAACCGCTGCGCAAAGGCTTGTAAAAGGTGCGCAAATAACAACATCACAGTCTGCACCTGCTACTAATTTTTTCATGTCTGCCAATATTGCGCCCGTCTCTGTCGCTGTTTTATTCATTTTCCAGTTGCCTGCTATAACCGCTTTACGTTTAGACTTATCCATTTTTAAACTCCATTCTGCCACTTTAAAATTTATTAGGCTATATTGCCTTAAAGGCGATTTTGCAAGTGACTGTGCAAAAACACCGCTTTTTATTTTTTAGGTGGTGCTGCTAAAATGCACCCCTACCTGTAATGCTATTGCTTATTTTTTGCCCTTGCAAATGGGTTAATTTCTAAGCTATAAAAATACAGGGGCCGCCTATGCGGCTAACCCCTGTTAATTTAAAATCAGTGCTAACGCGCCGCTTTTATCTATTACTTTTATTAATGCGCCCTTACACGTAACTTAATTTTTAAGAATTTGCAATGCAATCAATACCCGGCAATACTTTGCCCTCTAAATACTCAAGGCTGGCACCGCCGCCTGTAGAGATATGTGTCATTTTGTCTGCATAGCCAAGTTGCATAACCGCAGCCGCACTGTCGCCGCCGCCAATAACAGTTGTAGCGTCTGCATCTGCAAGCGCTTTAGCAACTGCCTTTGTGCCCTTTGCAAGCACAGGGTTCTCAAACACGCCCATCGGTCCGTTCCAAACAACTGTTTTTGCGCTGCTTACTGCCTGTGCAAAAAGCTCCTCTGTTTTAGGTCCAATGTCAAGGCCCATTTTGCTAGCGTCAATGTTATCAACGCTAACGTATTCAACGCTAATCTCTGCGTCTATAGGATTTGGGAACGCAGCAGCAATTGCTGTGTCTACCGGCAATAGCAGCTTAACGCCTTTTTTCTCAGCAAGTGCAAGCATCTCTTTGCAATAGTCAATTTTCTCGCCGTCAATTAGCGATTTACCAACCTCTTTGCCCTGTGCCTTTAAAAATGTATAAGCCATGCCGCCGCCTATAATCAAAGTGTCTACTTTGTTTAAAAGGTTCTCAATAACTGTAAGTTTATCTGCAACTTTAGCGCCGCCCAAAATAGCAACAAAAGGACGCTCCGGTGTATTAACAGCGTTGCCCAAATACTCAATCTCTTTGCCCATCAAGTAACCAACAGCTGTGTCTTTAATAAACTCTGTAACGCCCGCTGTAGAGCAGTGTGCCCTATGTGCAGAGCCAAACGCATCGTTTACAAAAACTTCTGCAAGGCTAGCAAGCTCTTCGCTAAATGTGCTAATGTTTTTTGTCTCTTCGCTGCGAAAACGTGTGTTTTGCAAAAGTACAACGTCGCCATCATTCATAGCCGCAACAGCCGCTTTTGCCTGCTCGCCAACAACGTTATCGTCGTTTGCAAATGTAACGGGCTTGCCTAGGTACTCCGCTAATTTTTGTGCAACCGGTGCTAGGCTAAATTTTTCCTCTGCGCCGTTTTTAGGTTTGCCAAGGTGGCTACAAAGAATAAGTTTGCCGCCGTTTTCAATAAGTTTTTTAATTGTAGGTAGTGCCGCAACTATGCGGTTGTCGTTTGTTATAACGCCCTCTTTCATAGGTACGTTAAAGTCGCAACGCACTAAAACTGCCTTGCCCTTAACATTGATATCCTCAACTGTTTTTTTGCCTAATGTGCTCATAATCTGCATGTCCCCTTTTCTTTTATCGCAAGTGTATTTTAAATTAGTTATTTTAAATGTAGCTATAATATTATATTATTTTTTTAGTGTAAAATCAAGTGTTTGTGCAACATTTGTGCACATTTGTTATTGCATAATGCGTATTAAAGCCTCTTTTTTACTTTTGCTCCTACTTTTGTTGTTTTGCACTTAATTTACGCTTTGCTTTTGTGCATTATATATTATTTTACAGGCACTAGCTTTTCTTTGCCGCCCATATATGGCATTAACGCCTTTGGCACATTAACACTGCCGTCTGCGTTTAAATTGTTTTCTAAAAACGCTATAAGCATGCGTGGCGGCGCAACAACCGTGTTGTTTAAAGTGTGTGGCAAATACTTTTTACCGTCCTCGCCGTTAACACGTATTTTTAAGCGCCTTGCCTGTGCATCCCCAAGGTTAGAGCAGCTGCCAACCTCAAAGTACTTTTGTTGGCGTGGGCTCCATGCCTCTACGTCAATGCTTTTAACTTTTAAGTCCGCAAGGTCACCGCTGCAGCACTCTAGCGTGCGCACAGGTATATCCAATGTACAAAATAGGTCTACCGTGTTTTTCCATAATTTGTCAAACCACTCTGCGCTGTCATTCGGCTCACACACAACAATCATCTCTTGCTTTTCAAACTGATGTATGCGGTACACGCCGCGCTCCTCTATGCCGTGTGCGCCCTTCTCTTTGCGAAAGCACGGCGAGTAACTTGTAAGTGTCTGCGGCAATTCTTCTTTTTGCAAAATGCTGTCAATGTATCTGCCAATCATCGAGTGCTCGCTCGTTCCTATAAGGTACAGGTCCTCGCCCTCAATTTTGTACATCATGCTTTCCATTTCTGCAAAGCTCATAACGCCTGTAACAACGCCCGAGCGTATCATGTACGGCGGCACGCAGTAAGTAAAACCACGCTCTATCATAAAATCTCTTGCATAAGAAATAACTGCGCTGTGCAGTCTTGCAATATCGCCCATTAAATAATAAAAACCATTGCCCGCTACTTTTCTTGCGGCATCTAAATCTATGCCGTTAAAGCGCTCCATAATGTCGGTGTGGTACGGCACTTCAAAATCCGGAGTTGCTGCATCACCATATCGCTCTACCTCTACGTTTTCGCTGTCGTCTTTTCCCAGCGGCACACTGTCGTCAATTATGTTCGGCAGTGTCATCATAATTTTTTCTATCTCGCCTTGTAGTTTTTCCTCTATTGCCTCAAGCTCTTTTAGCCTTTCTGCACCGGCTTGCACCTGGGCCTTTACCTCTTCTGCCTCTTCTTTTTTGCCCTGCGCCATCATTGCGCCTATGCTTTTAGACAGTTTGTTTCTCGATGCCCTTAGTGTATCTGCCTCACTTATAGCCGCCCTGTACTCCTCGTCAAGTTTTAGCACTTCGTCAACAAGTGGCAGTTTTTTCTCCTGGAATTTCTTCTCTATATTTTTGCGCACAATGTCGGGGTTTTCTCTCAAAAATTTTATGTCTAACATATATCCTACCGCTCCTTAAATTTTATATCCTTTTAACCTGTAAAGTTAATACTACACCTTGTACTCACCAAGCAAGTTTGCAAACGCCTTTAACTGCTCGTCAGAATAAAACGAGACATTTAAAACGCCCTTGCCCTCTTTATACGCAACCTTAACCTCAGTGCCAAGCACCTCGCGCAGGCTTATTTCAACCTCCGCCGGCAGTGCCGGTTTTGTTACAACAGCCTTTTTGCTCTGCTTTGGTTTAGATGTCAGCTTTTTGCAAAGGCTCTCTGCCTCTCTAACATTTAGCTGTTTGCTTACAATTTCGTCTGCCGCACTCTCTTGCACGGCCTTATCTTCAATAGACAGTATTACTTTTGCATGGCCCTGTGTAAGCTCGCCTTTTTGCACGTACTCAACAGCCCTCTTGGGCAAATTTAAAAGCCTTAAGCTATTTGCAACTGCGCTTCTGCTTTTAGACAGCACTTTCGCCGCCTGTTCTTGCGTGTACTTGCAGTTATCTATTAGCTGTTTATAACCCATGGCCTCTTCAATTGGGTCTAAATCTTCCCTCTGCAAGTTTTCAATAAGTGCAACTTCCATCGCCTGCTCGTTTGTAAACTCTTTAATTATTACGGGCACCTGTGTCAGGCCGGCAAGCCTTGCCGCACGCCATCTGCGCTCGCCCGCCACAATTTTGTGTGCGCCCATCGGCGTAGGCCGCACAACAATTGGTTGCAATATGCCGTGCTGTGCTATGCTCTGTGCCAACTGTGCAAGTGCGTCTTCATCAAAATGTTTTCTCGGCTGGTCTTTATCCGGCTCTATGTCCGATATAGAAAGCATACTCTCGCCATTAAACGAGGTGCCCTCGACAATGCTGTTTGTATCTTGAAAAAGAGAATCAAGCCCTCTTCCAAGCCCACCTTTTTTAGCCACAGTTTAGCCCTCCTTTTTATTGTTTTTATGTATAAGCTCTGCCGCTAAATACGCGTAAGCCTCTGTACCCTTAGACGACGGAAAGTAAAAATTAATAGGTTTGCCGTAGCTTGGCGCCTCCGACACACGCACATTTCTTGGAATAGTTGTCTTAAATACTTTATTGCCAAAGTGCTTTTTAACCTCATCCACAACGCTCATTGTAAGGTTAAGCCTGCCGTCATACATTGTTAAAAGCACACCCTCAATGTCAATATACGGGTTATACATTTTTTTAACGTTGCGTATTGTGTTTACAAGCTCGCTCAAACCCTCGAGCGCAAAGTACTCGCACTGCGTAGGTATAAGCACCGTGTCACAAGCGCACAGCCCATTTAGCGTCAATAAGTCTAGCGAGGGCGGACAATCTATAAAAATATAATCGTAATATTTAATTATAGGCATAAGTCCTTCTCTAAGGCGCGCCTCTCTTTTTTCCATGCTAACAAGCTCAACACCTGCGCCGCTAAGCTGAATGTTAGACGGTATAACGTCAACCCTGTAAGGAGTGCGCAAAACTGTCTCTTGCGCCGGCACCTCGCCAATTAGCACAGAGTAAACGCTGTTTTTAACCCTGCTTTTATTTATGCCAAAATTGCTTGTGGTGTTGCCCTGTGGGTCTAAATCCACAACAAGTACTTTTTTGCCCTGTACTGCTACAGCCGCCGCTAAATTTACCGACGTTGTAGTTTTGCCAACCCCACCTTTTTGATTTGCTATTGCTATTACCTTACCCATTGACAGCTCTCCGTTCTCTGCGTTTTTAATTTTTAGTCGTATATAAATTTTATCGCCTACTATTATTTATATATTTAAGGCCGCTTTTTAGTTAAAATCTCAGTCTGTATATAAAAGTATATCATAAATTAGCTATCTTTTAAAGTATTTTATCTCTTACTAAGTGTAAAATAATCTACTGCAAATGCACACTCTTTTAGTGCTATATACAGTTTGGTTTTATGTTTATGGCAATTGCCGGTTATTTATATTCTTATTATGCTCTGTTTAACTTATGCTTTACCGTGTTTTGCTTTTACATGTAGCCGGCGCTTCACGGCTTTAGCTATTATAAATGTTCCACGTGGAACATCGGTATAAGTTAATATCTATTTATTGCCGAGCTTATGTTTACATTTGCTAATTATAAGGCCACGGCAAAGGCGCAATGTTCCACGTGGAACATTGCGCCTAACTTTATAAATGTCTTAAATTTAACTACACGCTCTGTGTTTGCATATCGTTTATTTGTATGTCTGCTACTTGCTTTTCTATTTGCTCTATAAGGCTTTTGCTTGTTTTATTTATTATTTCTTCTGTCATGTCTACCGTTTTGGTTTCTTGCCGGCCTTGCTCTTTACTTTGGTTTAGCGTTGCGCTGTATGTTGGTATGCGCACTACATACTCTATATAATCTGCCTCTTCGCTGCGCTTTGCTACGGCCGGTATTCCGCTTGCCGTCATAAGCTCTACTGCCCTGTTTATTGTGTTTACAAATATGCGCACATCCCTAACCATCACCCTTTTTTTTGGGCCCTGTGTCTCTGCTATAATTGTTTGTACGTAATCTTCGGTTTGCTGTACGTTATAGTTTTTCGCTATTATTATTTCAAGTGCCTTTGTGCGCATTTCTATTGTGGCTAGGCGCAACACCGCACGTGCATGGCGCTCTGTCAATTTTGCGGTTGTACAAATTTCTTCTTGCACTTGTGTAAGTGCTAAAAGCCGCAATTTATTTGCAAGCGTTGGCTGTGCCATGCCTAATCTTCTTGCCGCCTGTTCCTGTGTACAATTCCACAAATTAAGCAGGTCCCTTAAAGAGCGTGCTTGTTCAAAAGGGTTAAGTTGCTCTCTTTGTAAGTTCTCTAACAGGCCAAGTGCGGCAGTTTGCTCGTCTTTTAATTTGTACACTATTGCCGGTATCTCTTTTAGCCCCGCAATAGTAAAGGCCCTTAGCCTGCGCTCCCCCGCTATAAGTTGCCACCTATTTTCTCCTACACTGCGCACACTTACAGGTTGCAGTAGCCCATTTTGCAATATGCTTACGGCAAGTTTTTTTATTTCTCTTTGATCAAACACCGTGCGCGCCTGAAAAGGCGACGGCTCTATTTTATCAACAGGCAACATAAGCACTGTGGCATGTTGTGTATAATCTTCTTTTGGCTTAAATAAGTTTTTAACATCTTTTAAGTTAATAGCCATACGACACCTCCATTTTTTGCGCAAAAAAAGCACCATGTATAAACGGTGCTTTAGGTTTCCCCGTCTATTGTATGGTGCAATTATAACACAAATTTCCGCAATTTGCCAGTATTTTCCATCGACACAAGATATCATAAAACTCTTTTTGCCCTGTCACTTTAAGGGTTCTTTTGCAATTTTAGCGCCGCCACGGGGGTAAGCCGTCGCAGTTTGCGATATCTTTTTTGCCACTATCAATGTGCGTGCATCTCCCTGGGGCAAAAGATATAACTCGGAGCTTATAAACTCGCCGCCAAGTTTTTTTACGGCACCCTTGGCCAAGCCCATCTCCTCTACTCCGCTCGAGCCTTTCATGGCTATAAAGTGCCCACCTTTTTTAACAAGCGGCAAGCAGTATTCGCAAAGCACGCCCATAGATGCAACGGCACGTGCAGTTGCAACGTCATATTGTTCCCTATAATTTTTGCGTGCCGCCTCTTCTGCTCGCTCTTTAACAAAATGCACACCCTCAACAATGCCAAGCTCTGCGCACACATGCTGTAAAAAAGTTATGCGCTTGCCAGTTGGCTCTAACAGGGTAAGCTCAATCTGCGGTTTATAAAGTTTTGCTACTACGCCGGGGAAACCTGCGCCTGTGCCAACGTCTACTACACTGCCGTTAATTTGTGGCATTTTTGCCAAAAGCAAGCTGTCTATAAAATGTTTATCCTCTATCTCCTCGGGCTGTGTTATGGCGGTTAGGTTAACTTTTTTGTTGTAGCTTACTAAAATATCGGCGTACAAATCTAGCGCATCAATAATTTTAGACGCATCTATGTCATATTTTAAAGCTTTTTCTAAAAATCTGTCCTTGTTAATCAAAATAAAATCCTCTTAATTATTGCATTGTTGTGCGTCTTGGCGGCGCATTTTTTCAAGCACTATTGCAAGACACGCAATGTCGGCCGGTGTAACACCCGGTATTCTAGAAGCCTGGCCTAGGTTAGCAGGGCGTATTTTTTCCAATTTTTCACGTGCTTCTAGCCTTAAACTCTCTTGACTTTTATAATCGAAATCATCTGGTATTTTTGTTTTCTCTTGTTTTTCTGCCGCATTTATTTGTGCCTGTTGGCGTTTAATATACCCTTCGTATTTAATTTCAACTTCTATACAATATGCAATAAAAGCCGTTACGTCTTTATTGTCCTCAATCTGTGCATGTCGCATCATCTCACAAATATCGCCATAGCTAACAGCAGGGCGGCGCAGTAGTTCTGCCGCATAAACGCCTGTAAGTGGGCAGGTCTCACCTTTTTTATCAAGGGTATCTTTTGCGTGTATCGGTTTTATAATAAGCTTATTTAATCGCGCTATTTCGTTATTTTTTATATCTCTGCGCCTACAAAACTCCGCCCATCTCTCGTCAGACACAAGGCCAAATTCACGGCCTATCGGCGTAAGACGCTCATCGGCATTATCCTGGCGCAAAAACAGCCTGTATTCGCTGCGGCTCGTCATCATCCTGTACGGGTCGGTAGCACCTTTTGTGACAAGGTCGTCAATAAGCGTGCCTATGTAACTTTGGCTGCGCAAAAATACTACAGGCTGTTTATTTTTTATGCTAAGTGCGGCATTTACGCCGGCAACAAGTCCCTGTGCGGCGGCTTCTTCATAACCGGACGTGCCATTAAATTGCCCGGCACCATATAACCCCTGCACTTTTTTTGTCTCTAGCGTGGGTTTTAGCGCAAGCGGATCTATACAATCGTACTCTATCGCATATGCGGGGCGCATAATTTCTACGTTTTCAAGCCCCTCAATTGTGCGGTACATCTCGTTTTGCACGTCTTCGGGCAAGCTGCTACTCATGCCTTGTAAGTACATTTCATCTGTGTCAAGCCCACACGGCTCTACAAAAAGTTGGTGTCGCTCTTTGTCTGCAAATCTTACAACTTTATCCTCTATGCTCGGGCAATACCTTGGGCCAATACCCACAACATCACCTGAGTAAAGTGGACTTCTGTGCAAATTTTTCTGTATAGCCTCGTGCGTTTTTTTGTTGGTAAACGCAATATGACAAACTGCCTTGTTCTCTATTTTTTCGCCCGTCATAAAAGAAAACGGCTGTGTCTGCTCATCACCGTCTTGTTGCTCCATTTTAGTAAAATCTAAACTGCGCCTGTTTACCCTTGCAGGTGTGCCCGTTTTAAAACGGCGTAGTGGCAAACCAATTTGCGCTAAGCTGGCCGCCAAGGCGCATGCGGCATGTTGCCCGTCCGGTCCGCTCGCAAAAGAGGCATCACCCACAAAAATGCGCCCTCCAAGGTAGGTTCCTGAGGCGATAATAATTTTTTTTGCGAGGTATGATGCATTGAGATTAGTATAAACGCCGCATACGGCTTCGTTTTCTACCAATATTTGGGTAATTTCAGCCTGTTTTAGCTCTAAATTTGGCGTTTTCTCCAAAAAAGCCTTTATAAAAGCATGGTATTTTCGTCTATCTGACTGAACACGCAAACTGTGCACCGCCGGGCCCTTGCCGAGGTTAAGCATGCGCGTTTGTATAGAAGTGGCATCTGCGGCAATGCCCATAATGCCACCGAGGGCATCAATCTCCCGAACTAAGTGGCCTTTTGCCGTGCCGCCTATTGAGGGATTACACGGCAAGTTGCCGAGTGCATCCATACTAAGCGTAAAAAGTGCAGTTTTTGCGCCAAGGGTTGCGGCGGCATGCGCTGCCTCAACACCTGCATGTCCGCCACCTATAACAATAACATCGTATGTTCCTAAAATAGTCAATTTAATCTGCCTTTCAAAACTATATTGCCGCTTTATAATTTATTAAATAAAAACAGGCAAACAAAAATTAAATTATATAAAAGTTTAACTCAAGCTATAATTAAAAATAGAGTTTTCAACATTATTTTCAACTTTTAAACAATTAGTTATATTTACACAAGATCCTTTACATAATGTATACCCTCTTTGCTTGCGTGCAATGTATCTCTAAGCACAAGCAATCCGTCGTCATCTACCGAAAAAGTGACGATATCTGGTACAACTACGTCTGCTGTCTCAATATAACATGTTATGGTGTGCCCGTCTTCTTCCACAACATATTTGCCAATACAGTGCCCCATATACCCAAAGGAGTTTTCAACAATATCAACAGTCCCATCCTCATAAAAAATAACATTGGGGATTAAATCAATATACTCAAACTCATCGTAGCTATTAATGTTGTAATAAATACCCGGCTCAAAAACAGCCTCGGGGTTAGTTGGGGTAAAGGGCTCATATACACGTTCTTGCCCGTCGTCTGTTTGGTACTGCGCAATATCTTCTACCTCTCCAAGAGAGATTAAATCATTCTCCATTAAAGACGACAAAAAAACTACCGCATTAAATACCACAAGCATGCTTATGCAAATGGCAATAAAATATCGTAATATCAATTTTAGGTTTTGGTTTTTAAACATATTTAATTAACTCCGTAAACATAGTAGTTTTTTATAGTGCGTTTAACCTACTTTGGTCAATAGCTTATTTTAGCACATATTTACATAAAACTGCCTTAAAAAAACAGCTTTATTATAAGCAGATAAATGTATTTTTATACATAATATTTGCTTTACTTTCCAACACAAAAACGAGAGAACACCTCGTCTATAACTGTTTGCGTCGCATTTTCTCCCGTAAGCTCAAAAAGAACATTGAGTGCATCGTCCACGCAAACGCCAACTGCATCCAGCGTAAATCCGCCACTGAGTGCATCGCTCGCCTGCAATAGTGCTTCGTGCGCTTTGTTTGCAAGGTCAAACTGGCGCTCGTTGGCTATAAGGCAGGCGTCGGGGTTTATGTCGGCCACATTTAGCGCGCCCATTACCGCTTCTTTTATAAGCGGTAAAAATTTATCGTCGTTAGCACTAACTTGTACTATAAAATTAAAGTAATTTTCTATTGCTTCTTTTTCAAAAAGCTGTGTTAAATCTGCCTTGTTTATTATGGCAACAGACGGTTTATCTTTGCAAAGTTGTGCAAGTTCCTCGTCGTCCTTTGTCACTTTTTTCGAGCCGTCAAAAACGGCAATTACTAAATCTGCACGCTCCATTTGAAGCTTGCTTCTTCGTATGCCCTCCGCCTCTGCAATGTCACTCGTCTGCCTTAGGCCTGCCGTGTCGCACAAAATTAAATTTACATCGTCAAGGTTAATCTCCTGCTCAATAACGTCCCTTGTTGTGCCGGCAATTGGCGTAACAATAGCGCGCTCAAAACCTGCCATTGTATTTAAAAGCGTGCTTTTACCCACGTTTGGGCTGCCCACAATTGATGCCCTTATGCCGCTGCGGAATATTTTACCTGCGTTATAATTATGCAAAAGTTGCGATAAATCGTTAATTGCTGTGTTTAAATAATTTAATAGTGCTGTGTTTTCAAGCTCCGGCACATCCTCTTCGGGGTAGTCTGAAAAAGCGGCAATATGGCTTGCAAGCTCTGTTAAATTAGTGCGCACGCCTATAATTTTTTTGTGCAGTGCCCCTTCCATAAGCACGGCGGCGGCATTTACACCCTGGCGAGACGTCGCATTTATCATGTCTAAAATGCCCTCGGCCTGGGTTAAAGATATGCGCCCATTTAAAAAAGCACGCCTTGTAAACTCCCCCGGCTCGGCAACTTGTGCGCCGGCGCTGTAACATGCGCGCAAAAGCGCACCGCTAACGGCACTGCCCCCATGGCAAGAAATTTCTACAACGTCTTCTCCCGTATAGCTTTTAGGCGCACGAAAGCAAAGGGCTAAAACCTCATCGCACACTTTGCCTTTTTGCATAAAGTGCCCAAAAAGAGCGGTGTAACCCTTTGCTTCTAGTATGGATTTTTTTGTATCTTTAGGCTTAAAAATTTTAGCAGCTATACTAAAAGCCTCCGGCCCCGAGATACGTATTACCGCAATGCCGCCCTTGCCGGGAGGCGTTGCAGTAGCTGCTATTGTTAGGTTTTGCATTAAAGATATTATCCCCTTTTTACGCCTTTAAAAATCTCCACTTCGTTTTTGCCAAACTCACTAGTGATATTTTTTTCGTCTCTGTGTAAACTTCCGCAAATGCAGTCCTCTGCACCACGTGCGTCTAAAGGCATGTAGTAGCCACACTGTGTGCAGCGTGCAAAAATACCCGGTTTGCGCTTAAACTCTTTTGCTAAAAAGCCCGTTGCTTTTGGCCCGTGCCCTACATAAGACAATGCGTATTGTTTTTTTAAAGTCTCTTGCTGTGCCTCTATTTGCTTTTTATCTTTATTCCAGTTTGCGTCCATAATTTCACCTTTTAAAAAATAATATATTTTTTGCTATTTGCATAAATTTCTAATAAAATGAATATTTATTAGCTTTGCTTACTCTTCGTCATCCTCTTCTTTTTCGTCTAGCTCGTCCGGCTCTAAAGGTGCTTGCTGTTCTTCAAGTGCCTCTTGCGCCTCTAACTTTGCAATTTGCTCCGGCGTTAAATCATCGCCTGTGTCATTTTGGTCAATTTCAGGTTTTGCAGTCTCTTCATCGTCCGAGCGCTCAGTCCTTGCAACGGTAACTACTTTGTCGTCCACGCCAAGGCGCATAACACGCACGCCACTGCCGTACCTGCTCTGTAAATTTATGTCCGAAACATGCATGCGTATAATAATGCCCGAAAGACTGATTAAAATAATATCGTCGCTGTCGTCTACAATTTTTATGCTGGCAACAAGACCATTTTTGCCGTAGTTTCGTATGCCCTTGCCCGCACGTTTTTGCATGCGGTAGCCCTCAACATCGGTGCGGCGCCCCTTGCCCTCTTCGGTAATAGTAAGCACGCTTGCGCCCTTGCGCAAAATGCCGGCGCCCACAACTATATCCCCATTTGTAAGGCGGATAGCCTTAACGCCTATAGACATTCTGCCCACGCTCCTTGCGCCACGCTCATCAAACCTGATGGCAGAGCCGCCACGTGTTGCAACTAATAGCTCGTTCTCACCGCTGGTAATACCCGTCCAAGCAATGGCGTCGCCCTCGTTAATATTTATCGCTAATAGGCCATTTTTACGGATATTATCATATTTAGACAGCGCAGTACGCTTAATAATACCGCACTTAGTAACAAATGTTAAGTACCTCTCGGTATCCTCGCACTTGGTTACACGCAGCATTGTTGTTACTTTTTCGCCGTCTGCAAGCGGCAGTAAGTTTACTATGTTTACGCCCCTAGATGTACGGCTTCCCTCATAAATTTGGTAGCCTTTAAGGCGGTATACCCTGCCTTGGTCTGTGACAAACAACACAAAATCATGCGTAGAACCAATAAATAATTGTTCTACAAAGTCTTCTTCTTTGCGTGTTAGGGCAGTTATGCCGCGCCCGCCACGCTTTTGTGCCGTGTAAGTGTCGCTAGTTTGGCGTTTAATGTAGCCGGCATGCGTAAGTGTAAACACACACTCTTCCTCGGGTATAAGGTCCTCAATATCAACCTCGCCCGAAACATGTGCAATTTGTGTTCTTCTCTCATCGCCGTATTTTTTACGCAGTGCCAAAAGCTCTGTTTTAACAATCTCCAAAACTTTTGCATCGTCTGCAAGTATGCTCTTCCAATTTTCAATTTTAGACTGTAAATCGGCAAGTTCATTCTCAATTTTTAAAATTTCAAGGCCTGCAAGTTGCCCTAGTTGAAAGGCACAAATAGCAGTTGCCTGTACATCGTCAAAGCCAAATTTTTCCATAATGGCAGATTTAGCCTCTGCCCTGCCGCCTTTACAAGCGCGAATTGTAACAATAATTTCGTCGACAACGTCAACTGCCCTTTTTAGGCCGTCCAAAATATGCGCGCGCTCCTCGGCCTTTTTAAGGTCGTACATTGTGCGGCGGCGTATAACTTGGTTTTGAAACTCTATATATCTTTTTAGCATGTCGGCAAGCGGCATAACTTTTGGCACGCCGCCGTCTAGTGCAAGCATAATAACGCCTATTGTGTCTTGCAACTGTGTAAAGCGGTAAAGCTGGTTTAACACAACTTGTGGGTTTGCCTCTCGCTTTAGCTCAATAACAATGCGCATACCTTTTCTGTTCGATTCATCGTTAAAATCGCTAATACCCTCAATGCGTTTATCCTTAACAAGGTCTGCAATACTCTCCAAAAGTCGTGTTTTGTTAACCATGTAAGGTATCTCGGTAATAATAATGTGAAACCTGTTGTTAGGCTTCTCCTCAATTTGGGCACTGCCACGCAAAAGAATTTTACCCCTACCCGTAGCATAAGCGGCACGTATGCCACTGCGCCCCATGATAACGCCGCCCGTCGGGAAGTCCGGCCCTTTTATATGCTCCATCAAATCTGCAAGTTCAACTTCTTCCTCGCTGTCAATAATATGCACAACAGCGTCAATAACCTCGCAAATATTGTGGGGCGGTATGTTAGTTGCCATGCCAACGGCTATGCCCGTGCTGCCGTTTAAAAGCAAGTTTGGCAGGCGGCTTGGCATAACGGATGGCTCCTGTTTGCTCTCGTCAAAGTTAGGTTTAAAATCTACAGTATCTTTTTCAATATCTGTCAGCATATCAACAGAAAATTTACTCATCCTTGCCTCAGTATACCTATAAGCAGCAGGTGGGTCGCCGTCAATAGAACCAAAGTTACCCTGTCCGTCTACAAGTGGGTAGCGCAGAGAAAAATCCTGCGCAAGACGAACCATTGCATCGTAAACAGAGCCGTCACCATGAGGGTGATAGCTGCCTAGCACAGCGCCAACGGTGTCGGCACTTTTGCGGTATGGGTGAGACGGGTCGTTGCCACGCTCGTGCATTGTATATAAAATTCTGCGATGCACCGGCTTTAATCCGTCCCTAACATCCGGCAGTGCCCTTTGCATAATAACCGACATAGAGTAATCTATAAAAGATTGCTCCATCTGGTCTTTTAAGTCACGTACAATAAGATGTGTGCCGCTGCCGTTTTGTATATCGTAATTATCAGACATTAAAAAATGCTCCTTTAAAAAATGTGTGTAAAGCTTTTAAATAAATAACACTTGTTTTATATTTTAAAAACTAAATGTAATTAAGTTTTACTTTTATGCGGTATAACGTTAATTATCAATATAAATTACAGTAAACTAATACAAAAACAATATTAAAATTAAACGTCTAAGTTTGCATGCAGTGCATTTTTCTCAATAAATTCTTTGCGTGGTTCAACTTTATCGCCCATTAAAATAGTAAAAGTCTCGTCTGCCTTAAGCGCATCTTCTACAGATATTTGCACAATTACACGGTTGTCTGGGTTCATGGTAGTATCCCAAAGTTGGTCGGGGTTCATCTCACCAAGACCTTTGTACCTGCTAATTTTTACGCCTTGTCCCATCTCTTCGCTTATTCTTGCCATTTGGGCATCGTTATAGGCATATTTTATTTTACCGCCCTTTGCTAGTTTAAAAAGTGGCGGCTGTGCAATATAAACATAACCGCCATCTATAAGCGGGCGCATATATCTAAAGAAAAATGTAAGCAAAAGTGTACATATATGGCTGCCGTCAACGTCGGCATCGGCCATTATAAACACTTTGTGGTAACGCAGTTTTGACACATCAAAATCTTCACCTATGCCACAGCCTAGCGCAAGCACAACAGGTGTAAGTTTGTCGTTGCCATAAATTTTATCTATGCGTGCTTTTTCCACGTTAAGCATTTTACCCCAAAGTGGCAAAATAGCCTGTATTGCGCTATCTCTGCCCATTTTGGCACTGCCACCTGCCGAGTCACCCTCAACAATATAAAGCTCTGTCTTAACGGGGTCTCTCTCACGGCAGTCTGCTAATTTGCCCGGCATACGGTTGTTTTCCAGCGCAGATTTTCTGCGCACAAGCTCCCTTGCCTTGCGTGCGGCCTCCCTTGCACGTGCCGCCTGTGTTGCCTTTTCAAAAATAGCCTTTGCAACTGCAGGGTTTTCCTCTAAAAATTCTTTTAGCTTCTCGTATACAATGCCCGACACAAGCGTGCGTATTTCTGTGTTGCCAAGCTTTGCCTTTGTTTGGCCCTCAAACTGTGCCTCGGTTAGCTTAACGCTTATAACAACTGTCAAACCCTCGCGCACGTCAGCGCCCGATAAATTTTCGTCTTTTTCTTTTAGGTAGCCTTTATTGCGCCCAAAATCGTTAAAAACTCTTGTCAAAGCAGTTTTAAAACCCTCTTCGTGGGTACCGCCGTCCGGCGTGTTAACGTTATTTGCAAAAGACAAAACACGCTCGTTAAAGCTAGAGTTATATTGCAGTGCAACCTCGGCTACTGCATCTTTTTGCTGACCTTTTAAATAGATTACGTGTGGGTGCAGTACTTCTAGCTGGTTTTTCTCGTGTATATACTCAACAAAGCTGCGTATGCCGCCCTCGTAACACATGCTCTCTATTTTTGCGTTGCCGTCTTCGTCTGCAAATTCGCTGCGCTCGTCCGACAATGTAATGCGCACGCCACCGTTTAAAAATGCCTCTTCTCTAAGGCGCTTTTGTAGTATGTCGTACTCAAACTGTGTTGTCTCTGTAAACATCTCAGGGTCCGGCTTAAAAGTAACAACAGTTCCGTTTTTGTCGCTAGTAGGGCCTATTTTTTCAAGGGGCCCGTCTTCTTTTCCCCTTTTAAAGCTCTGCTTATACTCGTATCCATCCTTTTTAACCGTTACAACAAGCCACTCGCTAAGCGCGTTAACAACGCTGGCGCCAACGCCGTGCAAGCCGCCGGCAACTTTATAACCGCTGTCCTCGCCGCCAAACTTACCGCCGGCGTGCAACACCGTAAAAACAACTGTAACGGCAGGTATGCCAAGTTTTGGCTGTATATCTATAGGTATACCACGCCCGTTATCCGTTACTTCTATTATGTTTTCTTCTTTAATTTTTACTGATATATGGTCACAAAAGCCTGCAAGAGCCTCGTCAATAGAGTTGTCTACTATCTCATAAACAAGGTGATGCAAACCACGTGGGCCTGTGCTGCCTATGTACATGCCCGGGCGTTTACGTACGGCTTCAAGTCCTTCTAGCACCTGAATTTGGCTACCACCGTATTCGTTATTATTTACTTCCGACATTTTTTTCACTCCGTGTTTCTATATACTTTATAATACAATCAATTTATTTTTACTGCGCTTATTTAATGTTGATGTTGATATTTGGCTTACGTAAACAGTTGTTTTTTGCTTGCCTTTTTTAGTTTTATTTACCGCTAATACATAACTTTTTGGCAACTCTTGCGTTACGTTAACAACGCTGCCCTTATTTTGTGCGGCCTTTAAAAATTCCTTTGTCTTTTTGCTTACAGACGTTTTATCCAAATCAAAAAAGCCTATAATTTCGCTTGATTTTATAACGGTATCCTGTCCTAAATGGATATACATTTATACAAAAATCCTTTCTTTTACTATAATAATAATAAATAAAATCAGCTATTATTTAACAAAAAAATTACTTTATAACACCATTTTCCATTACATAAATAACGCCGTTAGTGCGTGTAAAAAGTGCCTTATCGCACGAGGTAACAAATGTTTGATTATTTTTTATGTTATTTAAAAGAAAGCTCTGTCTTGAGTCGTCAAGCTCGCTTAAAACATCGTCTAAAAGTACTATTGGGCTCTGGGCGGTTACATTATAGCACTCGGCAGCCTCTGCCAATTTTAAAGACAGCACTGCACTGCGCTGCTGGCCTTGGCTCGCATAAATTTTACTCTCTTTATCGTCTATATATATTGTAAAATCTTCCCTATGTGGGCCTTTTGTGCAAAAGCTTGCATTTATATCCCTTTGCTTATTTTGCGTTAATACCTCAAACAAACTCTCTTTATCGGCGTTAAAACACGGGTTAAATTTTATGCTTAACTTTTCTGCGCCCATCGATATCTCGTCGTAATTTTTTACAATATTGTCGTGTGTATTGCTTATATATTGCGTGCGCTTTTTAGTAATAATTTCACCGCACTCCGCTAATTTTTCGTTATATATGTCTAGCATATCTGCGGCGCCGTTTGTTGTTTTATAATTTTTTAAAAGCGCATTTTTTTGCGCCGTTAAGCGTGTGTATTTGCGTAAATTTGCAAGGTACTGCGGGTATAATTGGCACAAAGCCGTGTCTAAAAATTTACGCCGCCCATCCGGGCTGCCTTTTATTATGCGCAAGTGGTTTGGCTCAAACACAATGCAGTTTACAGTGCCTGCTATTTGTGCGGCACGCGCGTACTCTACGCCATTTATAGTTGCTTTTCGGTATTTTTTTTGGTCTTTTGTCTGGCAAACTGTTATGTTTATTTCCTTTTCGTCGTTTGCTCGCTCGTCAATATCTACTATAGATTTTATCTTAGCAAACTCACAGCCTTGCCTTATAAGCTCGCTGTCTTTTGCGCCCCTAAAGCTTTTTGCACCGGTAAGCATCCAAATACTCTCTAACAAATTTGTCTTGCCCTGTCCATTTTTACCGCATATAACCGTTAAATTATCAGACGGGTATATTTTTAAATGCTCTATATTTCTAAAATCAGTAAGCTCAATTTGTTTAAGTGTCACTTTTTATGTCACCTTTATATCTTCGTCGTTAAAAGAAATTATATCGCCACTTTTTATTTTTTTGCCGCGCATGTCACAGGGCTCGTTATTTACATATACAAAGCCACTCTGTATCATGTTTTTTGCCTCTCCGCCGGTTTGGCATAGGCCGCTAAATTTTAATAAGGCGTCAAGTTTTATAAATTCGCCGCTTATTTGTATTTCTTTCATGTGTCCTCCACAAGTATTTTATTACGATTTAAAGCGCACAGGTAGTACGAGATATAAAAAGTTTTCTGCGTTATACGGTTTAATTTTAACAGGACTTAGCGGCCCGTTAATCTCAAAAACTACTTTTTCACAGCGTGCATTGCGCAGTGCATCTAGCAAATACCTATTGTTAAAGCCAATGTGCACACTCTCGCCCTCTATGTCGGCGGCAAGCTCGTCTACCACGCTGCCAAGGTTTGTTTTACAGCTTATAGTAATATTATTATCTACAAATTCCATTAAAAGCGGATTTTTAAGCTTCTCTGTAATAATCAAACTCGCTCTTTCAATGGCGTCTATAAATGGCTTTGTCTCAACTACAGCCTTTGTTGTGTAGTCTGGCGTTAGTACTTTGTGGTAATCTAAAAATTCACCCTCTAAAAGGCGGCTTATAATAGTATATTTATCGTTAGAGAACATTACAAACCTTTTATTTGCAAATATGTTTACATTCTCTTGCCTATCTGCAATAAGCTTAATTACCTCTGACATAGTTTTTTGCGGTATAACGATATTAATTTCTTTTTTAGTGTCTATTTTGCGCTCTGTAATGGCAAGCCTAAACCCGTCTAGAGCTATTGCTTTTAAATTGCCGTCTGTTATTTCAAAGCGCTCGCCCATGTGTGCGGGCCTTTTTTCGTCCGTGGCAACCGCATATATGGTAGCCTCTACCATTTCTGTTAATAGCTCCGGGCTAATTTCTAAAGTGCTTTCCACGTCCGGGTTAGGCAGTGGCGGATACTCTTGTGGGCTAATGCCCATTATTGTATATTGAATTTTTGCGCCTGAAACAAGTATATTATTTTTTTCGTCTACTTCGATGCTTATTTCATCGGCGGTAATTTTACGCACCATCTCGTTAAAAAGCTTTGCAGGTATAACTATTTCGCCGGGCATTATTACGTTTGCTTCAATATTAGTAATAATAGCAAGTTCAAAATCATAACCTGTTAGGGATAGGTTAAAACCCTCCGCTTTAAATAAAATACCCTCAAGCGCCGGCACAGTGCTGCGCTGTGTTACTGCTTTTGAAACACCTGCTACTGCTTCAGATAGTATTTGTCTATCACATTTTATTTTCATTATAAATACCGCCTATAAGTTTTTAGTTATAATAATTGCATTAATACCCTTAATTTTTTAATTTGCACGCTTTTTACCGTATAATATAAATATAAAAGTAGTAGTAGTAATAGAGGCCGTTGAAATGTTTAAAACACAATTTTTATATTGCCTTTGCTACATCCTCGCCCAAAAACCCATGTTTATACATACTTTAAACTTTTGTTGAAATGTTTAAAAACTTTTTTTATTTAACAGCGCTGATAAAAACATAATGTTGAAAATTAAAAACATGTTGAAAACTTTCGGGATTTTTTTTAAGTTTTTTTATTTTTATTTATTCCTAAACTGTTTAAGTCTCCGCCTCAAAAACCGCAATTTTTTTAAAAAAATTGATTAAAACTTTAATTTTATTATCATAATAATAAGATATTAAGTTTATTTTATATTTTAACTGCCCATAAATTATTATTACACGTTTAAATGAATAATAAATATTAAACATGTTAAAGTTTTTTGCCAAGCTTTTTTTCAAAAAAGCGAAAAAAGTGGAAAGAGCTATTAAGTTTTAATATTTTTAATAATATCCTCAACACGTTCTTTAAGGCTTGTGTCATCCTGCATAACAGTGGTAATATTACTTATAGAATAAACAACGGTAGAATGATCCCTGCCGTTAAATTCAGCTCCAATCTCCTCCATGCTCATGTCAGTAATCTCCCTTAGGATATACATACACACCTTACGCGCTAAAGATATATTACTGCGCCTTGTATTACTGCGCAGCTCTTCTGCGGTAACATTAAACGTGCGCGTAACCTCCGACAAAACACGCTCTACAGTAACAGGAATAGGCAGCTGCACATTAAGTATGTCCTTTATGGCATTTTGCGCCATGCCCACAGACGGATTCATCCCCTCCAGCATGTGGTAGGCGTTCATCTTGTTAATAGTCCCCTCAAGCTGCCTGATGTTAGTCTTTAACCTGTTTGCAATATACTCCGCAACATCGTCGGGAATATCCATATTTAAAAGCGCTGCCTTGCGCTTGATAATAGCAACCCTCATCTCAAAATTAGGTGCGCCAATATCCGCAATAAGCCCCATCTCAAAGCGCGACTTAAGCCTGTTTTCAAGGCTCTTAATCTCACGTGGCGCGCGGTCACTGGTAAGTACAATCTGCCCACCGGCATTAAAAAGCGTGTTAAAAGTATGGAAAAACTCCTCCTGAGTAGACTCCTTACCCCCAATAAACTGTATGTCATCAACTAAAAGCACGTCCGCCGCCCTGTACTTGTTTTGAAACTCCGCAGTGGTCTTCTCCTGAATGGCGTTGATAATGCCGTTTGTAAAAGTCTCGCCGTCAATATACACAATATTCTTATCAGGATACGTCTTTTGTATCTCCTCTTTTATGGCCGACAGTAGATGCGTCTTTCCAAGCCCGGAATCACCCCAGATAAAAAGCGGATTATACGCCTTAGCCGGATTGGCCGCAACAGCATGCGCCGCCGCATGTGCAAACTTGTTAGTGCTGCCAACAATAAAATTCTCAAACGTGTAAGAGTAATTCCCCCCAGGCAGCCCCGGCGAAGCCACAACAACAGGCTCCTCAACTTGCGGCACGGTAATTTTAACCGTAACATCAAAGCCCAATATGGCCTTAAATCCCTCCTGCAACATGTCTATGTACCTCTGCGCTATCATGTTGCGCAAAAACTCGCTAGTGGTGTTTAAAATAACCTCACTCCCGTTAAGCGATACCGGGGTAAGCCCCTGTATAAATAAAGAGTACGATGCCGCTACCGTACGCTCTTTGCAATATTCTTTAACCGCTGAAAAAACTTCCTCAAAAGAATTCATAAAACCGCTATTCCCTCCCGTGAAAATGGTGCTATACGCACCTTTAATTATACCATATTTTTAAACTTTTAGCAACACACTAAAGCACATTTGTAAAGTGCCCCTATAAATAAATAATAACAAGTTTTAAAAAAAGTATTGACAAAATAAGCCTTTTTATTATATAATCCTATTTTGCAAGGCTATATATGTGACACTGTGTCACTGAATAGATAAAGAGTATACGCAAGACACAAAATGTTGTGTTTTAAGCTAAAAAAAGGGGAGCATTTCTAATGAAAAGAACTTTTCAACCTAAAAAAATACACAGGGCAAAAAAACATGGATTTTTATCACGCAGCAAATCTGCAAACGGCCGTAAAGTAATAGCATCACGCCGTAGCAAAGGCCGCGCAAAATTAGCATCTTAATTTTTAAAAAGACATATTGTTTTGTGGCACCGCCCGCAAATGTATTTTTGCAAAAGTAAGCAAAAGACGCGTCTTTTACGTAGCGCAGTAATATTAACATTAGTAACCGCTGTTATTTATTAAGGGCGTTACGTTTTTATTACCGCAAAATGTAAGGGGGTAAAAGCGTGCGGCTTTTGTTTTGTGCGTCTTTGTGCACAATTATTTGTAAAAATACATTTGTCGGCGGTGTTTTTTTGCACAGTTTGTTTTTGTTTTTTTAAGCTATAAAAACACAAAAACAAACGCTAAAAAGCAATAATTACAGGTGTTTAAATCATTTGTAAAGTATGCCAAAGCGTTTTTTTAAGGAGTAATGCATGACAAACCACCGCACAATTACAAGAAATAGCGATTTTGCAAGGGCGTATAGGCGCGGCAAATCTTATGTGCATGCACACGTTGTGCTTTACGTAAATAAAAATAGGCAAAAGCATATGCGCATAGGCTTTACGGCAACAAAAAAAATAGGCAAAGCAGTAGTGCGCAACAGGGCGCGCCGTGTTATGAAGGCCGCACTTGCAAGCGTTATAGATGCGCAGACTATGCAAAAATACGGTGTTGACATAGTGCTGGTGGCACGTGGCGCAACGCCAAAAATAAAAAGCACAAAGCTAGAAGCAGCGCTAAATGTGCTATTTAAAAAGGCCGGCATAGAGACAATTAAAGAGCGAGGCGAGCTTTTAAACGGTGTACAAGCACCCGGCGCTAAAGCTATAGAGCAAAGCGAGCTTGCAAAACAGACAGACACTTAAAAAACAGCACGGTAGGCAGTAAATAAAAAGTTGTTTTATGCCCTATTATATTTAACTTATAAAAATAAAGCATAGACACATAATAAAATAACGTGCAAAGCGGCACGTGCTTTTTAATTACTAAAACAAAAATGCTGATGTACGGGTAAAAATGAAGACATTTTTAATTTTTTTAATAAACTTATATAAAAAATTCATATCGCCACTGCTGGGCAATAATTGCAGGTTTTACCCCACATGCTCTAGCTATGCAATAGCGGCGCTGCAAATACACGGCGTTATAAAGGGCAGCATACTTGCAACTTACAGAATACTGCGCTGTAACCCGTTTTGCAAGGGCGGTTTAGACCCCGTGCCACAAAAAGGTCGCTGGCGCTATTTAAAGAAAGAAGAGCAGCAAAAATAAAATAAAAGGCTACGGTAAATAAAAAATGGCTTTTTACAAAAATCTCTGTGTGTCGCAAGCTGGGATTTTTATAAAATAAAAGGTTGCGGCAGAATGGAGTTACCAATGAATATTTTTGGCATTTTAGCACCTGTTTTGGGCTTTATAATGGACTGGATATTAAAGCTAATCCCCGTTTACGGCTGGGCAATTATAATATTTACAGTATTTACAAAGCTTGTAATGCTACCTCTTAGCATAAAACAACAAAAAAGCACAGCGTATATGTCGGCATACCAAAAACCACTAAATGAGATACGCGACAAGTACAAAGACGACAAAAACAAACAGAGCGAAGAGATGATGAAATTCCAAAAGGAAAATGGCATCTCAATGACGGCAGGATGTTTGCCAATGATAGCAAATATGTTTGTTATTTTCGGCCTTATTGACGTACTTTACTACCCACTACAACAAATTTTTGGCCAAACACAAGAGGCCGTTTACAAAGCTGCAGAGGCAGTAGGCCTTGGCTCGTTTGATGCACAGGGCGCTTTCCAAATGATAGACGGCGTGCAGGTAAATATACTAGAGAGCATGATTTTGGCAGACGCATCTAGAGAACCCGGCCTTTTTGCAGAGTTTTTTGGCGACGCAATAAACGAGATGGCAAACCTAGACTTTTACTTTTTAGGGCTAGACCTAACGGCAATGCCAGGCCTAGACAACTGGGTTACACTAATACTGCCAACATTTACAATTATATCTATGGTAGCCATACAGCTACTTACAACTAAAATGACAGGCCAAGAAATGCCCGGCGCAATGAAATACATGCCGTGGATACTTGCAGTTACATTCGGCTTCTTCTGCTTTAACGTGCCTGTTGCTTTCTCACTGTACTACTCAGTATCAAACGTACTAATGTTTATACAATCATTCTTCTTGCGCAAAATGTACGACCCTGCTAAAATTAAAGCACAAGTAGAAGAAGAGCTTGCCGCAAAGATAAAAGAGAAAAAGAAGAAAAAACAAATAGTTTTAAAAGACGAGAGCGGAATAGAGCAAGTTAAAGACGTAACTAAAGCAGAACTTGACAAAATAAGGCTTGAAAAAGCACGCGAATTGGCGGCTAAAAAGTACGAGGACTAGAGTTATAAAGCAGATTGGAGAGAGATATGCGAGAATTAATAGTTACCGGAAAAACCGTAGAAGAGGCGGTAGAGTCTGCGCTGGAGCAATTGGGTTTAATTGAAGAAGAAGTAACTGTAGAAGTGCTTGAGTTGCCCAGAAAAAAACTGTTTAGAACAGTGCCTGCAAGGGTAAAAGTAATTGTGGATGCAGACGTGCAAAAAGAAGCTGAAAAAGCGGCAAAGGCGGCAAAAACAGCAAGCGCGGCTAAAAAAGCCGAAGTTAAAAAAGAGACAAGCGCACAAAAAGAGCCCGTAAAAGCGGCCAAAGCACCAGAAAAGCAAGTAAATACAGCAGACAAAAAAGAGCAAAAAGAAACAGCACCGCAAAAAAAGAGCGATTTTGACAAAGAGGGCGTGCCACAGGATATAGCATCAAGCGAGAGGCTTAGCAAAGCCGCAGACTATGTGCGTGAGATTGGCACATACTTGGGCGTGCCGCAAATGGAAATTACGGCAATGGCATACGGCGAAAACGTAGTGTTTAAAATAGAGGGTGAAAACACAGGCAACCTAATAGGCCACAGGGGCGAGACAATGGACTCCATTGGCTACCTTGCAAACCTAGTTGCAAACCGCAGTGGCGACGACTATATGCGCCTTAGCCTTGACGTAAACAACTACAGGCAAAAAAGAGAGGCTAACCTAACACAGCTTGCAAAAAGAATAGGCGCTAAAGTTGCAAAAACAGGCAAAAGCCAAACACTAGAGCCAATGAACCCGTACGAGAGACGCATACTGCACTCTGCAATAGGCGAAATAGATGGCGTTAAGAGCGAGTCCGTTGGCGAGGGCGCAACAAGACGTGTTTGCGTACTGCCCGAGAACGAGAACGCAAAACAAAGCGCATCTAGCTACAAACCGCGCGGCGGCCGCCAAGGCTCAAGAAACGGCCAAAGACAAGGCGGCGGCCCAAGGCAAGCGCCAAGGTTTGGTGCAGACGGCCAAAAACAGCAAAGCTCTACACCGGCGCGCAACTTTGCAGATAAACCTAGAAACACCGACGCACAGCCAACGGCGCAAAAGCGCACAAAAGCAGTAAACGACGGCGAAAATTTACCGCTATACGGTAAAATTGAGGTTTAAATAGCGGCTTTTAATCAATTATTATAAAAAGGGCGGGCTATCCTAAAAGGGCTAGCCCGCCCTTTTTGCCCTCTGTCAAAAATTGTGTAAAACTAAAAAATTATAGCGCATAGCGCAAAAGTAGCGGCTACTTTTTTGTGCGCTTATACAATGGCCGGGCGCAGAGTAAAACTACAAAAAACCCAAAAATTAACAAAAGTTATTTTTGCGTGTATAAAAACAATATTTGCGCCTAAACTCTCTTTACAAAACAAATTTACATAAGTTAAAAGGGAGCATAAAATGAAAAAATGGGAACTTGCCGTTATTAGCGGCGTAATAATTTGCGTGTTTTTGGCACAATTTACAGCATTTGCACACAGCTGTGACAACGTGCGCAGCGACACTTTGCGCTTTCATGTAGTTGCAAATTCAAACAGCGATGAAGACCAAGCGTGTAAGCTGGCGGTTAGGGATGCGCTTTTAGAGTGCTACGGCAACGACTTTAACGACATAAAAACACTGGAGGACGCTAAAAATGTAGCTAATAATTTATCTGCCGCCATGCAGTACACGGCGCAACAAGTTGTAAACGCAAACGGCTTTGATTACAGCGTTGATGTTAAGGTAGAGACAATGTATTTTACGCCAAAACAGTACGACGGCTTTACACTGCCGGCCGGTGAGTACAGCGCGGTGAGGGTAGAGCTTGGCGAGGCAGATGGCGAAAACTGGTTTTGTGTATTATACCCTGCGTTGTGCCTGCCTGCCGCCGCAGAAAATAACGAAATAGAGCTGTTTTCGCAAGACGAGGAGGAGGCAATAACCTCGCCATATACGGTAAAATTTGCGCTGTTAGAATGGGTGCAAGGCAATTTGCAATAAAAAAAGCGCCCGTGCACGGCTTTAAATAAATATAAAGGCACTATCATAAAAAATTGATAGTGCCTTTTTTAGTCTGTATAGATTGCGCTTATAATATTTTAATTGGGCTTGCTTTTAGCTTACTGCGCTGTTTTTAAAGGAGCAAAGGCTATTAATAAACGGTTAAAGTCCTGCCAAAAAATGCGGTAGTCTTGTGTATTTTTTGCATAATATCGTCAAATTTATCTGGTGTAATGCTCTGCGCGCCGTCGCAAAGAGCATGTGCCGGGTCGTTGTGCACCTCTATCATAAGGCCGTCTGCGCCTGCCGCTATTGCCGCCATGGCCATAGGCTCTACCATCCAAGAAATACCGGCGGCGTGGCTCGGGTCAATTATAACAGGCAAGTGCGTTTTGCTTTTAAGCATAGGCACCGCGGACAAATCAAGAGTGTTTCTCATGCTCGTCTCAAAAGTTCTTATGCCACGCTCACACAAAATAACGTTTTCGTTGCCGCCGGCCATAATGTACTCGGCGCTCATAAGCCATTCTTCAATAGTGCTAGAGAGCCCACGCTTTAGCAAAATTGGCGTATTTAGCGTGCCGAGCTCTTTTAAAAGCTCGAAGTTTTGCATGTTGCGCGCGCCTACTTGTATTATGTCAACGCTCTCAAACATCGGTATGTGGCTTGCGTCCATAATCTCTGTAACAATTGGCAGGCCTGTTTTTTCCTTTGCTTTGCACAAAAGCTCAAGCCCCTCGGCACGCATGCCCTGAAACGCGTAAGGCGACGTCCTGGGTTTAAAAGCACCGCCACGTAAAAATGTTGCGCCGGCAGATTTTACGCTGTGCGCAATGCTCGTAACTTGCTCCTCGCTCTCAACACTGCACGGGCCCGCCATAACACAAAAATTATCGGCGCCTATAAGCCTGCCTGCCACGTTAAAAGTGCTCGGCTGTGGGTGAAATTTAATATTAGCCTTTTTGTACGGCTCGCTAACACGCTTAACCTCTGCAACAAAGTCATTGGCACGCACTAGGTCAATATCAACGCTTAAAGTGTCGCCAATAAGGCCAATAAGGTGTGTGTGCTCGCCTAGCGAGTTATGGATTTTTAACCCCTGACTCTCAAACTCGGCACAAAGTGCCTCAATTTTGCTCTTTGGTGCGTTTTGCTTAAAGATAATAATCATTGTTTTTCCCCTTTATATTACGTTTATATTTTTACTTTATTTGTGTGGATACACCCGTGTAAAAAAATGTATTATTATGCAATTTTACAAAGCTGTAATAGTCTCGCTAACAGTAGGGTGAGGAAATACCGTAGCTACATATTGCTCTGCGGTAAGCTGTGCATTAATTGCGGCCGCAACGCCGCCAATCATCTCGCCGGCGTGCTCGCACATCAGCGTTGCGCCTAAAAGTTTGCCTGTTTGTTTGTGTGCAACAAGCTTTACAAACCCACGCTGTGCGCCCTCTACAACGCTGCGCCCGTTTGCAGATGTTAAATTTTTTGTCACCACTACGTCAATTTTTTGTTCTTTTGCCGTGTCTGCATCTAGGCCTACCGTGGCAATCTCCGGCCTTGTAAAAACACAAGACGGTATTAGAGCTGTATCTTTTTGCGGTGCGTGCCCAAACATTGCACAAACGGCATTAATGCCCTCGGCCTCGGCGGCGTGTGCAAGCTGCGTACTGCCCAAAACGGCATCGCCAATGGCGTATATGTTGTCAAGGCCTGTCTTTGCGCTCTTGTCGGCTACTATGTATCCGCCCTCAATTTCAATGCCTAAATCAGGGGCAAAAAGTGCTTTTGTGCAAGGCTTTCTGCCTACACAAACAAGTACTTTTTGTGCGCTACCCGTGTTAATATTTCCGTCTTTGTCTTTATATTCGTACGTAACAGCGCCGTTTTCTTGTGTAAACTTTGTTACAAGAGTATCGGTGTGCACCGCAATGCCGCCCTTTTTAAACTGCATTGCAACGCTTCTGCCAACCTCTTGTTCAAGCTGTGGCAAAAGGCGGCTTTTGCCCTCAATAACTGTAACCTCACAGCCCAGCGCGCTATATATTGTGGCAAACTCTACACCTATTACGCCGCCGCCCACTATTAAAAGTCTGTCGCAGTGCACGGCGTTTTGCAAAAAGAAATCGCTCGTGTGTATATTGTCTGCATTTATGCCGTCAATTGGCGGGGATAGCGGCTCGCTGCCGGCGGCTATTAGTATGTTATCCGCCTTGTATTGCGTGCCGTCCGCAGTTACTGTATCGCTGGTTTCGATATAGGCTTTACTGCGTATTACCGTTACTTTTGCGCGCTTTAAAAGGCCTTCTATGCCGCTGCGCAAGCTTGTCACAACGCTGTTTACTCGCAAAAACATCTTTTCGGCATCATAGTTTAAATTGTTTAAAGTTATGCCTAGCTCGTGCATGTTTTTTGCTTGCTCGTAGGCGTGTGCGGCGTGTAGCAGTGCTTTTGTTGGGATACAGCCCCTATTTAGGCACGTGCCGCCAAGCTCGCCCTGCTCAAAAAGCAGTGCCTTTTTGCCAAGCTCTGCCGCCTTTAGCGCGGCTGTGTATCCGCCAGGGCCACCGCCTATTATTATAACGTCAAATTTTTCCATAACTACCTCTTTTGAGTTTCGTTAAAATTACATTTTTAGTGTATAAATATTATTGCTTTTACAGGGTAATAAGTTAGCGCAAAGGTTAAGGTGTAAGCAGAGGCTAACTTTTAGTGTGAAAATTGCGGTAAAAATTAAATATTTCGGCAACAATTTATATTTTATCACACTTGCGAGGTTTTTTCAATTTAAGTTATTAACAGCAGGCGTAAAAACGCACAGGGTTAAAAAAGGCTTTTGCTTTGGGTTAGGCTTTGGTTATGGTTATGGTTATGGTTATGGGTTAGGCTTAGATTTAGGCTTTGGCTTAGGTTTAGGGATGTGCGGTTTGTTTATCTTCTCTCTTGCCTCTTCTTTTGTACGGCAAAAGAAGCAAAACCGCCGGGGTCTGGCGATGTCCCCGGA
>CAYJBO010000020.1:0-1162 GCA_964368295.1 uncultured Bacteroides sp.
TCATTCACTGTTTACCACCTCCTGACAATGTGATTATAACAAACTATTAGTATAGTTTCTCGACTGTTTTTGCGCTAATATTAGCGCAGTTAATGTAAATAACATGTAGTATTGTTTATTAGCGTGCTTGGCCCGCAGCTTGTGCGGTACTCTCAAATATGCAATAGCAAGCTTTATTAAAACTATAACACAAAGAAAATAACATTTCAAATTAATTTAAGGCGAGCAGAGCAGGCGTACACGTCCACACATCATATCAATTTTTACAAGCACACAAGGCATTAAAATGTTTATTTATGGATAACGGGCTATGCTGAGGCGCTTTATTATGCAATAAATTGGGATAACACTAATAAAAAAATAATATATGTGTGATGTAGTAGCATAATAATATACATACGCATTACTTAGAAAGGGTTGATTACTGATGAAGATTAAATGGAAAGAGCTAATAATTTGCGTGGCAATACCTTTAGTAGTTGCAAGAATTGCAGGGTTCATCACAGCACAGAGCATGGATATTTTTAATGCGCTTGAAAAGCCACCGCTATCACCGCCGGGCTGGCTATTCCCTGTCGTTTGGGTGTTTTTGTATGTGTTTATGGGTGTTGCCTCGTACCTTGTGTACACGGCAAATATTGATGTAGCGCAAAAAAAGACTGCACTCACATTTTACGGAGTGCAGCTTGTTTTCAATTTCTTTTGGTCGCTGTTGTTTTTTGGGTTAAGCCTTTATGTTTTTTCTTTTATATGGCTTGTTGTGCTGTGGGTTTTAATATTGCTTACAATAATATCCATGCAAAAAATTAACAAAATAACGCTATATTTGCTACTGCCGTACATTTTATGGGTAACATTTGCAGGATATTTAAACATTGGTATTGCAATACTAAACTAGCTAAAATAAAAGAGAGTCTAAAGCTATTATTATTTTTTATAGCACTAGCCAGTGGCGTAAAAAATTAGTCGTCTACTGTGCACAAATCTCCGGTTTCGTCAAACTGTAAAGATTTAGCAGTGTTTTTTGTATAGCGCATAATATCGCTTACACGCCTTGTCTCCTCTTTGGTATAAAGCATATATGCCTCGCCCTCCCTTTGCGCACGGCCTGTGCGTCCTATACGGTGTGTATAGTTTTCGTTGGAAGCAGGCACGTCGTAAT
>CAYJBO010000020.1:1172-11382 GCA_964368295.1 uncultured Bacteroides sp.
GTAATTAAACACTGCGTCAACGTCCTCCACGTCAATACCCCTTGCCGCCACATCTGTGGCGCATAAAACAGCTATGTTGCCAGCCTTAAAATCAGACATAATACTGTTTCTTTCTGCTTGAGATAAATCGCCATGCAGACAGTCTACAACAAAGTTAAGCTCTGCTAGCTGGTTTGCCACCATAGCTGTTGTATATTTTGTGTTGCAAAATACCATTACACGTTTATACCCACGGTATATAATTATGCCCGTTAGGTCTGCAAGTTTGTTTCTGCCGGTTGTTAATATTTTGTACTGCGCAATTTTAGGCATGCTATTTAGCACAGGTTGTACAGATATCTCATGGGCATCGCGCTGATAAAGCCAGCCGATATCCATAACTTCTCTGCTGATGGTAGCGCTAAACATTGCAAGCATTTCTTTAGATTTTATGGTGTCTAAAATTTTGCGCACATCTTTATAAAAGCCCATGTTAAGCATTTCGTCGGCCTCGTCTAGCACAACGGTTTTAATGTGCGACACATTTACGCTCTGTCTGTTGATAAGGTCTTGTAGGCGCCCAGGCGTTGCAACAATAATTTGGGCGCCTTTTTTTAAGCGCTCTATTTGTTTTTGTATGTTTGCACCGCCGTAAAGTGTAACAATGCGCAGCTGTGGGCAAAAGTGAGCAAGGTCTTTAAGGTCTTCGGTTATCTGCTGAGCAAGCTCCCTAGTGGGTGCAAGCACTGCCGCCTGTGGGTATTTTTTGTCCCCATCTATGCCCAGTATAAGCGGTATGCCAAAAGCACATGTTTTACCTGTGCCTGTGGGAGCTTTTGCAATAATGTCGTCGCCTTTTAGCATTATCGGTATTGCCTTTTCTTGCACTTCGGTCATTGTGGTAAAGCCCATTCGCGCAATCGCTTTTTGTAAATTTTCCGGTAAATTTAACTCAATATATTCCATTTCTATCTCCTAACGGTAAGCCCGTAATTACGTTCTTAATATAATTTTAACACAAAGAAGTAAAATATGTCAAAATAAAAAGCAAAAAACAGATAAAAGGCAAATTTTACATTATTAATAAAATTATTGCGTTGCTAAAAATTGTGTTTTGTGATACAATTTTAATGTTAATTATAAAAGGCGTAAAGATGTTTTTGTAATTTTTACGTATACTTTTGGGGGATAATATGACAGTAGACAGCAAAAAACGTATTTTGAGTGGAATTCAGCCCACCGGCACCTCTTTTACACTGGGAAATTATGCAGGGGCAGTGCGCAACTGGGCAAAATTGCAAGATGATTACGAGTGTATATATATGATAGCAAACATGCATGCGATTACATTGCGTCAAACGCCGGCAGAACTGCGTACACGCACAAGGCAAACTGCGGCAATGTTGCTTGCGTGCGGCATTGATCCTAATAAGAGCGTTGTTTTTGTGCAGAGCCACGTGGCGGCGCATGCTCAGCTAAACTGGGTGTTAAGCTGCAACACTCCATTTGGAGAGCTTACAAGGATGCATCAATTTAAAGAGAAGAGCCAAAAAAATGCCGAGGATATAAACACAGGGCTTTTTACTTACCCCGTGCTTATGGCGGCAGACATACTTTTATATAATGCAGATTTAGTGCCTGTGGGCATTGACCAAAAGCAGCATTTAGAGCTGGCAAGAAACACAGCACAGCGCTTTAACGCCGCTTACAGCGACACTTTTAAAGTGCCGGATGGGTATATACCAAAGCTAGGCGCTAAGATAATGAGCCTGCAAGAGCCGGATAAAAAAATGAGCAAGAGCGACAAAAATGCAAACTCGTTTGTGCTTATGCTCGACGACGCCGACACGGTTTTGCGCAAGCTTAAACGTGCGGTTACAGATTCGGACGGGTGCGTAAGGGCGGCCGACGACAAGCCGGGCGTAACTAACCTAATGAGCATATACAGCGTTATGACAGGCAAAACCTTTGAGGAAATTGAGCGAGAGTTTGATGGGAAGGGCTATGGAGACTTTAAAGTTGCCGTTGCCCAAAGCATAAGCAATACGCTAGAGCCAATACAAAATGAATATAAAAAAATATTGCAAGATAATGCATATTTAGACAAAATTCTCGAAGATGGCGCGCAAAATGCACAAAAAATGACAAACAAAATTATGACAAAAGTATACAAAAAGGTCGGTTTTTTGTAGAATCGTGTACAAAAGATGCATTATTATGCATTACGAATACGCCGTGATTGACATATTTACTAAAAGCGTGTATAATTTACACATAAGTAGCAAAAAATAGTGAAAAATGTCGATATGAGGTGTAAAATGAAATCAACAGGGATAGTAAGAAAGATAGATGACTTAGGTCGCATAGTGTTGCCCATTGAGTTGCGACGTGTGTTAAATTTAGATAGAGATTCATCATTAGAAATATATGTGGATGATGATTCAGTTGTTTTGAAAAAGTACCAACCAGCGTGTATTTTTTGTGGAAGTGCAGACGAAATTGAAACGCATGAAAACAAAAATATCTGCATAGTCTGCAGGGAAAAAATTTCGAAATTATAATTGTGCAATTAGCAGCTTATTTAATATTTATTAACAATTTAGTAATAAATATTAAGTGATTGCAAAATAATCTAAATTATCAAGCTCTGTCGCAATATGTGGCAGAGCTTTTTGCATAAATAAAAGGCTTTTTGCAAGTGGGCTTGCGCATAGTATCGGCTTATAAAACCGTAGGCGCATTAAAATTATTTTATTTTAAGCAATAAAGGAGTGTACGATTAAACATGTTTTTTGCTGAAATTTTAACATTGGAAAAATTAATACCCGGCATAATTACTTTTGCAATTTTTGCGGCATTGGCGTTATTGTGGGTGTTTGTAGTTGTGCCGATTATTACAAAGGTGTCTGTAAAACTGTCAAAACATTGGATTAAATTGCTAGCAGACGCTTTTAAAAAGCCCGTATTATTTCTTTTTGTAGTAAGCGGCTTGTACTTTGCGTTGCAGATAGTACTGCGTACACAAGTAGAATGGCAACTAGTATTTGTAAGTTTTTATCGTGTTTTTGTAATTTACTGTGTTGCATGGGGATTAATATCGTCAAAGAGTATTGTAAAAAATTTTCTCTCGGGCACTAGCGGTAAGGACACAAAGTCTATGCGCAATGAGACACTTGCAATTTTTGCAACACGTATTTATTGCGCCATTGTAGTCGTTTTTGCGCTGCTTATGGCCCTTAGCGATTTAAATTTTGACGTTACCGGCATATTGACAGGCCTTGGGCTTGGCAGCTTGACGGTTGCACTTGCGGCGCAAGATGCCGCGGGCAACTTTTTTGGCGGCCTTGTTATAATTATAGAGCGTCCATTTGAAGTGGGCGATTGGATTTCTGCGGATGTTATAGAGGGCAGCGTTGAGGACATTACCTTTAGGAGCACAAAAATACGCACACTGGACGGGTCGCTTACCATTGTGCCCAACAGCAAGCTATCGTCTTCTGCGCTTACTAACTGGACAAAACTTGAGCACAGGTTATCGAGGTTTACGCTAGGGGTAATGTATAGCACGCCAAAAAATATTATAGAAAGCGTATGCACAGACCTAGAAAGCATGCTCAAAGAACACAGCGCCGTAGAAGAAGAAACGGTTGAGGTGTGCTTGCAAGAATTTAGCGCCAGCAGCATTGACCTACTTGTTACTTTTTATATAAGGCATGTAGATATAAAAGAGTATAGGGCCGCAATGGATGATATTAACTACAAAATTATTGATATAATGCAAAATAATTCAGCATCGTTTGCATTCCCATCACAGAGTATATATTTTGAGAATGCTTTAAAAACTGAGAAGTAGCACGCTTGCTTTAACTGTTTTAAGCATGTGTATGCACAAAAACTGATGCGATTTTAGGGCGCAAACTTATTTTTTAGGGGGAACTATGGCTGTTTTTGCAATAGGCGATTTACATTTGTCACTTGGCGCAGAAAAGCCAATGGATATTTTTCACGGATGGAAAGATTATGTTAAACGGCTTGAAGAAAATTGGCACAAAACAATTTGCGAGCACGACACAGTTGTGCTCGCAGGGGACATTTCTTGGGCAATGCACCTTAGAGACTGCGCTGCCGATTTTGAATTTATAAACAACTTGCCGGGACATAAGTATTTAATAAAGGGCAACCATGACTATTGGTGGTCTACTGCTAAAAAGATGAATGAATTTTTTGTGCAAAATAATTTGAGCACGCTCAACATTTTGCACAATAGCTGTTTTGTTGTAAATAATACTGCACTGTGCGGCACAAGGGGCTGGACAGTAGAGAGCAATGAGAACGAGGCCAATATAATTAACAGAGAAATAGCGCGGTTGAGAGAATCTTTGCAAAAGGCTGAAAAAAGCGGTGCGGATGAAAAAATTGTGTTTTTGCATTATCCGCCAATTAGCACAATTGCTAAGTTTTGTGGTATAATAGATGTAATGCAAGAGTTTGGCGTAAAAAAATGCTATTACGGCCATTTGCACGGCGCTTCAATTAAGAGCGCAGTGCAGGGCATTATAGACGGCATTGATTATAAATTGATAAGCGCCGACGCGCTGGCTTTTAGCCCACAGCTTATAAAAAAATAAATGTTGTTTAATTTAACGTAGCCACACGGGCTATGTTTGTAAATATTTTACATATGAAAGAAGGATTATTATGGCATTTGGGTTTAAAATTAAAAAAGTAAAGTTGCAAAATGCGTATACGCTAGAAGCCTTGTTTGAGAAAATTAAGGACACAGAGTTTGCAGCAGGTAAGCCGGAACTGGTAAAACACGGTTTTGCTACTATTATTGCCTTCCCTGCGCTTGATTCTCACAATCAAGTACAAATTTTGCCGGCTTCTATTAAAAAAGAGTCGACAAGCTTTAACGTTATGAAGGCAGAGGCAGCAGGCTTAACTAATGTTGCTAGCAACATGGTTGTTGACGAGCTGACCGACGGGCTTTTTGGGCTTAGAAGTGTAATGGGCAAAAATGCAAAAAACATTGTAAAACTTGTTGAAGAAACAGCTGAGCAATTAGGCGCAATGGGCTTGTAAATTAGCCATTGTTACTAAAAATTTAGCTAAATTTTTCTCGGCAGCAAAAACGGCATATTATATAAAGCAATAACTGTATAGTTTTTAACTTTTCAGTAGCTTTATATAATATGCCGTTTTATTTTAGTAAGGCGCAAATATTAATCTAATAAAGAAAACTCGATAGTAACTGTTGTGCCGTCGTTTTTCTTGCTTGCGATGTGTATTTGTGCATCGTTGCCATATGTTAGCTTTAGCCTTTGTGCAACGTTTAAAAGGCCGATGTGCCTGTCTGCAAAAACATCCATTCCGTTAATGCGCTGTGTAATTGCATCCAGTGCTCCGGGCTCTATGCCTATGCCATTGTCGTTAATTTTAAAGCGTATCCTGTTGCCCAAAATTTGCGCTGAAATTTGGATAAACCTTTTAGTAGATATAAACCGCAAGCCGTGCTCGATAGAATTTTCAATGATTGGCTGTAATAATAATCTTGGGACTTTGCAGATTTTTGCTTTTTCGTCAACGTCCCATATAACGTTTATCTTATTATCATACCTTGCGTTTACTATTTTTAAGTAGAGGTTTAAGTTAATCATCTCATCGTTAAAAGTAGTATAGTGGGGCGTTAAAGTAAGGCTGTAACGCAAAAGTTTTCCAAGGTCTTGTATGTTTTGAGACGCCACGTTGTCACCGTCTGTAAGCTCAATAGCGCTCCACTTAATCGCCTCTAGGGTGTTATATAAAAAATGTGGGTTAATCTGTGTTTGCAGTGCCACTATCTGCGAGTCTTGCAAAAGGCGCATTCTTGTGGATAGAAGGTCGTGCAGATTGTCGTTTTCTCGCACAGAGCTTATAATTTCATCTACAATATCATCGTTGGTATCCTCGACTAATCCCTCTTTTTTTGACGATGATGATAGAGCAATTAGTATTTTTGATAGTGGTTTTGTGGCCTGTAAAGTAATGACGTAAGAAATTATTAAGGCGACAATAATTGCCACAACGGAGTACTGAAGCATAACCCTCGGTAT
Source organism: uncultured Bacteroides sp. (assembly GCA_964368295.1). Classification (GTDB taxonomy): domain Bacteria; phylum Bacillota; class Clostridia; order Oscillospirales; family Ruminococcaceae; genus Ruthenibacterium. Next base: position 7,244 of record CAYJBO010000020.1, read on the forward strand.
TATGTTAAATCTGTAAGAGTAATAGCTTAAATCCGTATTTATGATGTAAAACATATCGCTTATCACGCCTTTGTCACATGTGAAAATAGTATTTCCCTCTATGGTTTGCTCTAGCGATGTCAAATTTTCAATGTCTATTGTTGAGGATGCTAATGAATTTGAGTTATAATTTGTGCCCAATGCGGTAATGTCGCTTGAATATATAAGCTCGTTATTTTTTACAGTAAAAAGCTTGCTATCCTCGGGCAAATTAAGCGCGTCTGTCATTTCTTCGTAGTTAATGTTTACAAGTATACAGCCGGCAATGCTGTTATTTACCAAAATCGGCGTGTAAAAAGTAAGAAGATCGGGGTAGATGCTGTATTTTATGTTGTGCACAAATGTTGGAGTTACGCCGTTTTTTCCAATTATGTCTTTTGCCCAATCGCCGGTTATCTCCTCAGACTTTGCCGTTATGTTATCGTTAAGGTTTAAAAATGTATCTTTTCTGTACGAGTAAATCCAAATAGAATCGAGCACCTTATTTGTGGCAGTTATTAAACTAACCTGCTCGTGTATATTTTGTATCTCCGGAGGGGACACAGACGATATGCCAAAATAGCAAAATGTTTCAACATACGGCGAAATTGATAAATAGTGCCCCGCGTTGCTTGCGGATACTAAAAGGTTGTCCATGGAGTTTTTTGCACCGTCTAATATGCGCTGGCTCTCGTTTAAAATGTCGTTTTCGGTGTCCGACACGCTGGACATGTAGTACATTAAAAGTATGCTGCTAAACGGCACTAAAAGAATTAATAAAATGATTATAAACGTGCGCAAAAAATACTTGTAACGTTTTTTAAATTTGGCCTTAGGCTTATTTTTGTACAGATTATCCAAAGCAAATGGCTCCTTTTTACAAAATGGGAGTGGTTTATTTAAGCCTGCTGAATGTTGGCTCGTATATACTCGTGTGGGGTAATTCCCATTACGCACTTAAAAACACGTGCAAAGTAAGAGGGGCTGTTATATCCTACCGCCTCGCATACATCGCTTATCTTGTTGTTTGGGTCCAGCAAGAGCTCGCAAGATTTTTGTATGCGCAAATTTGTCAAATAGTCAATAAATTTCATGCCGGTTTGCTGTTTAAAGCAGCGGCTAAAGTAAGAGGCGCTCAAAAACATATAGTCAGACACATCGTTGCGCGATATGTTTTTAGAGTAATTGTTGTTGATGTATATCTTTGCCTGATCGATTAAAAGGCGAAGTTGATTGTCGGGGTTCGACGGCACGTATTGCTTAATGTGCTCGATATACTTTTTTGCATAAACGCTCATGTCGTAAACATTTTCGCACTCGTACAGTTTGGACTCAAAAGCGTAGGAAATCTCGCTGTTTTGGTCTATGTGTCGCACTAAAATTTGCATAAGTATGTTGTATACTTCCCGTGCGTCAGACAGTAAAAAGTGCTTTGTCTTCTCGTAGAGTAAATCAACACGCTCGTTAACGTCCGTTAAATCTCTAGCCACAAAGGCAGAGTTAATGGCGTTGTAAATATAACTTAGCTGTTCATCATGTGGGCCCTGAAGCTCGAGTGTGTTGTCGCTGTTTTCGGTGGCGGATAAATCGCAACTTTTAAATTCCTCACCCGGGGCGTTTTCGCATACTTCTTGTAGCCCCTTAAAGCCCTGTATGCTTATAACAGACAGCTTTATTTTAGACATTTCATGTATACCCGTTACTATTTGATTTGTAAATGTTTTATACTCCTCCATCTGCACATTTAAAGGTGCATCGTTTGCAAAAATGCCAACAACACAAATTAAGTTTCGTCCTTTTTGAAAATCCACTATTTTAAAACTAGGCATAAGGCCCTTAATATAATTTGTAACAGAGTCATAAAGCGCATCTATTCCGTAGTGCCACTCGCCGTCTAAAAGCTCTTGCAAGTTGTCAATTTTAATTTGGGTGTAAAATATATTAACATCATTTTCGTCAAAACCAAGGTCAAAGCGCTCTAGGTATTTTTGCGCCATTGCAAGCGATGTCTTTTGAATAAATAGATCTGTAAAAAACTGTTGAAAAAGAGTGCTGCGCATCATTTGCAGCATTTTTCTGTCGCTCTCTATGTTTTTAGTGCGCTCTTTTTCGTCGTCCAGCAGTTCTTTTATCGATAAAAATGTCTCTATAACAACCTCGTTTTCAATAGGCTTTAACAGATAGTTTTTTACTTGCAAATGTATAAGTTTTCTGGCGTAGTCAAAATCTTGGTACCCACTTATAATTACGCAGTGAGACGCAAAGTCGTTTTTTCTAACATGCTCAACGAGCTGTATGCCGTTCATTATGGGCATGTCAATGTCTGCAAGTACTACATCAACACGGTTTTGGCGCAAATAATTTAAGGCAGAAAGCCCATCCTCAAACGAGCCCACAACCTCAAAACCAAGGCTGGCCCATTTAATATACTGGGTTAGTCCTTTTCGTATTAAATATTCATCGTCCACAATTATTAGCTTGTACATTTTGCCTCCATTTATATTGCTTGATATAATATCCATTACAAAATATGGTAAAAAAAGTAAGATAATAATATTATAACACATTTTTTTGTCTGTGTGCTATTTAACGGGCAAAAGCCTTTAAATGCCACAACAAACATCACAAAAGTTACAGTATGTCACAATAGTGCAACAGTGTAAAAGTGTTACTTACGCTGTAGCGCAAGATTTAAATGCATATTGTCAGCATAGGGTTATTATAGCATAAGAGAGTGCACATTATAGCACATAATAAGGCAGAAATGGTGCATGAATATCATAATATTATGGTTTTATATGCATGCTTGCTTTGGTAAAATAAAGTTGAGTTATTTTGCAAATAAACTATTTGTGTAATTGCATACAATTTAATAATAAATTAAGGACGGAGCATATATATGTGGGACTTTACTGTAGCTAGCAATGGAATTATAGAAAGATTAGTTGGCGATGGCAACGAAATTGGCATGCAAAAGGAGTACGCAGGGCCTGTTTTGTATATAAAAAAAGATGATGTCGAGCAGGCGGTTAGTGTAAAGTTTCACTCTAAAAATAATAAAGAGCATGTATACATAGGCGAGTATGAGGGTCTTTTGATATCGCTTATATACAGCGCAACCGAAAGCTTTAACATAAGAGTGAAAATAGAAAATAAAGCAAGCTGTGATCTGGACGCACAGCGCATAGCCTTACGGCTTGGCATAGACACTTACATGGAAAAATTTCCGCAGTGGAATGATGTGCTTTTTCCCACGATGCTAAGGTGCGAAAAGAACAGTTTTTGGGGATACTTTATGAGCCCAAACAACAAGATACTTGCCATTGCAAGCCCAAACGAAGTGCGATCGTGGTCGCTTGTGTATAACAAGGTAAATGCAGATAATTACGGGCACAGAATTTACACCGCCGACATAGTGCTTTTTGAAAAAGAAAAACAGCCGGAGCGCCACACACAAAACTTTACAATTTGCAAGGCGCAGCAAAATTACGAGTGGAACTTCCACTTAAAGATGTGCGAAAAAGAGGCTGACATAGCAAAAGTTTGCAGCGAGCTTACAAGGGCACCCATAGCGCAGATTGAGCAGTACACAGTGGCGAGGAAAGAGCGTATAAACGGCACAGTGTACAGCGCAAAACCGGCACAGCTCACCGTTTTAGACACAGACGGCAAAGAGTATTTAAAAATGCAAGTAACCGGGGATTTTTCTTTTGATGTAAAAGATGAGTGTGGGCTCTACACGCTTATTTTTAACGATGGCCATTACGAGACACAAGCACAGGTATACGTGCGAGAGGTGTTTTCTTGGTACATGGAAAAAGCACGGGAAAATGCGCTAAACAAGCCGCAAAAAGCGACAACACACCTAGAGAGCTGGTACGGATTTTTCTCAATAATGCTAGGCGACAAACATTTTAAAGACGAGATTATAAATGCACAGCACCAAAAGTTGTTTGACAGCTGCTTTACAAAGCTCTACGACATGCAAACCCTTGAGCCGCTAATTGAGCCGGAGCGCATATGCAACACGGCAACAGCTATAAGCTTGCTTGTGGATGCGTACGAGGCCTATGGAGAAATAAAGTATGCAAAATGGGCAGTAACCTTGGGCGATTGGATGA
>CAYJBO010000020.1:11417-12351 GCA_964368295.1 uncultured Bacteroides sp.
CGTTTGATGAAGAGGTTGCGACAGACGGCATACACTACACAAGCGTTATATATGCAATGAAGTCGATGCTTGAGCTTGTAATGCTTGAGGAAAAGCTTTCGAAAGAGCATGTTGATATGAAAGAAGCGTACAAGCGTCATTTTAACTCCGTAATGCTCGCGGCAGATAACCTGGTAGCATGCAAAGACAACATTGACACAGAGGGCGAAATTACCTTTGAGGACGGTATGATATCTTGCAGTGCGCTGCAACTAGGCACGTATGCACTATATATTCAAGGCAAAGGCCTAAAGGCAGATAAATACATAGAAGTGGCGAGAGAACTGCTTGAAAAACACAAATGCCTTGAGCAACATATAATGCCCGATTGTCGCCGCAATGGTGCAACGCTTAGGTTTTGGGAGGCGCAGTACGACATACTGCTTGATAAAAACATGATAAACAGCCCACACGGCTGGACATCTTGGAAAAACTATGCCACCTATTACTTATACTTGTTGACGGGCGAAACACGCTACTTAAAAGATACAATAAATACAATTGGCGCATGTATGCAGATGATTGATGTGCACAGCGGAGAGTTGCGATGGGCTTTTGTGTGCGACCCATGCTTAAAGACAAATGTTTTTAGCAAAGGCGACAGGCCGGGCAAGCCCAAGCGCATAGAAACCGTTATAGGTGAGCAATACATGGACATGATTAGCGGATGGTGGAGAACCGTTGACGACAGCCCTGTGGGCGCATATCCACTTATGCGGCTGCGCATAGGGGACACGGTAGTGCCAAACAAAAATATTGGCGGTTGCTGCGACAACGACGTGCACGAGCACTTTAAATGCATGGAAGAAGTGGTGCTTACAAAGGCGTATGTAGCACAAAAAGAAGACGGTGGGCTAATCTGTTGGAACTGCAAAGCGCAAATTGAAGACGATAT
>CAYJBO010000020.1:12361-37012 GCA_964368295.1 uncultured Bacteroides sp.
AGTTACAAGCTTACACGTTAATTTGATAGGCAAATACACGGTAAAAGCACATTTTGCAAAACAAAAAATAGTTGAGATTGTCGATAAAATGCAGTGGCTATCTGTCGAGTAATCTGCAAAAAAGGCGCAGCACAAACAGCAGATAAATTAAAATATGCACAGTTTACAAGCGGGGGTTATTATGACACAAATCACATCACAGCAAAAAGCGCAAAAGTACAAAGAAAATATGCAGGCCTATTTAAAAACTATCGACGAAGTGATAAGGGATGGTAAGTACAAGGACACATGGGCATCACTGATGAATCACGAGGTGCCCGACTGGTATAAAAATGCAAAATTCGGCATTTTTATACATTGGGGGCTTTACTCTGTTGCGGCGGTAAGCGATTGGTACGCGCGCTTTATGTACATGCCAAACGAGCCAAAGTACGGCAAGCGTATTGCCGGGTATCACACCGAGAACTACGGCAAGCAAAGCGAATTTGGCTACAGAGACTTTGTGCCAATGTTTAAGGCCGAAAAATACGACGCATCAAAATGGGCAGATTTATTTTTAGAGGCAGGCGCAAAATTTGTTATGCCGGTAGCGGAGCATCACGATGGCTTTCAGCTATACGACAGCGATTTATCGGAGTGGTGTGCGTCAAAAAAAGGCCCGTGTAAAGACTGCATTAAAGAGCTTAAAACAGAGCTTGAAGAGCGCGACATAGTTTTTACAACTTCTACACACAGGGCAGAGCACTACTGGTTTATGTCAAAGGGCAGGGACATAGATAGCGATATTAAGGGCGAGTTTCCGTACAGTGACATCTACTGGCCATCTTACCCCGACCCGTACGAAACACAGGCAGAGTACGACTATGTCAAAGAAATAGATGAGCTGTTTTTACAGGACTTTTTAGCCAGGACTTGCGAAATTGTAGATAAGTACCGCCCTAAAATTTTGTATTTTGACGCGTGGATTCAAGCGGAGTGTTTTAAGCCGTACCTCAAAAAAATCGCGGCTTATTACTATAAGCAGTGGGGCGAGCAGGTTACAATAAATTATAAGTTCGATGCGTTTATGCAGTCCACCGCAACGCCCGACATTGAGAGAGGGCAACTTTCCGATATATCGCCAATTTACTGGCAAAACGATACTTCTATAGCAAAAAATTCTTGGGGCTATTCTCAAAATAACGACTACAAAAATGCCGCCGACATACTGTGCGATTTTGTTGATGTCATAAGTAAAAACGGCTCGTTTTTGCTAAACGTTGGCCCTAGGGCAGACGGCACAATCCCCGATGAGGACACGCAAATTTTAAAGACTATTGGCGCATGGATGAAGATAAATGCACAGGCGGTTTACGGCACTACACATTGGAAAAAATTTGGCGAGGGACCAACAGAGGTGAAAGCGGGGCATTTTACAGACACCGCGCGCAAGGCATTTACAGAGGAGGACTTTAGGTTTACATTTAAAGACGGCGTGCTGTACGCTTTTGCACTAAAATGGCCACAAAGCAACACCGTAAAAATAAAAAGCCTAGGCAGATATGTGCGAGAGTATTGCGCAAGCATATTAGATGTTAGCGTGCTAGGTGCAAGCGAGTGTACTTATAAGCACGAAAACGACTATTTAAGCGTGAGCGCAAGTGTAGATAACGTTATAGGTCCGGTTTGTATACGCATAGACCTCGACTAAAAAATATAATAATAACTGCAAAAAAAACAGCGCAAAATTGAAAGGATTTTTTAACTATGAACAATAAAAGCAACGAAAATAAAGCCGATAGTTTTGTTAACGACCTTTACGACCAAATGACGTGGGAGGAAAAAATCCTGCAATTAGCGTCGTTTTTTCCTAACGGGGTAAAGCGTCTAGGCATAGGCAATATGCAGCAAGGCGAGTGCTTGCACGGTGTTGCGGCAGACGAGGCCACGTCTTTTCCGCAGGCTATTGCGCTGGGCAGCACATGGAATACAGAGCTTGTAGAAGAGGTTTCTACAGTTATTGCAAAAGAGGCTAGGGCGCTTGGCATACACCATTGCTATACGCCTATGCTTGGCGTTGCAAGGGATATACGTTGGGGCAGAACAGAAGAGGCCTATGGCGAGGACCCTTACCATGTTGCCCAAATTGGCGCGGCATTTATACGTGGCTTACAGGGCACGGGCGACAATATGTACGCAAAAGACAGGGTAGTGGCCACTGCAAAGCATTATGTGGCAGACGCAGAGCCTCTTTCGGGCAATAACGGTGCCAGCGTGGACATATCCGAAAGGCTGTTGCATGAAGTGCACCTAGTGCCATTTAAAGAGGCTGTAGAAAACGCTAAAGTTGGCTCAATTATGCCGGCGCACCACGCATTAAACGGTGTGCCGTGCCATATTAATAAGCATATTTTGCAAACTATATTGCGCGATACTTACGGGTTTGACGGAGTTGTTGTGTCGGATAATGGCGATATAAGGTGCATTAAAAACTTGATGGGGATGGCGCAAACGCTAGAAGAGGCGGCGGTTATGTCGCTTGAGGCAGGTGTTGACACAGAGCTTGCATGGCTGTGCCCCATGGGCGAGAACAGGGCGTACGGCCCGGGCCTTTTGCGCGCGTGCAAAGAGGGTAAAATACCCGAGCGATACATAGAGCAATCTGTTAAAAGAGTGCTAAAGATGAAACATACGTTGGGCCTTTTAGACGGTGAAAAAGACGACACATTACAAGAAGAGTTTTTTGAATTTCAGGGCGATACAACAGGCGATGAACACATACATTATGCCGATACAATGCGCTCTTTTGGCGTAAAAGCCGACAACTATAAAGAAATTTTATACAGCGACAGCACCGGTGAGCTTGCCAAAAAAGCGGCGGAGCAAGCTATAATATTATTAAAAAACGATGGCGACTTATTGCCGCTTAAAAAAGGCGAGCACAAAAAAATTGCAGTAATCGGGCCAAATTCAAACACAAGGTTGCTTGGCGGATACTCAACTAAAAACCCGCGCTATTTTATAAGCGTGTTGGATGGCATGCGAAATTTTGTCGGTGAAACGGCAGAAATTGTGCATGTGCTAGGCTGCGAGGCAGAGGGCTTTATGGCGTGCGACATTGAAAAAGCCGAGCTTGCGGCAAGAGATGCAGACGTTGTTATTTTGGCAGTTGGCGGAAACGAGTTGACATGCAAAGAAAATCAAGATGTAGATACGCTTGATTTTGTAGGTGAGCAATCGGCGTTAGTGCGCAGGGTATATGCTGCAAATAAAAATACAGTTATGGTGCTAATGCACGGCAGGCCAAACTCTATTGAGTGGGAGAGCGAGAATATACCGGCGATTTTAGAGTGTTTTTACCTTGGACAGGAGACGGGCACAGCACTTGCAAATTGCCTGTTTGGCGCGGTTAATCCCGGCGGCAAATTGCCGCTATCGGTGCCACGCAATGTAGGCCAGTGCCCTGCTTTTTACAATAAATACCCGTTTGGTAGGGCGCAAAATTATTACAATTCATCGCACGAGCCGCTCTATGCATTTGGACACGGGTTGAGCTATACAAAATTTGACATAAGTGCGCCGAAAGTGCAAAAACCAACGTTTAAGCTAAGCGATGAAAATTACATAGAGGTGTGCGTTAAAAATATTGGCAACTGTACAGGCGATGAGGTTGTGCAGGTATACGTGCACGACGTTATTGCAAGCATGGTGCGCCCTGTTAAAGAGCTTAAAGCCTTTAAGCGTGTAACGCTGTGCGCCGGTGAGAGCAAAACATTAAAATTTAAAATTACTAAAAGCATGCTGGAGTTTTGGAAAGATGGAGATTTTATAACAGAGCCCGGAGAATTTGAAATTATGGTCGGCGCTGACAGCGTCAATTTAAAAACGGTGTCTGTATACTTACAAGACTAACATCAGCTTTGTAAATAAATTTTTATCCAAAGCGGCGCTTTGCTCGCCGCTAACACGGTGGCCGTCACTATAGACTATTACTTTTGCAGTAAAATAATAAATTAAACTATGAAAAGGGTATAAATATGGTTAACCAAAAAGAGCGAGAACACTTACGCGCACTTGCACAAAAACAGCTAGAGCTTGCAAATAAACCAATAATGAAAGAGCGAGAGCAGTTGTGGTACAGCCATAACTCTTTAAAGGCGCCGCGGCCTATGGTGCTAATGGAAGAAATTACGTTTTGGGAAGAGATTTGCCCAAAGCTATTGTGCGAGAACCCGCTTGCACGCAAGGCGGAGGAGCAACTACTAAAAAACATAATTATCGATGAATTGTTGTGCGATGACAAGGTTATACCGGCATATTATCCGCTCGAGTACCAAATAGACTACATGCGCTATGGCATTGAGAAAAAGCGTGTGTTTGCCTCGGTGGGACCCGGGTTTCATATTGAGCCTGAAATTGAAGTAATAGAGGACGATTTTGATAAGCTTAATTTTACACAGTACAGCTTTGACGCTAAAAAAGTAGAGGACGAAAAGGCTTTTTTAGAAGGTATTTTTGGCGATATACTGCCAGTTGTCCCTAAAAATATATCAAATCAATGGAATGTTTCACTTTCGCAACAGGCTGTGGAATTGATGGGCACAGAAAACATGTTTTGCGCAATGCTTGATGAGCCGGAAGAGTTTAAAAAGCTCATGGAATTTTTAGCGGACGACACTATTAATATGCTGCGCTTTCAAGAGCAGGCGGGCTGTCTGCAGCTTAACAATGCAAACGACTATTTGGGCAGTGGCAGCTACTGCTTTAATAGGGAGCTGCCGCAAAAAGATTTTACAGGTAAAGTTAGAAGCATAGACACGTGGGGGCATCTAAACTCGCAAGAATCTGTTGGCATATCGTTAGAAATGTATAAAGAATTTGTGCTCCCGCAGACAAGGCGCGTGGCACATGAGTTTGGGCTGCTGTATTACGGCTGCTGTGAGCCGGTAAGCGATTTTTGGCAAGACGGCGTTGAGACTATTGAAAATTTGCGCAAGGTGTCTGTTTCTCCATGGTGCGACGAAAATTACATAGCGCCACGTTTTGCACAGCGAGGGATAATATACTCGCGCAAGCCGTCACCTAACTTTTTGGGTATAGAAAAGAACTTTGACGAGGTAGAATTTCGCAAATATATACGCACTACCGCAGATTTGTTAAAGCAGACAAAGTGCAAGGCAGAGTTTATATTCAGGGATATTTACACGTTAAATGGCAATGTTGAAAAAGTTAAAAAAGCCGTAGAAATTGTAAGGCAAGAGACGCAAAACATCTATTAAAAAATATAATTGCGGCCTTTTATAGCGGTTTGGCTAGGGTGACAATGCTTAAACCCATATCGGTTTTAACAGGCAAATTTACGCTTAAATTGCTTTAAAGGCTTTGCCGGGCCGATGCAATACAAACCCGTTTTATGACAAAGGGGTGGGCAAGCAAATAAAAATTGCAAACTGCGCCGGTTTATTATTTAAAAATCAACTGCTTTTGCAGTAGAACGGACATGAACATGAAACTTTTATACGACAAACCGGCAACACGCTTTTTAGAGGGTATTGCCACGGGTAATGGCCGCATTGGCGCTGTAAATTGTGGCGGTGTAGTGACAGACACAGTTTATCTTAACGATGATTCTGTATGGTACGGTGATTTTAGAGACAGAGTCAACCCCGATGCGAGGGAATCAATAGAGCACTTGAGAGAGCTTATATTTGCAGGCAAAGTGTGGCAGGCGGAAAAAACAGCATTTTTAACCCTCACCGCTACGCCGGAAAGCGAGCGAGCCTATCAGCCCATAGGCATGATGCACTTTAAATATTACTACCCACAAAGCGGCAAAGAAAGCCTAGATTTTTTGCACGACGACTACAACCAAATTGATGACGATATTAAAGCAAGTGAGTATAAAAGGTGGCTCTGCTTGGACACTGCGGTATCCTCGGTAGAGTACAAAGTTTGCGATGTTGCGTATAAAAGAGAAATTTTTGCGAGCAATCCAAGCGGTGTTATTGCAATAAAGTTAACTGCAAATAAAAAAGGGGCGCTTTCGTTTACGGCAAGGCTAAACAGAGAAAAGCAGTACGATTATGTAAAAAAAACTGGCGAAAATACGCTGGTCATGGGCGGCAGAGCCGGTGGCAACGGCGTTGATTTTGCACTGGGTGCACAGGTGCACAATGTGGGGGGCACCGCACAAATTATAGGCCAGCACATCGTGGTGCAAAATGCTTGCGAGGCCGTAATATACATGGGGACAGCTACCTCTTTTTATGAAAAAAACTGCGATTTATCAAAGCATTTAGCCGATAAGCTCAAAGCTTTTGGCCTTGATGATTACTATGAAGTGCGGGGCAAACACATCGCAGATTACTCCGCAATTTTTAGCCGTGTTAACTTTAAATTGCTAGACGGCAAAGACGAAAAAGAAAATATGCCCACAGACGAGAGAATTAAGCTTGTGCAAAACGGTCAAGAGGATGTATTTTTGCAGGGCATTCTCTATCAGTACGGGCGCTATTTGCACATATCGTCAAGCAGAAACGGCAATTTGCCAATGAACTTGCGTGGTATTTGGAACCACGAGTTTGCGCCGGCGTGGGACAGCAAGTTTACCATAAACATAAACCAGCAAATGATGTACTGGGCTAGCGATATGTGCAACATGAGCGAGTGTGGCGAGCCACTGTTTGCACTGCTTGAGCGCATGTGTAAAAACGGAAAAACAGTGGCAAGGGACATGTATGGGTGCAGTGGATTTGTGGCACATCACAACACAGATTTATGGGCAGACTGTGCGCCACAAGACATACATCGGGCGGCGTTTTGGTGCCTTGGAGCGGCTTGGTTATCGCTGCATATTTGGGACTGCTACGACTATAACAAAGATGAGGCGTTTTTGCAAAAGTATTTTTATGTTTTGCAGGAGGCAGTGCGCTTTGTTTTAGACTATTTAGTTTTTGACAAAGAGGGTTTTCTTGTAACTTGCCCGTCGCATTCGCCCGAAAATGGGTACTTCTTACAAGATAGAAGTGACGTTAAACCGTCAATAACTTATGCGCCAACCATGGACAACATGCTTATTAGGCACCTGTTTTTAAAGTATTGTGAGGCCGCAACGGTTTTAAGCGAAAAAGACGATTTATACGAAAGAGTAATGGCGGCAGTAGATAAATTACACCCGACTAAAATAGGCAAGCACGGGCAAATTATGGAGTGGGTTGAGGATTATGACGAGCCCGAGCCGGGGCACAGGCACATGGCGCACCTTTTTGGGCTACACCCTGCAGACGAGATAACGCTGTTTAAAACACCAAAACTTGCAAAGGCGGCAATGGCGTCTATAGACAGGAGACTGGCACACCAAAAACAAGAGGACGGTAAAAACGGCTGGACGCTTAGCTGGATGATGTTGTTTGAGGCGAGGCTGGGCAGAGAACAGCACGCGTACAATTATATTATCAATATGATTAAAAATGCCGTAGCGCCGAATTTATTTGGCCTGTGTGTGACTGATGAGATATACGTTTTAGACGGCAATGTGGGCATGACGGTTGCGATGACAGAGTTAATTGTACAGTCGCAAGCGGGGGAGATATACCTGCTGCCTGCACTGCCAGAGCAGTGGCACAGCGGGGAACTCAGCGGCATTAAAGCGCGCGGTGGCTTTGTAATAAGCATAGAGTGGCAAGACGAAAAACTCAAAAGTGCTACTGTATTATCGTGCGCAAACACAAGCACAAAACTGCGCACAAAAACTGCCGTAAGCGTGTGGGACGAGGGCGGAAAAAACGTGATTGCAAAAAGTAAACAGGACGTATGCGGCACTTGGCTCACAGAGTGGAAAGCGCTTGAAGACAGTAAATATTTAGTACAATAATTATAATATAGGGAGTTTTTAAATGTCTTTAAATTTAAAATTAATGGGCTGTGTAAATATACCAAATGGCACAGACATGGGCGTCGGCACAGGGTTTTACGGCACAATAGGCAACCAGCCAAACGTTGCACAAGAGGGCGCGGATATTTTTATTAACACTAAATCAGAGCTTAAAAAAATAAGCGGTATAGGCGGTGCTTTTAGCGAGCAAGGCGGCAAGGCAATAGCAGCTTTAAGTGCAAAAGACAGCGATGAAGTGGCACAAAAATTATTTTTAAATAAGCTTAATTTTTTTAGAATGCCTGTGGGTGCAAACGATTTTGCGCTAAGTGCATACAGCTTAAACGATGAAGAAGACGATTTTGAAATGAAGAGCTTTTCGGTGAAAAGAGACGAAGAATACATTGTGCCATATATGCAAATGTGTAAAAAATACTGTGGAGATATGCGTGTCCATGCCTCTCCTTGGAGCCCGCCATGGTGGCTCAAGGACAATAAAGCTTACGGAAACGGCGGCAGCGTGATAGATGAGGATAAGTACTACACGGCATATGCAAAGTATGTGTATAATTTTTTAATGCAGTATAAAGGGCTTGGCTTTGATATAGAGCGCTACTGCATACAAAACGAGCCCGATGTAGACCCGAAATATCCAAGCTGTATTATGCCGGCAAAACAGATGGGCAAATTTATTAGAGTACTGCATGACGAGCTTACGAAAAACAACGTGGACACAGAGATTTGGGCAGGCACATTCCGCAGTTTAAACGGCCCGTCGGCGTGCGATTTTTTAACCGAAAACCCGGGGATAGAAAATATTATTAAGGGCATTGGTTGCCAGTATACACTGACACAGCAGTTTTACGATGTGCGTATGATCGCACCGAATTTAAACCTTATGCACACAGAGAGCAACTGTTTCCATGGCGAAAACTCGTGGGAGCAGGCGGTAATATTGTTTTTAAATATTGTAGATTGCTACACCGCCGGATGTGACACGTACACATACTGGAACATGATTTTAAACACACAAAGCACAAGCACTTGGGGCTGGCGGCAAAATAGCATGATTACTATAGATGAAGACGAAAAAACAGTAAAATACAACCCCGATTATCACATAATGTCGCTTGCGGCAGGCTGTGTGCGCTCAAACTCTGTAAGGGTAACGTACTCGTGCAGAACAAAGCGAGGGCTAGCCGTTAAGGGTTCGGACGGAGTTTTGCGCTTTATGGTGGGTAATTTTAGCGAATTAAAAGAGACGGGCAAGGCGACGATAGACGGCGTTCCTTACGATTTGGAACTTGCGCCACAAAGCATATCGTTGTTTGAGCTCTCTTAGCGAATAAATGCCGTAAAAACAACGCTAAAACGTAGCTTGTTGCTTTAACTTGCAATGTGTTTTGCTCTTTTAACAAATTTACACTGCTAAATACTTATAAGGTTTTATTTAATGTCTTTAAGGGGGATATTAAAGTGAATTTAATATACATAAACGATGCCGAGGCGATTATTGAGCCGTTTTATGACGGTGGTACAGGCGACCACAGCGATTACGACAAACGCTACAGGGTGCTGGACGAATACACGGCTACACAGCATGCCAATGCAAAAGTTACGCTAACGCAGGCGTGGGCTTTTGCAGAGTTTTGTGCGCACGTTTTGCCCGATAATAACACAGACGACACAGTTGCACTTACAATGGAAAGAAGTTGTAATTTGCAAATAAGTGGGTTTGACACGTTTATGGTTTTTGCCGCGGTGCCGCAGAGTATGTATTTTTCGCTATCTGCTAAAATAGACGGCAAATGGACAAATTTGTTTAATAAGGTAAAGGGAAAAGGTGTGTCTTATGAATTTGAGACACCGTTTGAGGGCGAGCAATTGACAGGCATAAAAATGGATTTTTATGTGACTGCCGAGGGCGAAAAAGGCACACTTTGCTGGTTTGGGCTGGCAAACTGTAAACGCAGAGCAGCTGTTTTAAACCGCAAAAGTTACTACGATAAAACGTGGCCGGGATACTTTGAGCAAAAAGCGAACACGATGCCACAACTGGCCATTTTATTTGATGCGCAAGAGCTGAAAGAGCTGCAAAAAAAGCTTTTTTGTGCGCCTTTTGATAAGGTGTACGCCAAAAAAAGGCATGAGGCAAAGCAAAATATGCAAATAGTGCCTGAGGAGTACATCGGCAGATATGTGCCCGATTTTGACAGGCGCTGGAATCGCACCAGAGACGAGTTTACAATGCCTGTTGACATTAAAGGCGCAGGTTCAAAGAGTATGAGCGCAATTGTTGAGGACATGGCCTTTGTCGGCATTATAGAGCAGGACGTAGAGATGATGAAAATGGCTGTGAGACATGCAATTAGCATATGTCACTGCGAGTATTGGTCAGAGTCGTTGATGGGCAATTTGCCCGGCGCAACTTGGCATCACCGCAGTTTTACCGAGCAAAATTATTGCAGGGTGATAGCGCTTGTTTTGGACTGGTGTGGAGGGCTTTTAACCCCGTTTGGCAAACAGACACTGCGTGATGCGCTAGTTATGAAAGGCCTGCCGAGGATAGAGTCTGACTTTAAGCGTGTTGAGTACATACGCCATATGAACCAAGGGATAGTCTTTTGTTCCGGGCGCATTTTTGCCCTGCTTGCACTAAAGCCGCGCTACCCACGCTATGGCGCATTGCTAACAGAGGCCGAGGCAGACATGACGTCTATGATAGATAATTATATTCAGCCCGACGGAGGCACGCTTGAGGGGCCGGGCTATTGGATGTTTACTTTTGGCGAGGCTGTGGCCGCATTTTACGCACTTGCTAAGAGCAAAAATGTTCCGTTTGTGCACTACAGAGATGTGTTTTCAAAAACGGGTGAGTTTGCACTGGCAAGCTTGTCTTTGCAGGGTGATGCCACAACTATGATCCCGATTAACGATGCGCACCCGGGCGCTCGAATAAGCTGTGCACTTGCCGCAAGCTTTGCGGCTTTTACGGCAAACACAGCTTGGGACAACCTGTACAAAAAACTTATTGATGCCGGGCAAATTGATAAAGACAATTTTGCGCTAATTTCTGCGCCACTGCCAAAGCAAGCACAAAAAGCTGACGATATTTGCACGGTTTACCCTGTTACGGGCCAACTTGGCAGTGTGCGAAAAGGCAATAACATGACAACAAGGGTTCACCTTTGTACAGGGCCAACTTATGTGGCGCACTACAACGAGGATAAGGGCAGCGTAATAATAGAGGCAGAGAGCTCCACGCTCTGCCCGGATTGCGGCTCGCCGTATTATTATGAGTCCGATTTATTTTGGCTCGGCAGCGCGCATGCTCACAGCCTTTTGTACCCCGTTAAAGAGGATGGCACATTGTCAATACAGGGCAGATATAACGAGGGCGGTGTTGCGGTAAAGGCGCTGGTAGAACAAGGCGGAGTTGACTTTGTGAGCGACGACACAAACGCATGGCAAGACAGTGTGTACAAAAAGGTTGTAAGGCGTGTGCTGTCACCGTTTGCAGAGCTGATAATAATTGAAGACGATTACGAGCTTGGCACTGCGCACAGTGTTAGATTTGCGCTAAACAGCTACGGTGAGTGGCGCCTCAATAAAACGGGTGCAGTGGCAAATATAGACGGCATAGACGTAAAAGTAACCGCACTTAACTGGCGGTGCGAAAACGCCGAAGTGTTTGAGCTTCAAGACGGTGAGCACAGAAAGGTATGGCAGTTAAGGCTGGCTTGCAGTAAAAATAGCGCCTTGTTGCAAACGGCAATAACATTAGAAAAATCTATGCGCTTTAGCCGCAAAGAAACGGCCGATGGTTTTGAGTTTGTGTGCGGCAGTGACAAAGCATACATTGAGCGAAAGGACTAGGGAATGGAAAAGTTGAGCGCGCAGGAAATATACAGCATTATGTGCAAAAAAACCGAAAACAACATAGGCATAATAGGCGATAAGTTGCGAGAGTTTCCCGCAACTACGAGCGGAATGTACTTTGAGCAGCCGAGAGAAAACTTTCGCAAACTATCGCACATATACTGTTGGACGCAGTCTTTTTTTACAGGCATGGCGCTGCTGGCGGCAGAAAATAGCTGCGGCGGCAAGGCGCTAAAATGGGCCGAGAGCCTGCAGGGTGAGTATTACGACAAAGTGTTTAAAACGCCAAAGGACACGATGCACGACCTCGGCTTTTTATACTCGCTTTACAGCGTAATGCTATACAAATTAACAAAAAATTCAGACATGTCAAAAATGTCTGTAAAAGCGGCAGAGGTGCTTGCGCACAGGTTTGTGCCAAACGGCAAGTACATACGCGCGTGGGGCAGAATGGATGACACAGTGCCCGATTATGTGAGCGAACAGCTGAGCCAAGACCAGTTTTTTACAAAGAGCAAAGGCCTTGCAATTATAGATTGCATGATGAATTTGCCGCTACTTTTTTGGGCGACAGAGCACACGGGCGATGTGTTTTATAAAAACATAGCTATGGCGCATGCCGATACCACAATAAAATATTTTGTTAGGGCTGACGGCAGTGTTTGCCACGCATACCGTTTTAATTACTCTACCGGAGAGCCGATAGGAGAGTTTAACGGCTGTGGATATAGCGATGGCTCGCACTGGGCTAGGGGCACAGCTTGGGCAATTTATGGCTTTGCTTTGGCGTACAAGTACACAAAAGAGCAGCGCTATAAAGATGTGCTTTTAAAGATTGCATACGCCTATATAGATGCGTGCGAGGACAGAGCTGTGCCGCCTTGGGACTTTAAATTGCCAAAAGATGAACCTGCAAGGCAGGGTGGGCCGCACGCCGTTTGGACAAAGTGGGACACAAAAGACAGCGCAAATAAAATTTATAATGTGGACGCCTCTGCGGCGTGCATAGCGGCGTGTGGGTTTTTAACTTTTTGCGAGATAGAGCAGGACAAACGAATGGGCGATTATACAGATTTACTGCTAGACGAGTTTTGTGAGTTTTATATCGACACGGATGAGGGCGTTAATGGCCTGCTAAAAAGGATAAACGGGTTTTGCCACTACGGCTGTTACGGCGACTATTTTGCCATGGAGTTTATGGCGAGAAAACTTAAAAAGACAAGTTTTTCGTGGTAGATTTTTTTATTGTATTTTAGCGTTAAGTTTAAAGCAAAGCGAAAGGAAAGCGTATAATGACAAGCAGAGAACTTGTGAAAAGGGCTATACATTTTGATAAACCCGACAGATTACCGTATAATTTTGATTCTAACAGGACACCGGTGCCGCTTGAAGAGAGCTATGGAGATGATTTTGTTTGGTGTTTTTTAGACAGGGATGAAAACCACATAGATGTGACGCAAGACGGCGAGCGCATTGATGAGTGGGGCTGTGTTTGGCACGGCATGGGTGCTACTTTTGGCGAGCCGTATATTTTTCCCTGGCAGGGCAAAGAGACTTTTGACGATGTGGCTTTTCCCGATTACTTAAACGATAAGCGCTACGACTTAATACGCAAAACAGTGAGAGAAAATAGCGAGGATAAATACGTGTTGGCGATGTTGCCGACAGGTATTTTTCAGGTGATGATACACCTTTTTGGCTTTGAAGATTTTATGATGCAAGTGGCCGGAAATACCGAGGAGTTTATAAAGGTTACCTCACGCCTATGCGATTATATTATTGAGGTGATTAAAAAACTTGCGCAGTGCAAAGTTGATGGAATTATACTGATTGAGGACATGGGCCTGCAGGACAGAATGATGATAAGCCCAAGACATTGGCAGCAGATTTTTTATCCTCTATACAAAAAAATGTTCAAAGTGGCGCACGATTTAGGGCTGGACACATTCTCCCACACATGTGGGCACATAGTTGACATACTTGATATGTATATAGACAGTGGCCTTGATGTCATACAAATGGATCAGCAAGACAACATGGGGCTGGATGTTTTGTCGGATAGATTTAGGGGAAAAGTATGCTTTTTTTGCAGTTTGGATATACAGACTACACTGCGCTTAAATAGAGACGAAATAGATGAGGCCACGCGTGTGATGATAGAAAAACTTGCGACAAAGGACGGCGGATTTATGGCGAAAACTTATCCGCAGCCGTATGCTATTGAAATATCTAACGAGTACATGAAGAACATGGCGGATGGTTTTAAAAAGTACGGTGAAAATTATAAAGAGTTATTTTGAGGTGGCTGCGGTATGAACAATATAAAAAACACGCAGGAACAGTATAAAAAACTATTTTTAGAGCCAAAAAGTTGCGACCCGTTAATAATAGTGGACTATCCTATAAAGCCCCTTTACAGCTGGGGCGAGATGGTGCGTGACAAAGAGAAAATGCTGGCGACACAGGTTGAAGCCGTGGAAAAACGCCTTAAACTTGGCGATGACTACTTGCCGACACTGCGCATAAATTTTGGCACAGGGCAAATTGCGGCCGCCTTTGGGTGCGAGCTTGCCGTTTTAGAGGATAACTTGCCGGCGTGTAAAACGCATATATTAAAGGACATAAACTTGCAAGATGAGCAGCTGCTAAAGCCCGGCATGCAATCGTATTGGAACGAGAAATTGCTCGAGTTTCAACAGTATTTTATGGCGCAAAAGCCACAGGAGTATCCGCTGCAACACCCCGATGTGCAAAGCGCGTTTAACACTGCACATCTAATACGTGGGAACGACTTGTTTTTAGACATGTTTGACGAGCCAGAGCGAGTAAAAGAGCTGCTTTTTAAGGTAAATGAGTTTATGAAAGTATGGCTTTATGAGACGAAGAGGGGCATTACAAAGGCGCAGGAAGGCTGGTTTTACGATGCGTGTGGGTATTGGAAAGGCGGCGCAAGGATATCAAATTGCAGTATGCAGATGATATCGCCCGAGATGTACAGGCAGTTTGTGCAAGAGTTTGACAGCGATTTAATGGACTATTTGGGTGCGGGGCGCATACATTATTGCGGAGAGCACCCGGACGTGATAAAAGACTTTGACGATAATAAAAACATATCCTCCATAGAGATTGACTTGCAATTCCATAAAATTAACGACATTTGCGATGTTGTGCGTGACACAACGGTAATTAAGTTTTGCGATTGGTCTGTGGATGGGGCGGTTACCGATTGGCAAGAAGATTTTTTAAGTAGGGGAATGCCACAAAAAAGAAATTTTGTAATTAGCGCAAAAGCGGACAGTGAGCAAGAGGCAAAGCAAAAATTATATATGCTTAAAGAGTTTGTGCAAAAGGGCGGGTAAAACACGCAAAATGCCAATAATTAAAGGGGTATTTGTGTAAAAATAGCTTTTAAAAGGCAAGGTTATGTAATTATTGTGAAATTTAAGCCGTTTTGATTGAAAAGTGCAAATGTACAGTGTATAATATAAAATGCTGTTTGGCCTGTGGTAAATAGAGCGAAATTGCTGTATCACACTATCTAAAACGGCACATTACATAAAAAGCTTAGTGATTTATTGAAAATCGTCATGACGGATTAATTAATGGATGGGTTTACATGCTTTACTTGGCCTTTTAGATATAATTTTTGGAGGCAACTATGAATATTAAAAAATTACTTGTCGCTTTATTGGCGGCTGCAATGATGCTAATGGCACTTGCATCTTGCTCTGAAGAGAGTGCAACGAGCACAGAAACACAAGACGAGGCAGACACTTCTGCTGTGACGTCTGAAGAGGCAACGGGCGAAGAGGCTGTCGAAGACGAAGAAGAATACGTGCCTATGTTCCACAGCGATTACTTTACAGACGATGGTTATTTTGACGGCGTTAACGCAGCGGACTATGTAACTTATGACGATTATGCCGACTTTGAAGTGCCGGAAGATGTGCTTGTAGTTGACGATGCGACAATAGAGGCTGAGTTTGACAGCCTGCTTAATGCCTATATGGAGAGCAATATAATTGACGATGAGAGCTATGTTGTTGAAGATGGCGACACATTAAACATTGACTACGTTGGCTCTGTGGACGGCGTTGAGTTTGACGGCGGCTCTACACAGGGGCAAGGCACAGAGGTTACTATTGGCGTAACAAGTTATATCGATGGCTTTTTAGACCAGCTTATTGGTCGCAAAGTAGGCGAAAACTTCGACATTGATGTGACATTTCCTGATGATTACGGTTCTACTGACCTAGCGGGTAAGGATGCTGTGTTTAACATAACAATTAACAATGCCATTGAGTATGTTGAGCCGGAATTGACAGACGAGCTTATAGAAGAGGCTACACAGGGCACACACACTACTGTCGAGGGCTTTGAGCAGTTTTTAATTGATTCTTACGCAGAGTCGCAAAAATATTCTTATTTAAACGAGGCTATTATTGCAGACGCTACTTTTAACGAATTGCCTGAGAGCGTAGTGCAATATCAAAACGATGCAATAGTTGATGAGATTTCATTAATGGCTTCGCAGTATGGCATGGAAGTTGAAGACGTGCTTTTACAGTTTGGGTTAGAGGATATTGACCAGCTGCTAGAGAATGAAGTAGAAAGCATTGAGCGCAACGTAAAGCACATGCTTGTAATACAGTACATTGCCGAAAAAGAGGGCATTGTAGTTGAGACAAGTGACATTGACGAATTTTTTGATGGGTCTGACTGGACTGTATATGAAGAGCAGTTAGGCGAAAATTATATTAAATCTATCGTTATGACTGAGATGGTTTACTCGCTTTATTAAGTAAAAGTAAAAAAGGCGGTGCATTTTAATTAATGCACCGCCTTTTCTTTGTTTTGTGTTTGTGCCTGTATGGGGCTGGCTTATTAAGTTTTATATTTGCGCGCGTGTGTTAAACATAAGTGTAGATTAATTTAAAATATTTATAGTGTTAATGTGATTGACAAATCTTGATGTGTAAGGTATAATTTTATAGTTGACATTTAGCGTGCTGTTATAGCTCAGTCGGCAGAGCACTTCCTTGGTAAGGAAGAGGTCGTGCGTTCGAATCGCATTAACAGCTCCAGCAGCGTGACGCTGCACCCAATCCGCCCTTTAGCTTTGTGCTAGAGGGTGTTTTTTTGTGCCCGGGGTTTATGGTGAGCTGAAGAAAATAAAATAGCCCCTACTGCTGTGCAGTAGGGGCTATTTTGCGTTTATAAATATCTTTTTAATTAAAAATATAATAAGCTAAAAAATATTATTTGCCGTAGCCGTCAGGGTTTGTGCTCTGCCATTTCCAGCTCGTTGCGCACATGTCGTCTATGTTGTACTTTGCGCTCCAACCAAGCTCATCCGATGCTTTTTTTGTGTCTGCATAGCATGCGGCAATGTCGCCGGGTCGGCGTGGGTCTATAACATACGGCAACTCTTTTTGGCAGGCTTTGCTGTATGCGGCTATAACCTCAAGTACGCTATAACCGTGCCCTGTGCCCAAGTTGCAAATAAATAAGCCGCAGTTTGTGCTTAGCTTTTTAAGCGCCGCAACGTGCCCTGTTGCAAGGTCTACAACGTGTATGTAATCCCTCACGCCCGTGCCGTCAACCGTGTCATAGTCGTTTCCAAAAACGTGCACTTCTTTTAGGCTGCCCACAGCAACTTTTGCAATGTATGGCACTAGGTTATTAGGTATGCCGTTGGGGTCCTCGCCAATAAGGCCGCTCTCGTGCGCGCCAATTGGGTTAAAGTAGCGCAACAGCGCAACATTAAACGAGGGATCTGCGGCGCAAAGGTCTGTTAAAATGCGCTCGCTAAATAATTTTGTCGTGCCATAAGGGTTTGTTGTAGATAGAGGGAACTCCTCTGTAATTGGCACAGTGTGTGGGTCGCCATAGACGGTTGCAGATGACGAGAAAACAATGTTCTTAACGCCGTGTTTTTTCATGCTGCGCAAAACAGCCAAACGGCTTGTAAGGTTGTTTGAATAGTACTCAAGTGGCTTTTGCACGCGCTCGCCAACAGCCTTTAGTGCGGCAAAGTGTATCACAGAGTCTATGTCGGGACGGCTTTTAAATATCTCATCAACCGCATTCTCGTCGCATAGGTCCGCCTTAATAAAATCTACTTTCTTGCCTGTAATTTTCTCTACTCGCTCTATTGCCTTTATGCTGGAGTTTACAAGATTGTCTGCAATAACAACCTCGTAATTTGCGTTGATTAGCTCAACACATGTGTGGCTGCCTATGTAGCCGGCGCCGCCGCTTACTAATATTGCCATAAAATCTCCATTCTGCCGCAACTTTTTTGCACACAAATGGTTGAAAATGTATTGCGGCTAGCAAAAACAACCTTTGCTGTATGTGCAAATGTTTTAGTGTGTTCTATATTTTAAATGTTGCACTGTGCCGGGGATGTATAACATGTTGCCGTTGTTGTAAAAATTATTGTAAATGTGCCATAGTTTTATTTTACTACTTTGCATTAAACTACTGAATACATAAACTATTTATAATATGTACAATTGTTGCATTTGCAAAAATACAAACCAGGGGAGAGAAGACGGTATATATGTTTGTGCAAATTTAGTGCACTAAATTAAAAGCCTTGAAATTAAACACAAAAAACTCCGCCCCACCAACAAGCACCATAAGCATAAAAAATAATGGACAAATGTTGTGAAGCGAAGCAAGAAAATTAATAAAAATAAGTGTGCGCTGCGTGCGCATAGCTATTTACATGCACACGCAAACTAAAAATTGCGCTGTAAGTTTTAATACATTGCGCAGTAAAATTTACACTGGCAATAAGTAAAAAACAACACCAAAAGCAAACATCAATATAAACGAGCTTATCATTGCAAACAGTTTTTTAGAGTAGCCTTTTGGGGTTATTTCGCCTGCTTCGTCCATCTTTTTTATAAGCGGGTGCAAAGAAAAATAATAAGCACTTACAGAAAAAATCATAAATAACACTGCGTGAAGTTTAGCAAACTCGTTGCCTGCAAAAAGTATAACTATTAATAAAAATATAAATACAAGCTTGCTGTTTGCAACCCAGTTTGTCATATATTTAGTAAAAAGCCTTGTGTTTTCATCTTTTTGTAATTCGCCCCACTGTTTAAATACAGCAACTCCGTTCCCGTATTTAAAATCAGGTTTAAAGTAAAGTATAATAACATTGCAGGCTTCTAGCAAAATAAAAATTACGATGACAAGGTTTAGGATGAACATGACAAGCCTCTTTCTATTATTTGATAGTAATAATTATATCACAAAATTTGTCGAATTCAACAAAAATATGAACATTTGTGCCAAAAATGACAAAAGATGTAAATTACTCGCCAAATACTTTTAGATAGTCGTCTTTAAATTTTTCAATGCCCTCTGTAGTAAGTGGGTGCTTTGTCATTTGCTCTATAACACTGTAAGGAACAGTGGCAATGTGTGCACCTGCAAGGGCACAATCTGTAACGTGTACAGGGTTGCGCACGCTGGCAGCTATTATTTCTGCATCAATGTCGTCAAACATTGCAAACATGTCGGAGATAGTCCTAATAAGGTCAATGCCCGGCATGGAGATATCGTCTAATCTGCCAAGGAAAGGCGACACGTATGCTGCGCCTGCACGAGCGGCAAGAAGTGCTTGGTTGGCGCTAAAGATTAGTGTTACATTGCATTTAATACCCTCGCTGGATAGAACTTTTGTGGCCTTTAAACCCTCTGTTGTCATTGGGATTTTTACAACCATGTTAGGGTGGATTTTAGCAATTTCACGTCCCTCGGCTATCATTGTGGCCGCGTCCACTGTGGTGGCTTTTACCTCGCCGCTAATGGGTCCGTCTACAATTTGTGTAATTTCTTTAATAACCTCAGTAAAGTCACGGCCCTCTTTTGCAATTAGGCTGGGGTTAGTTGTAACGCCGCATATAACACCCATGTCGGACGCTTTTCTTATGTCGTCTGTGTTTGCTGTATCGATGAAAAATTTCATGCTGAGTACCTCTTTCTAAATGTTAAAATTTTATATTGCTTACAACACCTGAAGTTCAAGTGTAAATTAATGCTTAAATTAGAGGGTTCGTGCCTTTAGTCGTCCTTGTGCAAAAAAGCGTATTTTATAACATCTACTGTATTTTTAATGCCAAAAAGAGATGTGTCAACGCAAAGGTGATAATTTTGCATATCGCCCCATTTTTGGCCTGTAGAAAACTCGTAATATTTAGCGCGGGTTTTGTCGACACTCAATATTTCTTTTTTCATTTGATTTTCGCTCTTGCCTTTGTCGGCAGGTACTTTATCGTAACATCTTTTTAAGCGACACTCCATGTTAGACGCATTTATAAAAACATTAAAAGGGTTGCTGTCACTTAAAAAATAATCAGAGCAACGGCCAACAATAACGCATGGCCCCTTATCGGCAAGTTGCTTTATAACATCAATTTGTGCAAGCTGAATTTTCTCAGCAGGAGACTGCTGATAAGACACAAAAGCACGCCCAAATGCATAGGGGTAGTTTCGTGTGTAGCCGGCTTCGCTGTACTGCTCTATGTAGTCAACCGCAAGGCCCGTTTGCTCTGCAACGCTCTCTAGTAATTGTTTGTCGTAATATGCAAAGCCTAGCTCATCTGCAAGACGTTTTCCAACTTCTCGGCCACCGCTTCCAAAGCGCCTTCCTATAGTTATAATGTCACCCATTAATAAAATCGCCCCTTTCAGATATGCTGTATTAACTGCACGCCGTAATTTTAGATAGGATTGATAAAAGATATAAAACCAACCTGCCACAGCGCCACAGCGCCGACAACAGCCAATTAAAGCCTATTGCAAAAGCGACAAAAGGCCGAAGATACGGCCTTTTGTTTGTGCTTTTTAATAATATTTCTACACAATACCTTATAATTATAAAATGTAACATTATGTTTGTCAATATAAAAATAGGTGCTTATTTTTTTATTAAACGCACTGTCATAATAATTGGGGTATTTTGGCCGAAAAAAGGAACTTCGTAAAATTTATCGAGATAAAAACCACTGTCAAACGCCAAATTTAATATATTACCAATAGATCGATGATAGTAATTTTGCAAAACAGGCTGCCCCTCAATTGCAATACCCTTATTTGTGCACGTGGTAAAATAATCATCGTTTTCGTAAGTAAAACACGGGTGATGTGTTGCAAAAACGAAAATTCCATCGGCGTCAAGCATATCATACACGGCCTTAAACAGCGGCTCTATTTCGGATATATCCATTATCGCCATGTTTGCCACGGCTTTTGTAAATGGTTTTTTCTGCTTTAACTTTAATAGCTCGTCATACTTTGTGGCGTCGCAAACATTAAATTTTACGCTGTCCAAGACGTCGGTCCTGCGCTTAATAGCAAGTTCAATCATTTTTGCGCTGTAATCAAAGGCAATTACTTTTGCGCCCTGCCTTGCCATGTGTGACGAATAGTTGCCGTTACCGCATGCTATGTCTAGCACTAGGTCGTTTGAGTTTATTTTAAGCAATTCTTCAACACTTGGCCGCACAATGTCTCTGTGGAAAAAATTGGATTCATCGCCCATCTGATTGTCCCAAAATTCTGCGTTTTGCTCCCAGGCAAATAAGCCGTTGTCATTTTCTGCCATTGATATAGCTCCCATACAGTTACGTTAGTGTAATTACCTAATAAAATTAGTTGTGTGCTCCCTTGTAATTTCGGGGGCTTTAACATCGCCGTTTTTGCCGGCCTCTATACATTTTAAAAGCCAAGCCATATTTTTTGCGCCATTGCGCATTACCTCTAGGCCCTCTAGGTCTTTTTCAACATCTTGCGCAGTCATTCCGTGCACCATGTTCCAATACGTAGAAGACACGATTGGCATTTGTGCAATGGTAAAATATTTGTTTAAGACATCAAAAGAAGCCGTTGTACCTGCCCTTCTTGCAGAAAGTACCGCCATGCCGGGCTTATGTGCAAAAGCAGAGGTGCCTGCAAAAAATGCGCGGTCTAAAACGGATAATATTCTGCCGCTTGGGTGCGCATAGTAAACAGGGGAGCCAAAAACAAACCCGTCTGCATCTTTGGCCTTTTCGATTATTTCGTTTACCATGTCGTCTTTAAATACACACGTGTTCGGCTTTTTGCGACATGCAAGACATGAAATGCAGTCCCTGATGGCACCCTTGCCGGTTTGTATAATTTCTGTGTCTATTCCTTGCCTGTTCAATTCTTCTGCCACTTCAGTAAGTGCACGAAAAGTGCAGTTTTTTTCGTTTGGGCTTCCGTTAATCAATAAAACTTTCATTTTTAACCCTCCATTTAACAAATGCTATCTGCGGATAATATATTTATTATAATGCAATTTTAGCAAAATAACAATAAATTGCGGCTGACTGTCGGAGTGCAACGAAAAATTAACATAATAGCGTAAAATTATTTTTATGGTAATCAATAATGCCCTCGCGCCGCATTTTAGACAGTTCGTTTGACAGTGCGCTTCTATCGGCGCATAAAAAAGAGGCGAGCTCCTCTCTGTTTAACGGTATGCTAAATTTTTTTGCGCCGTGGCTCTCGTATCCAAAGTAGGTAAGGATTTTATCTCGCAACGACCGCTTAGAAATTATGTCTATCCTTCTGTTTAAATAAAGGCTTTTGTTGGCAATTATTTTAAGCATATTTAAAATTAATTTTTGGTGGTGTTTACATGTGCTTGCGCACGCGGCAATTGTCTTGTTGTAGTCAAAAAACAAAACATGGCTGTCGCCTGATGCCGTTATCGACACAGGGCAAAAAGAAATTTCAGCACAGGCAAAAACTTCTGCAAAGATATCGCCTGCATATATTTCGGCAATTATTATCTCGTTACCGCTATAATCGGTCTTGGTTATTTTTAATGCGCCGGATAGTAAAATCCCAACAAAATTAACGCTGTCACCTTCGTGCAAAACACTCTCGTTTTTGCGGTACTTTTTGTCGCTTGGTGCTATGCATTTTAACATTAAAATAAAATCACTTTCAGGTATGCCCTCAAAAAGTTTGCTGTTTAGTAGTGCAGCGTAATTATTTTTCATAAAATGCTCCTTTTGTTGTCTACACAACAGAATTGTCTGTGTGATTATATTATAATTGAATTAAGCTAATCAAGCAATACAGATGTAATGTGAATAATATGTAGCACCTACTAACCAAAGATAGCTTTAATTAGTGCCATAATGCGAGATGGAAAAAGCAGATATAATTTGCGCTATATCTATTATTTTAGCGATGAACGCAACACACAACAACATAATTTAGGAGTAAAAATGAGCAAGAAAGTAATTAAAATTGATGAAGATAAATGCATAGGCTGTGGGCTTTGTGCAAAGGCGTGTAAGCAAAGCGCTATTGAAATGGTAAACGGCAAGGCAAAGGTGACACGTGATGACTATTGTGACGGCATAGGTAATTGCCTGCCGGTATGTCCTGTTAAGGCGATAAGCTTTTTAGACGAGCAAGTGCCAAAAGGGCAAACAGCAAAAGAAGAGAACATAAAAAAACCAGTCCCAGGCAGTTGTCCCGGCAGTAACTCTAAAGCCATAAATAGAGAAAATAAATCGGCAACAGGTGTCGATATAACAGCTGTGTCTGCATTGAGGCAGTGGCCGGTACAGATAAAGCTAGTGCCAAAAAACGCGCCTTATTTTAACGATGCGCACCTATTAATAGCGGCCGATTGCACAGCGTATGCATATGCAAATTTCCACAATAAGTTTATGAAGAACAAAATTACACTGATTGGCTGCCCAAAACTTGACGAGTGCGATTACACAGAAAAGCTAACGGACATTATCAGGGAAAACAGTATTAAAAGTGTTGCTGTTGTGCGCATGGAAGTGCCGTGTTGCGCAGGCATAGAAAAAGCCACGGTAAACGCCTTAAAAGCAAGCGGTAAGTTTATACCATGGCAAGTGGTTGTGCTATCAACCGAAGGCAAAATTTTAGATATTTAAAAGCAGTTTATTTATGCTACGCGCAGTGCGATATAAATTGGCATGTGCGTAGCACCGGCATAATATAAGTTATATATAATCCGCACTAATATACGACTGTCAATAAAGAAACAAACTGTCACTATCAAAAAAATTGATAGTGACAGTTTGTTTTTATGTAAATTACGCTTGTAATCTTACTCTGCATCTACATGCGATATTGATGATATGTCTATCTTAAGTGTTTCACCATTAAAATTAGCGCCTTTTACGTTTAGTGTTTTATAGCTTTTTTCCATTTGAGATTCAAAGAAAGTTAATGAAGAATTGCCATCAAAAATACTAAAGCTTTTAGCTGACTCTTTAAACTCCTGTCCTCCAGTCGCGTCTGCAAAAGCATCTTCTAAGTCCGCTGTTATTTTACTTATTATTTTTGATGCATTCTCTAGCGCATCCATAATCTCGGCAGTGTCAGTAGATAAGTTTTCAAGACCTAAGGTTCCTTCATTTAATGTATTCAACTGATTTTCATACACTGCCGATGCCATTCCACCAGATAATTGGTCGAGTTCTTGTGAAAGAGTTTGATTTCTTCCTATTGTGATATTTCCATAGTCATTTATGATACTTTGCTTATAATTATGAAGATAAGTTTCGGCTGTTTCTACTGTCATATTTGGGTCGCTATGAGATGCCGAACCATTTATATAATTTTCAAGTTCGGATATTTTTTGTGTTGTAAACTCAAGCTTTGATTTATAATGATCTATTTGGTCAGAAAATGTTTTTAGGTCATTTCGCTGACTGCTTAATGACATTTCAGCATATTCGGCTCTTGAATGTACACCCCATTTATCACTATGAATTATTTCAGAGTTTTCAAAATTGATAGTAGGTGTTTTTTCTGCTGTTTCGTTATTCTCTTTGAGTAATGCTAATGCTTCTTTACTAAGTTCTAAAACATCAAAATTT
>CAYJBO010000021.1:0-3726 GCA_964368295.1 uncultured Bacteroides sp.
CAAATAAATTTGCAAAATGCAATAGTAAATTTTAAAAAAATACAAATTTTTTTAAAAAATTTTTCGTCAATGTAAAAAACAGATTAATTAACGGCAAAAATTGGTTTTTTTCTTGACAATTTTATAAGAATACTACATTATATATATAAACATTAAATATACCATAGGAGGAATAAATATGTCGACAAAATTTTCATGCGCTAGCTGTGGCGGTGTAATGACGTTTGATCCTGCAAATCAAGCCTTAAAATGTGATAACTGTGACAGTGTGATGGGCATTAACAATATAGAAGGTGCGGTGCAAGAGCATGCTATAACAGGCGCTGCTTTAAATGCGGCAGTTGTGAAAGAGCGCGAATCGCACATCATGGAATGTAGCGGTTGCGGCGCAATGATGGATGTCTCGGCTACAAGCACAGCCACAAAATGCCCGTATTGCGACAGCGATTACGTGCTATCCGACAAGCAAATTGATACAGTTGTACCGGACGGTATTATACCGTTTAAATTTGGCAAAAAAGATGCTAACAACCGCTTTGCAAACTGGGTAAAAGGCCTGTTTTGGGCGCCTAACAAGCTTAAACACATGTATAAACAAGACAAAATACAAGGCGTTTACGTGCCGTTTTGGACATTTGACGCCGACGCTTACGGCAACTACACGGCCCAGGGCGGCACAGAGCACACACGCACCGTGAGAAACTCCGAGGGCAAGTCTGAGACAGAGAGGTTTACAACGTGGGAGCACACTCATGGCCAAGTGGCACAAAAGTTTGACGATTGCCTTGTGCCTGCGTCTGAAAAGCTTGAAAAATCGCTTATTAAACGCTTTGCATCCTTTAATACTAACACGCTTATGTCTTACTCGCCCGAGTACTTGTCGGGCTATAATGCAGAGTGTTATACGGTAGATTTAAACACAGCACACCACATTGCACACGAGCAAATGCGTGAGGAACTGCAAAACCTTGCAAGGGAAGACGTGCTTAAACGTTACGACGATGTGTCTGACGTGAGGCTGGACGCAATGTTTAACAGCGAGACATACAAGCACGTAATATTGCCTGTATATGCAACCGCTTTTACATACAGCAACAAACTTTACAGCGTTCTCATCAACGGCCAAACAGGCGAAATACAAGGCCAATATCCAAAGAGCGTCGTAAAAATTGCGCTTGCGGTTGCAGGTGTTATCGCACTGGCGCTAATTATCTTCAACATGCTAGGCTAATTGTAAAATATATTATTTTTGTGCATATAGTCAAAAAATACTTGAAATTGTAAAAAAATAGTGGTACAATATACTGGATAAAAATAATAATGTAATATCTCAGAGATTAATAGAGTGAGATAAATGCAGGGCGCATATTTTGTGTGCTTTGTGTTTATCTTGCTCTTTTTTTCTTTTTAAAGAAAGGACACTTTTAATTATGAAATATGATGTTGCGGTTATAGGCTGTGGTGTAACGGGTGCGGCCGTTGCTTATGCACTTGCAAAGTACAACGTTAGCACAGTAGTGCTGGAGGGCGAAAACGATGTAGCATGTAAGACGACAAAGGCAAACAGTGCTATTTTACACGCAGGGTACGACCCAAAACCAGGCACACAAATGGCACAGCTTAACGTAAAGGGCAGCGCGCTTGCAATAGAAATATGCAAAAAGCTTGACGTGCCATACAGGCAGATAGGCTCTTTAGTTCTTGCTTTTACAGACGACGACAAAAAACACGTGGAAAAACTTTACGACAACGCCATAAAAAACGGCGTGCCAAACGTGCGTATTATTGATGCGCAAGAGGTGCAAAAGCTAGAGCCTAATATTAGCGAGCTTGTAAAATGTGCGCTCCATGCGCCGTCTTGTGCAATAGTAAACCCTTGGGAGTACGCGCTTGCAATGGCGCAGACAGCCGTAAAAAACGGCGTTGACATTAAGTTTAACACAAGCGTGACATCTATAGATAAAACCGATGATGCATACATTTTGAACACAACAAACGGGCAGGTACAGGCAAATTACGTTGTCAATGCAAGCGGCGTCAACAGCGCTAATGTGCACGACATGGTGGCAGAGCACAGCTTTGACATTCAGCCCTCACGCGGGGAGTACTACCTGCTTGACAAGAGCGAGGGCACACGTGTTAACCACGTTGTGTTCCAGTGCCCTACAAAAGAGGGCAAGGGCGTGCTTGTTGCACCCACGGTACACGGCAACTTAATAGTGGGCCCTAATGCGGAAAACACCGAAAAACCCGACGTAACCACAACGAGAAACGGCCTTGAGTTTGTGTCACGTGTGGCTAAAAAAAGCGTGCCATCAATAGATTTTTCCGCATCAATACGCAATTTTGCCGGTGTTAGGGCAACGTGCCCACAGAGCGAGGAGTTTGTTATATCCTTTGCTAAACCAAAGTTTTTAGACCTTGCCGGCATGAAGTCTCCGGGGCTATCTGCCGCTGCGGCAGTTGGCGAGCTTGCGGTGCAAATGCTGTGCGAAGAGGGGCTTGAGTGCACACAAAAAGACAGCTTTACAGACAGGCGAGAGATAGTGAGGTTTAAAGAGCTAAGCTTAGAGCAAAAGCAAAAATTAGTTAGCGACAACCCACTTTACGGCAGGATTGTCTGCCGCTGTGAAACGGTTACAGAGGGTGAGATTGTGGCGGCTATACACGACGTTATACCGCCGTGCTCAATAGACGCCGTAAAGCGCCGTGTTGGCGCCGGAATGGGCAGATGCCAGGGCGGATTTTGCGGCCCACGTGTGATGGAAATTTTGGCAAGGGAGCTCAAGGTACAGCCACAGCAAATTTTGCAGGACACTGCGGGCACTTATATTTTAACAGGGCGCACAAAGGCGATAGACGTAGAAGAAATTACGGCGCAGAGCAATAGCGTAGGGGGTGCGGTATAATGACATACGATTTAATAGTTATAGGCGGCGGGCCAGCAGGGCTTGCAGCGGCACTGTCCGCACACGAGAGCGGGCTAGAGCGCATTTTAATAGCAGAGCGTGACACACAGCTTGGCGGCATACTAAACCAGTGCATACACAACGGGTTTGGCTTGCATTATTTTAAAGAGGAGCTTACAGGCCCGGAGTATGCCGCGCGCTTTGAGGAAATGCTTGCCAATACCGGCGTAGAGGTAGCGCTGGACACAATGGTACTGCATTTTGACGAAGGCGAAAACGCAGAAAAACACGTGCACACCGTAAGCAAGGCGGACGGATACCGCATTTTAAAGGCGAAATCGGTTGTGCTTGCAATGGGCTGCAGAGAGCGCACAAGGGGTGCAATAGCAATACCCGGCGCAAGGCCCGGCGGTGTATTTACGGCAGGTACCGCACAGCGTTATGTCAATATAGAGGGCTACATGGTAGGCAAGAGCGTTGTAATTTTGGGCAGTGGTGACATTGGCCTTATCATGGCGCGCCGCATGACACTGGAGGGCGCTAAGGTGCTTGCCTGTGTTGAGGTTATGCCGTATAGCGGAGGCCTTACAAGGAATATTGTGCAGTGCCTTGACGACTATGACATTCCGCTCTATTTGTCGCACACTATTACAGACATAGTGGAGACTGACGGCAGGGTTAGCAGCGTAAAAATTGCACAGGTAGACGACCAGCGAAAGCCGATACAGAGCACAGAGTTTGAACTTGACTGCGACACTGTACTGCTGTCTGTAGGCCTTATACCGGAAAACGAGCTTGCGCATACAGCGGGTATCGA
>CAYJBO010000021.1:3748-33596 GCA_964368295.1 uncultured Bacteroides sp.
CTGCGGCAACGCATTGCATGTACACGACCTAGTAGATTTTGTAACATTAGAGAGCACTGCTGCCGGGCGCAGCGCGGCGGCATACGCCGCCGCATGGCCGCAAGGCGCAAATGCGCCTTGCGACAGCGCAAGCACGCTTGCGCTGCGCCCCGGCGATGGCGTGGCATACACAGTGCCGCAAAAAATACGCACAGAGAGAGCACAAAAATCAACACAGGTGTTTTTTAGGGTGCGCCAAATATGCAAAGACGCCGAGATTATTGTTAAAAACGGCGATGTGCAAATAGCTAAGTTTAAAAGAGAACACATGGCCCCCGGCGAGATGGAAAATATATCTCTGCCGCTAGTGCTGCTACAAAAGGCAGACCCCGCGCTGCCGCTTGTAATTAATGTAAAAGACAGCGAGACGCCAAAAAAATACGGCGCAAAATAAAAACACATTTGCAGTGATGCAGCGGCATTATATTTATGCGCACAGCACAAAATTGCAAAAACCGTGTAATTTTAAATAACACACACTTTTATGTAAGGAGAACACATATAAATGAAAGAGCTAATTTGCATAGTATGCCCAAAAGGTTGCCACTTGAAAGTGGACGAGGAAAACGGTTATAATGTAAGTGGTAACGCTTGTCAAAGGGGCGTAACATACGGCAAAGAAGAATGCACAGCGCCGGTTAGGGTTGTAACGTCTACCGTGGCGGTAAGTGGCGGCACAATACCACGCGTAAGCGTAAAAACTAACAGCCCCGTGCCAAAGGGCGATGTATTTAACGTAGTGCGTATTTTAGACAATATTCAACTAAAAGCGCCAGTAAAAATAGGCGACATAGTTGTTAGCAACATTTGCAACTCGGGCGCAAATGTTGTTGTTACAAGCAATATAGCCGTGCAGATTTAAGGCAGGTTTATTTTAAATCGGCTAGAATAAAAAAACAATAAACTAAATTTTAATGCCGGCACTTAAATTATTTATTAACGGAGGAATAGCAATGCCAAAGTATATCATGTCGCTGGACCAGGGCACAACAAGCTCACGTGCAATTTTGTTCGATTCAGAGCAAAACATTGTATCTATATCACAAAGGGAGTTTCCGCAAATTTACCCGCACGAGGGCTGGGTTGAGCACGACCCAATGGAAATATGGTCGTCACAGTATGCGGTTATGATGGAGATTGTTGCAAAAAGCGGCGTAAATGCGCAAGATATTGCGGCAATAGGCATTACAAATCAGCGCGAGACAACCATTTTATGGGACAAGGATACAGGCAGGCCAATATACAACGCAATAGTGTGGCAATGTCGCCGCACGGCGTCTATTGTAGACGAGCTTGTGGCGGCAGGCCTTGGCGATCACATAAAAAGCACAACAGGCTTAGTGCCGGACGCATATTTTTCGGGCACAAAAATTAAGTGGATACTGGACAACGTGCCCGGCACAAGAGAGCGTGCAAAAGAGGGGAAAATACTGTTTGGCACCGTTGACACGTGGCTTTTATGGAAGCTTACAAATGGCGCAGTGCACGTAACAGACCGCACAAACGCCTCTCGCACAATGATATACGACATACATAATCTGGACTGGGACGACACCCTGTTAGAGGCAATGGACATACCGCGTGCAATGCTGCCGAGCGTGCGCTCCTCAAGCGAGATTTACGGCACAACAAGCATAAGCGGTGTAGACGTGCCCGTAGCAGGCATAGCGGGCGACCAGCAGGCGGCCCTGTTTGGCCAGTGCTGCTTTACAGCCGGCGAGGCAAAAAACACATACGGCACAGGCTGCTTTTTGCTAATGAACACGGGCAAAGAGCCATGTATGAGCAAGAATGGGCTTATAACAACAATAGCCGCAAGCGTTGGCGACGATGTGCAGTATGCGCTTGAGGGCAGCGTTTTTGTGGGCGGCGCCGTTATACAGTGGGTGCGAGACGAGCTGAGGTTTATTACAGAGAGCCGAGACGCAGAGTACTACGCACAAAAGGTAGACGACACCGGCGGCGTATACATTGTGCCGGCATTTACAGGGCTTGGCGCACCGCATTGGGACATGTATGCGCGCGGCACAATAGTGGGCATTACACGCGGCACAAAAAGGGAGCATATAATACGTGCCGCACAGGAGAGCATAGCCTACCAAAGTGCAGAGCTTGTGTTTGCAATGGAAAAGGACACGGACATTAAAATATCAGAGCTTAAAGTGGACGGCGGTGCCAGCAGAGATGCGTTTTTAATGCAGTTCCAAAGCGATATACTAAATAAATCATCGCGCAGGCCCATGATACGTGAGACGACAGGCCTTGGTGCGGCGTACCTTGCAGGGCTTGCAACGGGCGTGTGGGAAAGCCTTGACGAGCTTAAAACTCTGTGGAAACACGATGTGCAGTTTGAGCCTAAAATGGACGAAGAAAAGCGTGTTAAACTGCTAAAAGGTTGGTCAAAAGCCGTTGGCAGATGCCTTGACTGGGCAGAGCACTAAGGGCGTGCGCTTACAGTATAAACCTAGCTAAATAGTTGTGACAGGCCCTAAACGGCATAAAACGGCATAAAAAGTGCTGTGGCAGATGAATTTTCATCACTGCCACAGCACTTTTGTTATATCTTTTAAATTGTAGGCGCAAAACACAGCTAAATTAGTTTAATATCTCTGCGTAAAGCTCCATACACATGTCGTAATACTCTGCTTTTTCCTCGTCGCCCTCAATTGCAGTGCCCTCAAAAGCCCTGGTGGCAACGTAAAAATCGTCAAATACATCCTGTGCGTCGTGTGTGTTGCCGCCAACGTCTACAAACTCGCCAAGCTCAAGCGATGTCAACATCTCACTGTCGCTCCACTTGATGCCGAGGTTGTCGTAGTCCACGGCCTCGCCCTCGACGGGTGAGGTTCCGTCGTTATAAGCAAGCACCCCGTAAGCGGTCTGAAACGTCTCTATATCGTCTGTAAAAAACAGCACGCTTTCGCCCAGCTGTAAATCTGCCGACAGCTTTGTAACCGCTGCCATTTGTATATAAGGGTCGGCAGTTGCGCTGCTCTCGCTATTTGCAGAGGCGACATTGTATTGGTTTACATAAACTACAACCTCGCCGTCCCCATTTGCGTCAATAACTTTTTCCTCAAGGGCATTTTCAAGCGTAACCAATGCGTTTGAGTCAATAATCACATCGCATACAAATGCAACGCTCATGTCGGGTTCTTCTACCGTTAAAATCTCTATAGCAAACATTGTTATAAGCGCAATGCCTGCCAAAGAGCCAAATATGTGCCATTTATGATAATGCCAAAAATTGGCGCGCTTTTCTTTTTTAGTATATTCCTTCTTTTCTTCCTCTTCAATTACCATGTCTAACGTATAACGTGGACTTGCCATATTGTATAACACTCTCCTGTAAAATAGTAGGGTTTCTCGGCTTTGCCACATAAATGTTATAACAAAACAAGTTAATTTGCAAAGCTGTTTTTTATATTATTTATACATTATACACTAAAAATGCAAACAAACTATGACAATGAAAAGATTTTTTTATTAAATTGTGCATTTTTGTTATAAAATTGTACTTTAGTAAAGACAAACTAGTAATAGTTATGATATTATAAACTTAAATTAAAATATTTAGGAGGCACTAAAAATGCAAAAACCTGTATTAGTTGTAATGGCGGCCGGAATGGGCTCAAGATACGGCGGCATGAAACAAATAGACCCGGTGGGTGCAAACGGGGAGCTTATTATAGATTACTCTATATTTGACGCGCGCCGTGCAGGGTTTGAAACAGTTGTTTTCATAATAAAAAAAGAGATAGAAGAGCTATTTAAAAAAGCAATTGGCGACAGGCTCTCAAAATATATAGAGGTGAAGTACGCATACCAGGAGCTAGATAAATTGCCCGAGGGCTACAGCGTGCCAGCAGAGCGCGTAAAGCCTTGGGGCACGGCGCATGCGGTGCTTTGTGCAATGCCGCTAATAAACGGCCCCTTTGCCGTTATAAATGCCGACGATTACTACGGCGAGCAGGCATTTAGCAAAATTTACAACTACCTTTGCGCAACACCCGACAAGGCAGACATGTACGAGTACACAATGGTTGGCTACGAGCTACAAAACACAGTGACAGACAACGGCCACGTAGCGCGCGGCGTTTGTGTTGCCGACAAAGACGGATACCTTGCCGATATAACAGAGCGCACAAGGATAGAAAAATACGAGGGCGGCATACACTACACATTAGACGACGGCGACAGCTGGGTAGACCTTGCGCCAACCGACATAGTGTCTATGAACATGTGGGGCTTTACAAATAGCTTTTTGGCAGAGACGAAAAAGCGTTTTGGCGCATTTTTAGACACAGCGCTAGAGCAAAACCCGCTTAAGTGCGAGTACTTTTTGCCAACGGTTGTAGACACCCTTTTAAAAGAGGGCAAAGCCAGGGTAAAAGTGCTTACAAGCGCAGACAAGTGGTATGGGGTTACATATAAAGAGGATAAACCTGTGGTTGTGGCGGCAATAAAAGACATGACACAAAGCGGCAAATACCCACAAAACTTGTGGCAGGGTAACTAGCATATAGCACCTAGCAAAAAACAGGCGCTTTAAGCGCTATAAAACCTATATTAATATACTTAAAAAGGGGATACTACATTGAAAGAAACTGTAACAACTCTGCAAGAAACGCTGTCGGCGTATGATTTTAACGCACTTATTGTAGGTGCGGTAAGGTACGGCCACGGCCATGTAAACGACACTTTTTGTGTGTATACACAAGATGAAAATGGCGATTGTAAGCGATATATTTTACAGCGCATAAGCAACAAGGCGTTTAAAAACCCGGGCGAGCTTATGCAAAACATATGCGGTGTAACTAGCTTTTTAAAAAATATAATACAACAGCAAGGCGGCGACACAGCAAGGCAGACAATGAACGTTGTAAGCACAATAAAAGGCGAGCCGTATTACACCGACAGCGAGGGCCGTGCGTGGCGCATGTACGACTTTGTGGAGGGCACAGTTTGCCTGCAAAAGGCGCACACCCCCGAGCTTTTTCGCGAGTCGGGCAGGGCGTTTGGCAACTTTCAGCGCCTGCTGTCTAAATACCCGGCAAAAGAGCTTTACGAGACTATTGAAAAGTTCCACGACACAAAAGACCGCCTAAGGCTGTTTGATTTAGCAGTGCAGGCCGACAAGTGCGACAGGGTAAAAAACATAGCGGCAGAGATGAGCTTTATAGATGCGCGCCGCGCGGATTGTTGCGTTGCGGTAGATGCGCTTGAGCGAGGCGAGCTGCCTTTGCGTGTTACGCACAACGACACAAAATTAAACAACGTGCTAATAGACAAAGCTACAAACGAGGGCATATGCATAATTGATTTGGACACAGTAATGCCGGGGCTTTCTATAAACGATTTTGGCGACTCTATACGCTTTGGCGCAAACCACAGCGCAGAGGACGAGCAAGACCTTACAAAAGTTAATTTTGACATAGACCTTTTTGAGGTGTATACAAAAGGCTTTTTACAAGGTGCAGGCGGTGCCCTTACAGACAAGGAGCTTGAGTACTTCCCATGGGGCGCAAAGCTTATGACTTTAGAGTGCGGCATCAGGTTTTTAACCGATTACCTCTCGGGCGACACATATTTTAAAACGACGAGAGAAAACCATAACCTGGACAGGGCACGCACACAGTTTAAATTAGTTGCCGATATGGAGGCAAATTTTGATAAAATGCACGAGATAGTAAACAGTTGTATAAAATAGCGTTTTAGCGTATAATTATATTGTGTTATATTTTTGCAAATATGGCACAGTATAATTGTAGGCAAAGGCGGGTGACGTGTATGACAAAATGGTACAGGCTGGACACAGTGGCTGTGCTTTTTCCTGCAGTTGCGGGCAAAAAAAACTCTGCCGTTTTTAGGGTGTCTTGTGTGTTGCAAGAGCAAGTGGACAAAGACATATTGCAAAAGGCCCTAAACAAAGCGGTAGACGTGTACCCAATGCTATTTGTGCGCATGAGAAAAGGCGTGTTTTGGAACTATTTTGAGGGCAACACAAAAACTGTTTTTGCCTGCGAGGAGAGGGAATACCCCTGCGTAGAGATTAACCCCTCGGAGAATAACGGTTACTTTATAAAAACCCTGTACTATAAAAACAGGGTGTCTGTGGAGGTATTTCACTCGCTTACAGACGGCAAGGGCGCAGTTGAGTTTTTAAAGACACTGCTGCACTATTATGTTGCAGAAAAATATAAGTGCGACATAAGCCAAAGCAATATTTTGTTGTCGCATAAAAATAACGAGGACGACTCTACAGACAGTTTTACCGAGCATTTTAGTGATTTTAAAAAAGGTGCGCTTATAAAAATGGGCAAAGACCCAATGGCGTACAGGATAAAGGGCAATTATTTTCATTCGCTTGGCAACAATGTTATAACAAGCGTGCTTAACGCAAGCGAGTTAAATGTCGTTGCAAAACAAAATAACACCACAATAGGCGGTTTTTTGGTAGCTGTGTTAATATACTCCATTTACCATGCAAACCAAAAATACCGCTTTAACAAAAAGCCCATTGTGGTAGCCGTGCCGGTAAGCCTGCGCGACAGATATAAAACAACCTCGCTGCGCAATTTTTTTGGCGTTGTAAACGTAAGTTACTCCATGACGAGCCACACACAGTTTGAGGACGTGGTAAGCAGTGTTACAAGCCAGCTTAAAATGCTTACAGAGCGTGAAAATTTAGAACACGTTAGCAAAACGTATTTAAAAACACGCCGCAACATGTTTTTTAACATGGTGCCATTGCACATAAAAAATATGTTTATACCGCTTGGGTTTTGGTATATAGCAGAAAATAAAAAGACAATGACGCTTACAAACCTTGGCAACATTGTGCTGCCACCGGAGATTGAACAGCACGTAAAGCACTTTGAAACACTGCTTTACCCAACGGCAAAAAGCCCAATAAACTGCGCAATAATAACCGTTAACGACAAGCTTGCAATATCTTTTACACGTGCAGTGCAAGAGACAGAAATACTGCGCTACTTTTTTAAGTTTATTGCAGACACAACAAATTTAGACGTACAGGTATACTCAAACGACTGGGGGGAGTAGCGTGAAGAAATGCGAAAACTGCAACGTGCATGTGTACGATGACCACACACACTGCCCCCTTTGCAAAGCGGCACTTGGCGCAGGGCACGCAACGCAAATAGCCTACCCCAAATACGCAATAAAGCAGGCAACCATGCGTGTATTCTTGTTAAAGCTAGCACTTTTTGTATCGATATCGACGGCGCTTGTGGCGGTGTTTATAAACATTTTTACGTACGATATAGCGCCGTATGTTTGGAGTACAACCGTTTTTGTGTGCATAGCCTTTGTGTGGGGACTTGTGGCGGTTTTAAAGGCTAAAGGCTCCAGTAAAAAGGGCAAAATGCTTGATGTGTTTTTTTTATTATGTGCATTTTTATTTTTTCTAGATTTGTTTAACGGGTTTTTAAAATGGTCAACAAATTACGCTTTGCCGTGGTTAATTGTTGCAATGTCGGCTTTGTTTATGGTGCTGGCACTAAGCAATAAAAACACGTTTAACGAGTACTGTGGCTATTTAATAACAATAGCACTAGTTAGCTTTGCC
Organism: uncultured Bacteroides sp.; assembly: GCA_964368295.1. Taxonomy (GTDB): domain Bacteria; phylum Bacillota; class Clostridia; order Oscillospirales; family Ruminococcaceae; genus Ruthenibacterium. Next base: position 11,379 of record CAYJBO010000021.1, read on the forward strand.
CCAATAATAATGTACGCAACAGGCCTTTCAGACAGGCTTTGGGCCAGCCTTATAACGGCGCTCACGTGCGTAATTATGGCGGCCGGCACATTTATTTTTGCAGAAAAACACGTTAAGGCCGAGCTTAAAAAAAAGTTTCACTTTTAAGCATCTAGCGCTGCTGCGCGACAATTTTTTACCCCTTGTAATATTAATAATTTAACTAAATAAAAAGCTGTCACTATGCTTAGTGACAGCTTTTGTTGTATGTTATGCGTTATTTGTACGGCAAAAATATTGCCCACTACACGGTGGCTTTTCGCTTTTGTAATTTTGTTTTATAACCACGGCGCACACCGCAGATTAAAACGCCAATATAATGCCGCCGTTATTTGCGTACATGCTGGATAAGCCGGCAGTTGGTATAAAGACAATCTCTTTAATTGCGGCGCATTTTGCCATTAGCTCTACCGTGAGCTCACGCGCTCTCTCGGCGCAGTTGCAGTGCGTTAAAACAAGCGTCTTGCTGGATTTTGCGGCGTCTACCGTTGCGGCAGCTACGTTTTGCACTAGATGTATCATTGCGTTTTGCGTGCCACGCACTTTCTCTAGCGCTACAATCTCGCCGTCTATGCCGGCCATTATTGGGCGCAAGTTTAACACGCTGCCAACAAAGCCTGCCGCTTTAGATATGCGCCCGTTTTTAATAAGCGTGCCCAAATCGTCAAGCACAAACCTTGTGCACATGCCGGCAATAAACTGCTCGGCCTCTTTAACTATCTCGTCAAACGCCTTGCCTGCATTAATCATCTCATGCAGTAAAAGGGCTATCCTCGTCTCGCCTGCGGCCGCACTCTTAGAGTCAAACACATGAATCTTTTTATCGGGGTGCTTTTCAAGCACAAGCTCGCGCGCCACAACGGCGGAGTTATAACTGCCCGACAGCTTTGACGATAGCGTTATTACAAAGCTCTCGTCGGCCGCCTCCATGTGCGTTGCAAACTCATCAGGCGAGGGGCAAGCGCTGGCAACAGGGCTGCTGTGCGCCTTTATCTCGTCTAACATATTAAGCACATCAAGATCTTTATTGTCTACAAATTCTTTGTCTCCAAGTATAACTTTAAAGCTCACAAGAGCTATATCAAGTTGTTCTTTTAACGCCGGGGTCAAATCGCAACTGCTATCTGCTATTAGTTTAATAGACATAGTGTCACTCTCCTATTTTATATATAATTTGCATATGGTAAATTAATTTATGTCATCTAGTTTATTATACCATTTAAATATTTATTTTACAATAACAACTTGTAAAAAAAGTATTACTTTGATAAAATTAGCGTATGAGCTTATTTTAAACCTTAAAGGGGGCAATTATTTTGAAATCGGACATAGAAATAGCGCAGTTGGCGCAAATGCAAAACATCAACAACATTGCAAGCGAGCTTGGTATTGACGAGGATAGCCTGGTGCCATACGGCAAATACAAGGCAAAAATAGCCCATACCATGTTAAAAAAATGTAACGATAAACCCGACGCAAAGGTAATTTTGGTAACTGCTATAAGCCCAACGCCGGCAGGCGAGGGCAAAACGACAACAAGCATAGGCCTTGCAGACGCCTTGCACGTGCTGGGCAAAAAGGCCGTGCTTGCACTTAGAGAGCCGAGCCTTGGCCCTGTGTTTGGCGTAAAGGGCGGCGCGGCAGGCGGCGGCTATGCGCAAGTTGTGCCCATGGAGGACATAAACCTGCATTTTACAGGCGATTTACACGCCATTGGTGCGGCTAACAATTTGCTTGCGGCAATGGTAGACAACCACATTTACCACGGAAACGAGCTTAATATTGACTCTCGCAGAATTACGTGGCGCAGGTGTGTTGACATGAACGACCGCCAGCTTAGGTTTGTTACAGACGGGCTTGGCGGCAAGATAAACGGCACGCCCAGAGAGGACGGCTACGACATAACAGTGGCAAGTGAGGTTATGGCAATATTTTGCCTTGCTACAGACCTTGCAGATTTAAAAGAGCGACTTGGCAACATAGTAGTTGGTTATACGTATGCGTCAAAACCTGTAACGGCAAAGCAAATTGGTGCACAGGGTGCAATGTGCGCGCTGTTAAAAGACGCCTTTGACCCAAATTTAGTGCAGACGTTAGAGCACACACCGGCGCTTATACACGGCGGCCCCTTTGCCAACATAGCGCATGGGTGCAACAGCGTAATAGCTACAAAGCTTGCAACTAAACTTGGCGATTATGTTGTTACCGAGGCCGGCTTTGGCGCAGACCTTGGGGCAGAGAAATTTTTAGACATAAAGTGCCGCAAGGCCGGCATAACGCCGAGCGCAGTAGTTATAGTGGCAACGGTAAGGGCGCTAAAGCACCACGGCGGCTGTGCAAAGGCAGAGCTTGGCGTGCCAAATGTGCAATTGCTGGAAAAGGGCAGCGCTAACCTTGTGCGCCACATAAAAAATATACGCGATAATTTTAATTTGCCCGTTTGTGTTGCAATTAATGCATTTCCCACAGACAGCGAGAGCGAGCACGATTTTATAAGGCAGCTATGTAAAGAGCACGGCGTAAAATGTGCATTGAGCGAGGTTTTTGCAAAGGGCGGCGAGGGCGGCAAAGAGATGGCAACGGCCGTGCTAGAAACTATAAAAGACAGCAAAATTAACTTTACATATACAGACGATATGAGGCCGGACGAAAAAATACGTGCGGTGTGCCGTAAAATTTACGGCGCAGACGACGTTGTTATAAGCAAGAGTGCGGCAAAACAGCTAGAGCTTTTAAGCGAAAACGGCTTTGACAGCCTGCCCGTTTGCATAGCAAAAACACAGTACAGCTTTAGCGACGATGCAACGCTTTTAGCGGCGCCCACAGGCTTTACAATGACACTTAGAGATGTGCGCTTATCTGCCGGCGCGGGCTTTATAGTGGCAGTTATGGGCGAGATAATGACAATGCCCGGCCTGCCTAAAAAGCCTGCGGCACAGAGCATAGACGTAAACGAAGACGGTGTTATATCGGGGCTGTTTTAACTGCTTAAGGGCATAGTGCAACACAATATTAACGTGCACGGCAAAATAAATTAAGCACAGCTTTCCTTAAAAGCGCTGTTGCACCAAGGCTTAAAGCCGTGTAAGCAATGTTAATAGATGCAAAACCCTCTCGCCTTTGGGCGAGAGGGTTTTTATATAAGGCGGCATTTGGCTCGCCGCCAGCACGGCAACCGCCCAATATGCCAATAAATAGTATTACACATCTTATTAAATGCGGCTTACTAATTGCCGGCGGCTTTAAGTCTGCTTAAAATTTTTGCGTTTGCAAAACACAAAACCGCACCAATTACCGCAATTAAAATCCAGCTTACTATGTTGCCGCCCCAGCCGGCTAATTCGGCAATTTTTGCAATTACATACGTAGAAATAGCACTGCCAAGGTAAGTGCACGAGTTAAGCACACCGGAAATAGTAGAAATTTTGCCGTATTTTATAAATTTTGCCGGCAAGTTGCCAATTAACAAAAAGTTTATGGCATGCATGCAAGAGGTGAGGCCTGTCAGCATTATAACAGAAACCGCCATGTTCTCCATGCCGAATAAAAGCACCGCGCCCGATATAAACGACGCACACCAAAAATATGCGGAAAGGGTGATCTCATTTTGCACTCTTTTGCTCAACATGCGTGTTATGGCAACGGCGACAATGCTAAATATCGGCAGCAGTGTAGTAGTGAGTATCGATACCGAGTTAGAGTGGTTGAAGTTGTCGCTTACAAAGGCAGGCATCCACAGCGTAACACCCTCACGCAGCATGCCTTGCAGCACTATAATAACCATTAACGGTATTAGCTTTAACGATAAAATCATACTTATTACAGAGCTTTTTTTACCCGTAGGGCTAAAAACAACGGCGCTTATTAAGTTTATATTTTTTGTGCTTAAACCCCAAACCAGCACAACCGCCACGGCCAAAAGCGCACTTATAACAAATACTAAGTTGTAGCTAAAACTGTCTATGCAAACGGGCACAAAAATGTAGATGAGTATAGTGGCAACAGATGCCGACATTATGACGAAAGTACAGCTTATTTTGTACTGCGCAACGCTAAAAACAGACAGCATTATTTTAACAAGCGGCGGCCACAGCAAAGACTGCGCAAAGCCGTTTATTGTCCAAAATATCATAATTAAATAAATTGTGCCGCTGTAAGCCACAAAAATATTCATGGCGGCGGTTAAAATTAACCCGGCAGTAACTACTTTTATGCTGTTTAGCTTATCGCCCAAATAGCCGGCAATAAGCTGGCCAAAACCGTAACTTATAAAACTTAGGGCAACGGGTATGCCGGCAAGGCTGTCGGGTATGTTTAGGCTGTCGGAAATGGCAATTAGCGCCGCGCCGTAGTTTACCCTTGTTATGTAGCTTGTAAAGTATACAAGGCAAAACAGCAGTGTAAACTTTTGCTCTTTGCTAAACAAGGCTTTTCCCCTCCCACTCCTCGTTGCAAGGCAGGTTAAGCATGCTCGCTATCGTGGGTGCAATGTCAAGTATACTAACGCTGCTTGGCAGTTTTTTGTTTGCCTTAAAATAGTCAGATATTAAAATTACAGGTATCGTCATGTCCTCGGGCATTTCGGTGCCGTGCGTCCTGTCGTGTCCGCCGTGGTCGGAGGTTATTATAATAGTATAAGCCTCGCCGGCCTTGTCGTACACTTTATTAATGCAGTCGAAAGAGTCGCTTATGGCCTTTGTGTATTCTGCGCTGTCCCAGCCGTATTTGTGGCCTATAAAGTCGCTACATCCCAAATATAAAAACACAAAGTCGGGGCTTTTTTTGTCGATATAAGCCAATGCGCTCTGCGTTAAGACATCGCCTGTGTCGCCAAACATCTCATCTTTAATGTACAAACTGTGCGACAGCTCGCCCGGGCTTGAAAGGTCCCTTAATTCTTCCCAGTTGTAAAACATTGCGCTCTTTTTGCCGGCGCCGTGCAACACGTTAAAAAGCGATGCAACAGGGCGCACCTGTGGCACATATGTGTTTGTTAACACCCCATGGCGCAGGGGTGGCACGCTTAAAAATAGCGACATATGGCAAGGCAGTGTGCTGCTAGGCGCCATAGTTTGTGCGTCTAGCTTACAGGCGTATGTATCCGCACACATTTTTGCAAAGTTGTTTTTGCAATTCAACACGCTGTCGCCTTTCATGCCGTCTACAAGAATTAATATAACCTTATTTTGCATTGTAGTATCCGCCCTTTTATTATTTTTTGTGCGCATTTTGCTTCGTTGCCTGTAACATTGTGCTTTATAAAAATTCATCCTAATTATTGCCGTTAAGTGCGTTGATAATTATTTTTACGGCATTTTTTATGCCCACTTTTGAGGTATCTATACACAGGTGATAATTATTTGTGTCGCACCAATTTTGGCCTGTAGTGGCCTTATAGTGCGCCTTTCTTTTTTCGTCTATGGCAACTATAACCTTTTCTATATCGCGGTGCGATTTTGCCTTTAAAGTCTCGGGTACTTTTTCAATACAGCGCTCTACCCTATAACTCATGTCGGACGAATAAATAAACACTTTAAGAGGGCTGTACTCGCTCAATATATAATTTGCACAGCGGCCCACATACACGCCTTTTGTTTTTTCTGCAAGTTGTTTTAGTATTTTTTCCTCGCCTGCCTTTACTTTAGCAAGCGGCAATTTGCTGTATACCATAAAAGAGCGGCTGAATGTGTAGCCAAAACTCTGGGAGTCTATCTCGCTTAAATTGCTCACTATATCGGCAGACTCGCCAATCTCCTTTGCAAGAAAATCTACTAACTCCTTGTCGTAATACGCACAGCCTAGCTCGCCGGCAAGCCTTTTTGCAACTTCTCGCCCGCCGCTTCCAAACTGGCGGTTAACCGTTATAACCCTGTTAAAAGCTTCGGCTTTTTTTGCTATCACTATGCCCTCGCTCGCCTTTATCTGCGCATCGTCATAGCTCTTAAGTGCGGCGTCTTTCGCCTGTTTTTTGTCAGTAATTTTAAGCAAAGCAAGGCCTATAAGCACAGCGCAAAGCTCCGCAAAGGGCACACTAAGCCAAATGCCGTTTATGCCAAAGAGCATGGGCAAAATAAAAACGCCAACGCTTACAAAAATAAAACCTCTGCTCGCCGCCACTATTACAGACTCAAGGCCCTTGCCTATAAATGTAAAATAGCCCGAGTTTAGTATGTTAAAGCCCGACATTAAAAATGATATTGCGTATAATTTGCCGCCTGAGACGGCCAGTGCTATCAAAGCCGGATTATCTTTTATAAACAGCCTTACAAGCTGATCGCCAAAAAAGAATAAAACTGAAAATAGAATAACGCCGAATATAAAGTTAAAAGTGTACGAAAGCTTCATCAACTGCTTTACACGCCTTGTGTCTTTTGTGCCAAAGTTGTAGCTTACAATAGGGCCAACACCGTCGGATATGCCAAACAAAAGCATGCTGCCAAGCGTGCCAACGTAGTTTATTGCGGTAAATGCCGCAACACCGTCGGCGCCAACAGTTTGCATAAGCGATGTGTTAAACAAAAACGCAATTATTGCAGCAGAAATTGAGTTTATACCCTCCGACGAGCCGTTGTAAAGCACCGTTTTAATGCTCTTTGCCGAAAACTTGCCGACAAAAATATTTATAACATTGCGCTTGTCCAGCATAGGCGGCAAAACCGCCAAAAGCGACATGGAGTATGCGGTGCCCGTGGCTATGGCCGCGCCCATAACGCCAAGCCCAAGGCGTGCTATCAAAAGGTAATCCAGCGACACATTTACAATAACGCTTATTACGCAGCCGTAAAAATACCGCTCTGGCTTGCCGATAATTCTGCTTAAAAACCCAAAATAAAACTGCACACACATGGGTATTGCAAAAACGGATATAATTTTAATATATGTCGATGAATCGGCAATTAAAGTTGCGTCTGCGCCAAGTAGTGCCGCAATTTGTCCGCTTAGGGTAAGCCCTAAAACTGTAATAAGGCCAGCGCAAACAATAATAATTATTTTAAATGTATTAAAAGAGTTTTGCGCCTTTTCCTTGTCGCCCTTGCCAAGTGTTATGCCAACATAGCTCTGCGTGCCAATGCTCACTATCATGCTAAGGCCAATAATTAAATGCATAAACGGCATGGCAATGTTTACACTTGCAAGCGCATTGCTGCTGACATAGTTGCCAACAAACATGCCGTCAATCATGCCCTGCACGCCTGTTATTGTCATGGCTATAACGGCAGGTATACAGTATTTCATAAATAATTTAGGTATACTTTGCGTGCTTAAAATGTTATTCTTTGCGTTCATACATATTGCCTTCCGTTACAAAATTGCTCAATAAATTTAACAGCTCGCATAAGTTAGTTATATCTTTGTCGGTATACTTGCCCTTAATTTTTTCGCTAAGCGCCTTGCCAAGCTTTTCGCTTGAGTACTCAAAATTTTTGGTTTCGTTTAAAAATAAATAGTACACCCTTTTGTCTTTGGTGCATTGTTTTCTTGTAACATACCCCTTTTTAACAAGCTCTTTTATCTTTTTTGTAACAGACGGACGCGAGACGTGCAACATGTCTGCTATTTGTGTAGATGTGTACTCTCCCGGGTGCGCTACTATGATGTCGAGATAGAGAACATCGTTATATGTAAGCGCTTTTTCGTCTTGTAGGCTGTTTTGTAACCGCAGCTCTGAGATAGATAGATCGTGATAAAACTTATTTATTGCATGTATTAATTTAGTCTCCAAAGGTATGTTCCCTCCAAATATAGTTGCACAATAATAGTTATTATAGCGCAACTATATAGGCGTGTCAAGCGGTTTTTTACACGCATTTCAGGCGCAGTAATCAACAAACGCGCCTTAGAATTACAATCATGGAATCATCTTTTTCAAACTCGGGGTAAAGGATGATTTGCTCGAGTTTTAGCCCTTTTGGTACAAGGCTTTTAATTGAGCTTGCGTCATAATAAACAAACCTTAGCGCACCGTCAAACTCAAACTCCTCACGTGGCTCGCCGTGCCAGAGCGTAAAAAACAGTATGCCGTTATTGTTTAAGTGCAGGCTCTGGTTTTTAAGCGAGGCCAAAAACTCGGCTTTTGATAAATGCTGTAGCACTTTGTTTGAGAAGATACAGTCGAACTTTTTATCTATATCCATCGTTACAGCGTCTAAAACACATACATCCAAATTGCTTTTTTGCTTAAAATCGTCAACAAAAAGGGGCGAGCTATCGCTGCCTGTAACATTGTAATGCTGCGCTAAACACAGTAAATCTGCGCCTGTACCCATGCCCACTTCAAGCAAAAGAGAGCCGCTTGGCACTGCTTTTTTTACCTCGTTTATAATAAAACTGTTGTCGTAGTCGGCCATCATGCCCGTGTATAAGTCAACGTTTTGTCTGCTCATAAAGTAGTCCATAGTCCCTCCTTTTAAACATCGCTTAGCGCAGATATTTTTTTAGTAGTGTTGGTGTTTCTTATTGTCACTTTGCCGTATAAAAGGAGGGAAAAGTTATAAAAAAGACAAACCTCCCAAATATACGACTGTCAATAAAGAAACAAACTGTCACTATCAAAAATTGATATTGGTAGTTTTAGTTTATTTATACAAATTATACGCATAATAGGTGTCGCTACTTTTTAAGTACAGAAAAAATTGATATCACTATATTTTCAATGAAAATAATAACACTTACCCACAGTGAAGCAGCAAAAGCTGAGTAAAATCCGCTAACACTCCATTATTCTCCTTAAGCTAATGTATATAATCCTCGTATCCTTCACGGATTATTTACAACTTATTTTATGGCGGTGCTACGCACATGCCAATTTATATTGTACACAGTACAATATAAATACTAAACAGCTGTGCTGTTTAGTACGGCACTATTAAAAATGTGCCGTCGCCTTTTTTTGTAAGCGCACTCTCGCCCGCAGGCACGGCAAATGCACAGCCAAAAGCGCTCTCGTGCTCGCTATACAAAAATAAATTGCCAAAAAACAGCTCTCCGCTTGATAGCTCTTTGCCAAAAGTGTTTATAAACGCTTGCTTTTTAATGGTGAGCGAAACGCTCCAGTAAAAGCCCTGCTCGTCCACTCCCGTAACAACGCTTTGAGGCTGCAGTGCATCCGAGAGTACATCCTCGCCTGCGCTTGTGTGCGCATAAAGCTGTGCGCCGCTGTGCTTTGAGGCGGTTGCAACAAGTCCGCTGTTTGTGTCGGGGCTAAAAAGGCACAGCGCCATTTTAACTCCCTCGGGTGGGTCTATATCAAAGCTTGTAAAGCTGCAGTAGAGCTCGCCCTCAAACGCATAACACCGCATGTAAGAGTAAACGTTGTCCCGGCCGGCCTCGCCGTAGTATTCTTTAATTTTAAGCACAGGCACAGTATCCATCAAAAGTGGGGTGTTGCTGTTTGTTATTAAATAAGACATGCGAAGTTGCTCCTTTATATAATGTATAGTGTGGCTTTGCCGCATAGCCGGTGAAATAGCGCTTTTTTAGCACGAAGTGTAAGGTTGCGTTTGCGCTCGCATTTTTTGCTTTGCGCCGTGCACCTTGTAAACATATTATATTATTGTCACTGCGGTGCATATTAAATATGTAGCCGTGTTTAAAGCCGCTGTAATTATGCAAAGCGAAATTGTGGCAGTGTGCACAATAATGCCAATTTATTGCTGTAATAAAGTATAGCACAGCCAAAATTATATGGCAAGCAACCAAGCTGTAAACCGCCTGCAAATAAAAGCGCAAAATAGCCGTCGCAAAAATACACGTTGAAAAGCAAAAAACGACATTTCAAATTATTGACAAAAACGCAAAAAAAGTGTAAAATAACATATGTCTGTACTATTTTCAAAAAAGGGTTTTTATTCCATTTCAACGCATATGGTTTAATAATTTTTTTGACACAACATATGGTGAAAAAATAGTTAAAAAGCTTTAACTATCAACACTTTTGAGATTTGTGCAGTTTTACACAGCGTTAAATTTGCACTTTTTGCCGGGCTCAATTAAAATTTTTAAAAAAGCGGCAAAACGGCTTTTTGCGGTAAAATTACATACTATATTTTAATAAGCGCGTTTTTTTGTTATAATCGGCAGCGGTTTTGCAATTAGCTTACAATGCAATGCGCACGCACATTGTTGCGGCTGTGGGCTTTAGCACATTGTTTGCAAAAAGGCCAATATAAAGCCTCATAGCACATTGTGTAAAATAAAGAGACGATTGTACAACAAACTTTTTGAGAAAAAAGTTACATCTGTACTCAAAAAGCTAAAAAAGCTAATTTTGGCACCTAAAAATTAGCCAAAAACTGGGCTAAAATACAGCTTTTTGTAACAAGATGTAAGGCGCAAAAGGGCGGTTAGTGTGCATGTAACTGTAAAATATGCTGATAATCGGTTAGTTTTACTTATAGATTACATTGTGCTGAAAAAAGATTAATTTTAAAAGCAAAAAAAACATTGCGTGTAATCGGGATGTAACCCTAAGCATGTATAATTGAAACTACAATGAACCTAGAGCGCTATGAGAACGGCGTGACGGGTTTTGAGTATATTAAATTTCGGTGCATATGCATTTGCACATGTGCGGAATAGCAATATTAATTTTGAGGAGAAGACGATGAGAAATATTAACATTAACATGACTTTTAAAAGAATGCTCAGTTTGTTTCTAGCAGTTGTTATGATAATGTCCGTTTTAAATCTTCCTGTACTGGCTACAGGCGGTTCAAGCGGCGTTAACAAAACAGGCGACGAACAACCGGCGACTGCGGTTTCATACACAGTTAAGTATGATGCAAATGCAGCAGCAGGGGGCGAGGGCAACATTGCAGACGCTGTTTACGCAGGTACTGTTACGGTGCTTGACGACTATTCCGCAGCGGCAATATTTACAAACAAAGACGCTAACATGGAGCTTGTCGGCTTTGTTGACCAAAGCGGCACAGTGCGTGCCTTTGGTGAAACTTTTGAAATTACCTCTGAAGTGACTTTGACTGCCGTATGGCAAGCAAAAGATTCTCAAGGTAATGATGTTGCAAGTGTAAACACAAGAAGTGGTTTACTGCCGATTATAAAAAACGTTAACGGCGTAGCACAAACATTGTATTACATCAACTTTGCAAACATCCAAAACGGCGCACAGTCAACACTTGAAGACGTGCCTTTTTACTCAGGAGATAAAGTTGCATATCCGTATCCGGAGCTAGCAGCAGCACCGTCACTTGACACTGTAGGCTTTACATTTAACGGTTGGGCATTAAGCCAAGCAGATGCAAACAACGGCGTAGTTGTAGACCTTGATAGCTGGCTGCCAACGGTTCCTGCGGCATCGGGCTCAACATTGCACGAAGTAACACTTTATGCATCTTATACAGACGTTTCTACACTTTCAAAAACATATACAATTAGGTATGTGTACGATGGAGTGGCCGGCGAAGCTGCGCCAACTTACACGGCTACTTTAACAGCCGGCGACGTAGTTGTAGTTGCATCTCCAAGCATACCGGGAACAATTGTTGACAAAGCAAGCGTAACACTAAAAGGCTTTGATGTTTCTACATTAGACGAGACAGTTGTTACATATAAGGTAGTTGCAAACGAGTACGACTACACTGTAAACTATCACATGGAAAAAGTTGATGGCTCTGGCTACGACGTGTCTACTTACGCAGGCAAAGCTTTAGAGGGCACATTGATAACAGCCGACAACACGACTGTTCATTTTGGCTCTACTGTTGGTTTTACAAACGTATCGGGCAACGTAAACATCACTGTAACAAGCGATGTAACTAAAAACGTGCTTGACGTATACTATGACCGCAACACATACCACATTATGTATGATACAACAGGCGGCTCTATCATAGGTATGCAAACACATGTTTTTGGCGAGGCTATTACTCTGCCAACAGCACCTACAAGAAACGGTTATTCTTTCCTTTATTTTGAGGACATAAACAACGCAGACAACAAATTTAACGCAGCCGGCGAAAAAGTAACAGTGGCTGCAGACGGCACAGTTTCTGTAGTGGCGGGCGAGAGCTTTTATGCAACAATGCCAGCAGACGATTTAGAATTTAAAGCAGTTTGGAAAGCCGAAGAAGTAGAATTTACAGTTTTATACTGGCTTGAGGTACCAAACATTGCAGGCGATAACGATTTGAGCTTGCTTGCTGCCGGCAATGAGGCACTACTAGCCGACGACGATAATTTTGATTTCTTCTCATCGACTACTGCAAAAGGCGTATCTGGCGAAGTTATAACTATTGGCAAAGGCACTAGCTTAGATACAATTAACATCAACGGCACAGAATCAGCTATACCTACAACACTTACACACTCTGAATATGCACGTTCACAAGAAAACGTTGTAATAAACGGCGACGGTTCTACAACTGTTAACGTTTACTTTACAAGAATGGTTTACACACTAAACTTCCCAATGTTACAGGCTTGGATGTACCTAGATGGCCAAATGTACAGCCCTGCTACTGTAGACGCAGCATACGAAACAGAGTTTTATAACAACAACAAAGCCGGAGCATTAACAACTTATAGCTTCTCCGGCAAATTAGACGACAACATAGAAAAAGTATGGCCAACAAGGGCAGGCCTTGAGGCTGCATACGGCAGCCCAACTGAAGATAACGACTTCCAACTTAGCGATAACTACTTCCACAGAGTATACCCAACTACTATCGCAGGTGACTTTAGAGGTCACAGCACAGGCCTAAGAGAAGTAACACTAAATGCAGATATGTTACCGACTAATTGGCAGACAGTATTTACATTGACATACGGCGAGGCCGCAAGTGTTCACAATCTTGTTTCCAGAGCAATTTACTACTACGAGGCAACAGATGCTCAAATAGCAACTTACGATATAGTTGATACAGGCATTGACCGCGAATCACAATTGATGCGCGACCCTAGCGATACTAATATTTATTCAGTTGATGCAGGCAGCATAGTAGCAGGTGAGGTTGACGGACACGACGGCACTTGGTTTGCCCTTAGCCCTGAAAAAACACAGACAATGAGATACAATGGCTCTACTTATGTTGCTAAAGCAATTTTTGGCTTAGACTCCGTAAGAACTGCAAATGCAAGCGGCTATTTCTCAGTGTTAACACCAAACCCTGCAGTTACAAACCCTGTTGACAATTCAACAAGGTACGGCAACTTCTACTACGTTAGAGAGCGCTCAACCTTTAGCTACAACCTAATGGGCGGCACACTAACAACTGCAGACGGAAGCACTTACACAGGTTTTTATGAAATACCCGACGTTAAATACGGTGAGCCGTTTAACTACCTATTAAATGGCGCAACAACACTTATGGACGGCTTGCTTGACGCCGGCACAATACCTACAAAAGAGGGTTATACTTTCGGCGGCTGGTATGTAACAGAAATTGAATCTGCTATGAACGCAGGTACAGAATTTGTTGCTTCAACAAGCACTGCAACAATGCCAAACTCCGATTACATGGTTTATGCTAAATGGAACAAAATCGAAATTACATTCGACGCAACAGAGGGTGACCTAGTTAGCTCGTTAAACCCTAACGACAAAGTAGACTCACTTACACTTGTAACTAACGCAGAAAACCACGTTAAAGAGCCGGGCGACTATGTGCCCGAAAACCCAGGCTACGACTTTGTTGGCTGGTTTGAAAAAGACGCAAACGGCGACTTTTTACCTACAGAATACATGTTTGACGAAGTTATTAGCGAGCCATTGACTGTTTATGCAAAATGGTCGCAAAAAACAAGCGCTTCTTACAATGTAATACACAGGTTTGAAGATGGAACAGACGCAAACTATCCTGACATTAGCTACACAATATCAGGCGTAAATACAGGCACAACAGTAACAGCTTATGCGCTAACATCAGGCGCACTAATGCAAGGCAACGGCACGGATAAATGGCCGGCAGGTTACTATTCACTTAAGAGTGGCGGATTAGTTCAGCAAATTACAGTAGACATTGCAGGCACTCAACTTGCAAACACAATAATGTTTACTTACCAAAAAACAACTCAACAGCTATATCCGTACACAGTTGAGTACATTGATATAACAACAGGCAATAGCGTTATAGTAAATGGCTCGGCAGTAAGCACAAAAACAGAAACAAACAACACAAATAACTTTGTTACAGAGTACGCACCTGACTTTGCAGGCTTTATGGTTGTAGACAGCAATCTTGATGCAAACGGCCAACCTGTACCTACAATGGTAAAATACCAACAGATTAACTTTGCAGACCCAACAGCTCAAACAAACTTAAAGTTCTACTATGCACCGCTTTCAAATCCGGTACAATACACTGTAAACTTTGTATTCCCGGCAGGCGATACAAACTCTATACCGTCAATAAAAGTTGACGATTTGAGATGGAACACGGTAAACATTAAAAACGCAGCAGCAGTATCAACAGCGCTAAATAACTTTAGCCAAATAGGCATGTATTCTGTAGATTACAAAACACAGGCAGAGTACGAAAAAGTATTAGGTTTAAACACAGTGTTTAATGTATACCTAACACCTAACACTTACACAGTTACAGTACCTAGTGTAGAGTATATCTACAACACAACAGCCTTTAGCATAGACACAAGCACACTTACAGCAACGTCTGATGCAAACGGAGCAGCTGTTGATTTGACAGGCGCAACAATAACGGTTAAAGCCGGCAGCACAAACTCACGCACAAATGTAGGCACACAAACCGTAACATTCGAAATTTCTAACGTAACAGGCTATCCGTCTACTTTTAGCACAGAGGCAACAGCATCTATTACAATCCACGAGCGCCCTGTTAGCTTACAAGTGGCAGACAGCGACAAAACATATGGCGATGCCGACCCTGCATTCGCACTGTTAAAAGACGCAACAAGTGGCAACACAGTTGTTGTTGACAACACATTTGACGCAGCAGGCACACCATTCGCAGGCACAATTAACGGCTTAGATTACTCAACATTACCGGCAAGTGCATTTACAACACTACCTGCAACTGCAAACTTAACAGATTTAGTGGGTAACGGTGTAACATTGGGTAACACAAAAATAGAGCGCGTAAACAGCGTTACTTCTACTTTAGCACCAGAAGAGGACGTAAACAGGGCAACGGCAAGTGATCCGGTACAGCCTTACGCAGATGTGCTTGTGTTCGACACAGCATCAGTTAGCTCTATTATTTTATCTAACACAAACTTTGCTGTGGCAACAGTTTTATCAGGCGACTTTACAATTAATCCAATTGATTTAACTGTAGACGCGGGTGACTTTACAGCAACATTTAACAGCACAACACAGGCTGATGTAAACGCATGGATGGCACTTGGTAACCCAAGGGCAACAGATGCAACTTCAACAGCAGCCGGCTCTTGGGATTATGTGGGCGCAGGTAGGCCAATTAATGCGGCAGACCTTACAAGCTTTGCATTTACTACAGAGTTTGACGCAACAGTAAAAGGCGCACTGGCAACACTGCTTGCAGACTTTAACGGCGCACCTCACAGCGACGTATTTGTAGTTGGCTACACACCTAACAGAAACTACAACGTTACAATGGTACAGGGCGACCTACTAATGAGCGCAAACAACTCAATGCAAGTTGCACCTATTGATGTAGTAGAGTACTACGATGCACAAACATACACAGCAGGTGTTACTGTTTCGGGCTTGCCGGCAGGCGAAACTGCTGCAGTTGAGTACAGACTTGCTGGCTCGAGCGGTGCATGGAGCGCAACAGCGCCTAGCATTACAAACAACACAGAGCTAGCAGAGGACTTTGACGCAACAAACCCTGCAGCAAACACACCGGACGCAACATATGAGTACAGAGTTACAAAAACAGGCTACGTAACTGTTACAGGCGAGGTTAAACTTGACATCTTGCCAAGACCAGTAGTTATAACAGCGGCTAGCGAGACAACAACATACGGCGACGGCGCACCTACAACATACACAACACCATCGGTTGTAGACAACACACCTGTACAAATTGATGCAGCTACAGGCTCAGACAAAAACGCCTTGGCAATAGCAACAGTAATTACAGATATCGGCACACCGGCTGCAACACATGTAGACGCTGCTATACAAATCAACGCAAGAACATACCAAAACGCTATATCAGCAAGCTACACAGACAACATCAACTACACAGAGACAGTTGTACCTGCAAACTACGTTGTTGAGAAATCAATATTGACAGTTATGGCTGCAAACTATGAGAAATCATACGGCGAGCAAGACACAGCAGCAACAGAGTACAACAATTCAGCTACAGTAGCTCCTACAGCGGCTAACCCGTTCGGCTACTACGCAGCAGGCCTAAAATACCAAGACACTGTTACAAGTGCAGTAGTAAACCGCACAAACAGCAATGTTGAAGACGTATTAAGAGGCGCAAACAACTCTGTAGAAGAGTACACAGACGTACTAGTTGTTGACATTGCATCTATAACAGGTACAATAGCTAACGCAGTTACACCTACACCTGAGGCTGGCGTGGCACTTACAGACAACTATACAATCCAAACTACAGATGCAAACTTTAGAATTAATCCAATAGATATCACAATCACAGCAAACAGCACAACAATGACATACGGTGATATAACACCTGTCACATTTACAGCAAGCATTACAAGCGGAACACTGGCACAGCCGACAGACCTAGATGGACTTGGCGGCAACAATCCTAACTACGATGCAGCGCTAGACAGCTCAATAACAACACCGTTAAACGAGCTAGACGTTAACGTAGCAGGCTACACAATAGTTCCTGACGCAGAGCTTGCAAACACAAACACAAACTACAATGTAACATTGTTGCCGGGCACACTAATGATCAATCCTCGCACAATCGAGGTTGAGGCAGGCGATTACCTAAAAACATACGGTTACATTGACTCAACAAGCATTTCTCATCCGCTATACACATTCGCACTTGTTGATGCAGGCGACTTCGGATACCGCATATCAAACGGTAGCCTAGTAAACGGCGACACAATCGACAGCGTTTCAGTTGATCGTCGAATAGTTACACCTGGCATGACAACGCTTGAAGAAGACGTAAATGTATACACAGGGGCAATCGTGCCATCAAACGCACAAGTAATTGACTCAAATGGCATTGCAATTCCTCAAAACTACACAGTTAATTATTTAAATGGCGACTTCGAGATAGTTCCAAGACCTATAACAATTCAGGCAAGCAGCCATACAAAATTAATTACAGATGTTGACCCTGCATTTAGCGCAACAATAGTAGCAGGTTCACTTGTAAACGCTAACGACCTTGGCGTAATCTGGGCAGAGCGTGCAGCATGGTTTGTAGGCAACCCAATTGGTACATTTGCCGATGCAATTGAGCCAAGATATACACAAAATGCAAACTACGTTGTGACAGTTATTAACGGTACAATGATAATAACAGACACACCGGCGCCTCCTCCAGTACCACCGGTACCTCCAGTACCACCGGTACCTCCAGTACCACCGGTAGTACCAGACCCACCGGTAGAGCCGGAACCACCTGAAGAGGTAATCGAGATACCTGACACACCAGTACCTGAGGCAGATGGCCCAACGATTGAAGATACAGAAGTTCCGCTAGTTGCAGGCGAGCCTGCATGGGCGCTACTAAACTTAATATTGACAATCGCAACAGGCTTTATCTCAGCAGTTCTATTAATCGGCTACTTCGGCAAAAAGAAAAACGCAGACGATGAGCACGAAGATCATGACGAAGATGACGAGGAAGAGACAAAACGCAAAGGCATTCTAAGAATAATTAGCCTAGTACCGGCAATAGTTGCAATAGTAGTGTTTATCTTAACAGAAGACATGACATTGCCGATGATAATAGTTGACCGCTGGACATGGTTGATGGCACTTATAGCAGTTGTTCAAGTAGGCGTTGCAACGGTTTCTAAAAAATCGGTTAAAGAAAACGACGAAGACGAAGACGAAGACGACGGCATGGCAATGGCATAAATATAAGTTTAAAACTTAAATTTACCTCAAAAAGCAGTGGGGGACACTCTCTAGGGGTGTCCCCACGCTTTAATATTACAAACTACGCTAGCAAAAGGAGGGCAAATGGTTAAAATATATATGTTTGGCGATTTTAGAGTAATATCAGACGACATAGACATTACTCAAAAATTTGGCAGAGACTCTAAAATGGCAAAGTTTCTACAATATTTAATTGCAAATTCACCCAAATATATAGAAGCAGAAGAGATTGCAACACTACTTTGGTCCACCGATAGCAGCGAGGACGCCCTGCAGGCGGTTAGAATGCACGCAAATATCCTGCGCGAGACACTGCAGGCATACGGCATGTCGGAGTGCCTGTCGTCACAAAACGACAAGTGGGCATGGGAGCTGAGCGAAAATGTTATTATAGATGCACAGCAACTTAAACATTTAGACAAGGCAATATCTGCATCTGCAAAAGAATCGGCAGCTACCGCAGATTTGCTAGAGCAATTATTATTTACGTATGCCGGTGATTTTTTATCGGGCTTTGAGCCTGTTAACGCAATAGTTTACAACAGAGACAAATATACAGATATATACTCAAAAAACGTGTTAAAGTACATTGAAATACTAACGGCACAAAACAACCATAACGAAGTGTTGCGTGTTTGCAAAGTGGCAATAGAAAAAGTGCCAATGGATGTAGACATAAACATAGCTTTTATGCGCACACTTTTAGACATAGGGCGACCATCTGAGGCACTTGCACAGTTTGACAATGTGTCAAATCTTTACTATATTTGCCACGATGGTGTAATGCCAAAAAAATTAGTTAAATTTTACAACATCCTCATCGAAGAAGAGCGCAATGCAGGCGAGAATATACAGGCAATTTTTGATGAGCTCAACAGTGACAATCCGTCGGAGGGCGCATTGGTTTGCGATTACTCCATTTTTAAATATATATTTAAAATATACAGGCGAAATTTAAAAAGAATAGACACAAATGTATTTGTAGCACTTGTAAGGCTACAAGCGCACGGCAACTTAATAGGCCCGCTTGAGGCAGGCAGAGCAATGGAGAGGCTGTGCAATATATTTAGGGTAAACTTACGCACGGGAGATACAATCTCTAGGCAAAGCCTAATGTGTTTTGTGCTTTTGCTGCCAAGGGTAGAGACATCCAGTGTTGGCCGCATGGTGTTAGAGCGCATGAAGCGCCTGTTTTATAAAGACGTGCAAAATGCACAGTACACCGTAGAGTACAAGCTTATGAAATTAGCGGATATAAAAGAGAAGAAAATATAAACTTAAGGACGAATTTTAATTCGTCCTTGTTTGCATTTATATCCATTTTATAGTAAAATAATTAAAAAGAAATTTACAAGAGGCTTTGTTACACAGCTATAATAAAATGAATTTAGGATGCATTAATGAATATAAAAAACACATTATCTATGGCCGAAGAATATAAAAAAAACCACAAAGCAATAATGTATGGAGCTATTGTAGTATTAGGGCTATTTGCCGCAGTTTTATTATCTTTGCGCAATGGCTATTTTCCCATATCAAACTATGAGACACGCAGCGATGTGCATTTGTTTATGTGGCTGAGGGTAGACAGGCTGCAAATTGCGGCAGACATGCTTAAAAACGACGGCTATTATAGTGCTTTTTCTATATTTTTTGACCATAACGCTAACTATTATTTTTACCTTGCCCATATAATGAATGCCCTTAACTTAACGCCTGCCGCAACTTTTTTGCTAGTGCAAGTAGGCGTTATATTTGCGCTTATGATTGTATTTCCTGCGTTAGTATATAAAATTACAAATAGCGTTATAGTGGCAGTTGGCAGTATGTTTTTATTTATTTTAAACCCGCACTCGCTAATGTTTTATCCAACAGATTCTTATTGGGCATATTACTTAGTAAATTGTTTTGCACTTCCTGTATTTTACATTTTATGGCGCGAAAAATGGTCTAAAGCAAGTGTAGCACTAACGCTATTGCTGTCTTTTGTTATAGCAATAACAAACTTGCCGCGCTCCAACACAGCAATAATTGCTTTTCCCGCTTTAATAATAACAGTGATAGTAAAAAATATTAGCAACATAAAGCAGTGGATAAAGGCTAAGAAATACAAAAGCATGTTAAGTTTTTGTGCGTTGCTAGTTGTTGTTTTAATGTCGTTTTCCTTTTTGGCAAGCACAGTTACAGGCGCATACGCATTTGCTACTAATCAAACAGAGGGCAAGCTTGAATCTATGGGGCCGTGGCATGCTATGTTTTTAGGCCTCGGCTGGGAAGAAAATCCAGACGGGATTGTCTTTGAAGACGCGTATGCATATGAGCTTTTTCCGGAGCTGTTAAATTACGATAATCCGGATTTTATAGAAACGCCCGAGTATATAGAGGCTATAAAAGGCGAGTATTTTGAGACCGTGCTGGGCGATCTTGGGTTTTATATAACGTCATATATAAGAAAAGTTTTTGCCTGTATTGAGGCAGGAGCATCTCGCACTATATGGGTGCATTTTTCTAATTTGTTTTCGGTAGTTCTGCGCAATATAATGATGGGCGTTTACTGTGCAATAGTTATACCGCTACTGGTTTTTGTAGTTAAGCACAGCGACAAAAACTTTTTTAAAGATTTGTTGTGGCTGGCACTTTCTTCGGTAATTTGCATAGGAGGAGGGCTTGTTTTTGGCTTAATAGCAATTCCATCTGATGGATATAATGCAGGAGTAACGGCAGTTTTTGATATATTAACGCTGTTAATTCCCGGAGTTTTATTTGTAAGAGCTGTGAAGATTGTGAGTGAAAAGTACGCAACCCCATATAAACAGGCTAAGAGTAAAAACACGTAAGTTAAAGCAAAAGTTAAATAAAACCACAATAATATTAATTAATGGCATTATCAGAGAGGGTAAAAAATGAGGGGTAACGACATATTTGCGAGGGTGCAAAGTTTTAAGTTAAATCACAAAAATATAATGCCTTTGTTAATTATGGGCGTGGGTTTAATCGCTGCAATAATACTGTCAATCAGAAATGGCTATTTTCCCATATCAAACTATGAGACACGCAGCGATGAGCATTTGTTTATGTGGCTGAGGGTAGATTTGCTGCAAATAGTTGCAGACATGTTAAAGCAAGACGGATATTACAGCGCTTTTTCAATATTTTTTGACCACAACGCAAATTATTATTTTTACCTTGCCCATATAATGAATGCCCTTAACTTAACGCCTGCCGCAACTTTTTTGCTAGTGCAAGTAGGCGCTATATTTGCGCTTATGATTGTATTTCCTGCGTTAATATATAAAATTACAAATAGCATTTTAATGACAATTTTCTGCTTGCTGTTTTTAGTTTTTAATAAGTCGGCATTGCTGTTTTTTCCGACAGATTCTTATTGGGCGTATTATTTAATTGTTTGTTTTGCGTTGCCTAGTTTCTATATTTTGTGGTGCGAAAAATGGTCTAAAACAAGTGTAGCATTAACACTGGGATTATCTCTTGTTATAGCAATAATAAATTTGCCGCGTTCTAACACAGCAATAGTAGTTTGGGTGACGCTTTTAGCCACTATAATAATAAAAAATTACTGCAATTTAAAACAGTGGTTAAAAAGTAAAAACATCAAGGGAGTTTTGTCTATTTGCGCGGTGCTTTTAGTAGTGCTGATGTCATACTCTTTTTTTACAGACACGGTTATTAGCATATATGTACAAGCAACAGGCGAAAATGATAATGTTTTAGAGCAAAAGGGGCCGTGGCATTCAATGTTTATTGGCCTTGGATGGGAAGAAAATCCTGACGATATTATTTTTAACGATGGGCGTGGCTATGAAGAGTTTCCCGAGTTGATGAATAATGAAAATCCGTATTTTATAGAAACACCTGAGTATATAGAGGCTATAAAAGGCAAGTATTTTGATACTATTTTAGGCAACCCCGGGTTTTATATAATGTCATATATTAGGAAAATTTTTGCGTGTATAGCTGCGGCGGCCTCGGCGACAATTTGGGGCTATTTAATGCAATGGTTCCCGCCGATTATTGGAATAATACTTTTAACAATATATTTATTTGTCGTTATAACGTTATTTATTTTTGTATATAAAAGAGAAAAGGCTAAGTTTATAAAAGACATGCTTTTGCTTTTATTGTCGACAATAGTGTGT
>CAYJBO010000021.1:33606-35879 GCA_964368295.1 uncultured Bacteroides sp.
TGTATTGCAGGGGGCCTTATTTTTGGTTTGCTGGCAGTGCCATCCCTTACATATAATGCAGGCATATCGGCTGCGCTAGACATATTAACAGTGCTGCTACCGACAATATTAGTGGCAAGGGCTTTTGTACTATACACAAGGAACAAAGATAATAGCAAAGAAAAACCAGCGAAAGTATAAACCGGGTAAATTTTAAGGACAGGGTTGTGTTTTAAATAATAAATAAAATAAAAAAATATAAACATATTATAATGTATATAATATTTGGCGGGCTTACAACACTTGTAAACTTTATAGTGTATTATGTGTTAACGAGGTATATTTTGCAGGGCAATATTGCAACAGCGAACATAGCTGCTTGGTTTGTATCGGTGTTATTTGCATATGTTACAAACAAAATATTTGTGTTTGAAAGCAAAGAAACCTCGGTATACGGCCTTTTAAAAGAGGTATTATTATTTTTTGCATCAAGGGCGGCATCGGGGTTGCTGGATACTGTGTTGCTTTTATTTTTGTCGGGCGTGTTGATGCTTAACGACATGATAGCAAAAGTGATTATAGGAATTATTATAATAATAGTTAATTATGTGCTGAGCAGGTGGCTAATCTTTAACAGAAAAGGAAAGTAAAAATGGCGAAAATTTCAATTGTTGTGCCTTGCTATAACGAAGAGGAAAGTGTGCAGTTATTTTACAACGAAATTATAAAAATTTCGGCTGAACTAAAAGACACTGAGTTTGAGTTGTTATTTGTCGACGATGGGTCTGCGGATAATACGCTAAAAGAGATAGAAAAGTTGGCAGAAATTGATGATACTGTGAAATATATCTCATTTTCGCGCAATTTTGGTAAGGAAGCAGGTATATTTGCAGGGCTTGAAAATGCGAGCGGTGATTACGTTGTACTTATAGATGCAGACTTACAGCACCCGCCACAGCTTATTATAGACATGTATAAAACGCTAACCACAGAAGATTACGACAGTGTGGGCGCAATGCGCACGTCACATAAAGGCGAGTCGGCATTTAGAGGTTTTTTCTCAAAATTATTTTACAAGACCTTAAATAAAATATCAGATACAAAAATGCAACGTGGCACCACCGATTACAGGATGATGAACCGAAAAATGCTAAACGCAGTGCTCTCGATGAGTGAGTACAATAGGTTTACAAAGGGGATTTTTAGCTGGGTAGGCTTTAAAACCAAGTGGATTGAGTACGAAAACCGTGAGCGTGTGGCAGGTAACACAACGTGGTCATTTTTTGGTTTGTTTAAGTATTCTTTACAGGGGATAGTTAATTTTTCAACGGCACCGCTGGCGGCGGCGTCCTTTTTTGGGATTGCGCTTTGCATAATATCTATGATAGCGGCGGCAATAACTGTAATTAGTACGTTGATTTGGGGCGACCCTGTAGCAGGATATCCTACGTTAATATGTGCAATTTTATTTGTTGGTGGCATACAGCTGCTGTGCATTGGTATTATAGGCCAGTATATTGCAAAACTATTTTTAGAGACAAAGAACAGGCCAAAATATATATCGCGCAAAGACAATTTAAATAAATAGTGCGAGCATTTTCATTGTGAAATATTTAAGCAATAGATAGATAAACTTGAAGGGCAAAGGAACTTTTAACAGAAAAGACAGGATTAAAAGCTTGTTTTTGCATTAAGTAAGCCCATAACTATAGCGCAGCAAACAAATTACTGACGATTTAACGGCGGAAAAATTAACTTAATTGCAGTATAAGCGCAGTAAAAGCGGGCGGCATATTATAGCGCATATAAAAGGTGAAAACATTGCAATAAATTACTGCAAATGTATTGACAATACAGAGTAATTGTGGTAAAATAATTATCGGCTCACAGATAAAGATACCTTTGCATATTGATGTGAGTGGCCGATAAATGCGCTTGTAGCTCAGTTGGATAGAGTGTTTGGCTACGAACCAAAAGGTCGGGGGTTCGAATCCCTTCAAGCGCACCACATAAAAGCGGCAAATCTGCAAGGATTTGCCGTTTAGCAATATTGGGTTATCGCCAAGCGGTAAGGCAACGGACTTTGACTCCGTCATTCGAAGGTTCAAATCCTTCTAACCCAACCAAAATAAGCCGAACATCGTGCTCCGATGTTCGGCTTATTTTTGTTTTTTCTGTCTACTTTTACTTGACAATTTCACTTTGCGGGTTGCTTTTTCCTTGCAAAAATTCCATTCAGCAGTTATAATAAAATACGAATAACGATAAAAAAACGAAATCTATAAACGATTTAA
>CAYJBO010000022.1:0-35594 GCA_964368295.1 uncultured Bacteroides sp.
GCCCACCATGTGCGGCTTTAAATCTGCCAAAAAAAGCAGGTCGTTTACAAGGTGCTCTGTGGTTTGGTATGGCGAGCCCACCATAAAGCCTGCGCCCGTTTGATAGCCCATTTTTTTTAGCGCATATAGGCAGTTTTTCCTGTTTTCAAGTGTCATTTTTTCCGGGTGCAGCTTATTGTAATGCTCGTCGCTCGCGGTTTCGTGCCTTAACAAAAACCTGTTTGCGCCGGCTTTTAAAAGTGCCTCGTACTTTTCTGCTTGCATCTCGCCTATAGACAGCGTAATTGCACAGTCGGGGTATTCTTTTCGCATTTTCGACACTATGTCGCACATTTTATCGTCAAAGCACGGGTCTTCTCCGCCTTGTAACACAAAAGTGCGCATGCCAAGCGCATACCCCTCAGCGCAGCAAGCTAAAATTTGCTTTTCTGTAAGCCTGTAGCGCACTACACTTTTGTTGCCGCGGCGTATACCGCAATAAAAACAATCGCTTTTACAGTAGTTTGTAAACTCAATTAGCCCGCGCAAATAAATGCCATCACCATAGTTTTCTTTTTTAACTTTTAGCGCTGTATCGTATAAAAAGTTGCGCTCTTCGCTGTTTATATTGTCGATAACATGCATAAATTCTGCCCTTGACAAAATGCAGTCTCTGTGCAATTTTTTTATTAAGTCAGTAATCATTTTTGCCCCTAAATCGTAATTTTATCTAATATACCCGTCAGTTTTGCAATGGCTATTCCGTAATTTGTCATGGGTATTTGCTGTGCGCTTGCGCTATCCACTCGGCTCATGACGTATTTTTTTGTAAACATGCATGCGCCGCAGTGTATTATTAACGAGTAGCCGCTTAAATCTGCTGGGAAATCCCTGCCTGCAACATTGTCTATTTTAATGTTTGGCGATATTTTTTTGCGCAGCATATTTGGTATTTTAATGCGGCCGATGTCGCCGTCTTGCGGGTTGTGTGTGCACGCCTCGGCAATTAAAACACGGTCGTTTTCTGTGAGCTCATCTATTTTTTTTGCCCCTTTTACAAACGTCTCAATGTCGCCCTTATATATTGCAAAAAGCACCGAGAAAGACGTGAGCATGCTCGGCTCCGGCTTGTTCTCATACACAAAATCGAATATTTGAGAATCGGTAATTATAAGTTTTGGTGGCTTTTTTAGCGCGCTTAAGGCGTTAAAATAGTTGTCTTTTGTGGTGCAAACGGCTATGCAATGCCTGTCTAGCAAATCCCTAATTGTTTGCACTTGTGGCAATATAAGCCTTCCCTTTGGCGCCTGTATGTCCTGCGGCATCACAAGCAGTACTATGTCCTCTTTATTTACGTACTTGCCAACTATGCCGTACGTGTCATCGTCCTCGGGCATTATCTCTGCAAGTTTTTTAGATATTAGTTCTATATTTGCATTTTGCTTTGCGCTTACGCAGATGGCATCTTTGCTAAATTTTTGCTTTATCTCGTCAATTAGTGCATCGTTTTTTCCGTTGTCGCACTTTGTTACAACGCAAAGACATGGTACATTTTTTGCCTTTAACAAATTTGCAAACTCAATCTCATATTTTGTAATTTCGCCGTTAAAGCACAGTATTGCAACGTTTGTTTTGTCTAGCATCTCGCGCGTTTTGTTTACTCTTAACGTGCCCAGTGCCCCCTCATCGTCAAAGCCTGCCGTGTCTATAATAACGCAAGCGCCTATGGGGTGTATCTCTATAGATTTTAGCACCGGGTCGGTTGTGGTGCCTAAAACGTCGGATACAAGGGATATCTCCTGCCTTGTTATAGCGTTAATAAGTGATGATTTACCGACATTTCTTCTGCCTAAAACTGCAATGTGTGTCCTGTTTGACTGCGGTGTAGTATTCATAAATTCACTCCTAAAATCTAAAATCTCTCTCGCCGTTTTCAAGCTTTACCAGTATGTCGTCAAGCACCTGCGACACTTTTTTGTGCGTAATGTTTTGCTTTTGGCACAGTATGTGCTCTGCGCCTATTTTTTTTGTGTCATCATCTGCATAATCGCACAGATACTCTTTCAATGTAATTAAAGAATTTGGCGCACAAACGTTACATATTTGCCCCGACTTTGCAAGCCGCATAAACCTGTCGCCCGTGCGGCCCTCCCTGTAACAGGCCGTGCAAAAACTTGGCGTGTAGCCCTGCATAAGCAGCCATTTTACTATCTCGTCAAGCGTCCTCTCGTCGGACAGCTCAAACTGCGCCTCCTGTATATTTTTTTGCTGTGTGTAGCCGCCAACACTTGTTTTAGAGCCGCCGCTTATCTGCGAAACACCTATTTTAAGCGCCTTTGCACGTGCAAGCTCGCTCTCTCTTGTAGACACAATTATGCCGGCATACGGCAGGGCAATGCGCAAAATAGCTATTATTTTTAAAAACAGCTCGTCAGAAATCGCATTTGAAAAATCGCCTATCTCAACATCGTCCGCCGGGCAAATCCTCGGAACGCTAACGGTGTGCGGCCCAACGCCAAATTTGTCCTCAAGGTGTTTTGCATGCATCAAAAGGCCTGTAAAATCGTACTTGTACAGGTTTAAGCCAAAAAGCACGCCAATGCCTACGTCGTCTATGCCGCCCTGCATCGCCCTGTCCATTGCCTCTGTGTGGTATGCGTAGTTGCTTTTGGGGCCCGTTGGGTGCAGTTCCTCATAATTTTCTTTGTGGTATGTCTCTTGGAATAAAATGTACGTGCCTATCTCGGCATCGCGCAGTTTTTTGTAGTTTTCTACCGTTGTAGCGGCAATATTTACATTAACACGCCTTATTGCGCCATTTTTGTGCTTTACTGAATATATAGTTTTTATGCTGTCTAATATATAGTTGATATCGCAATTTTTAGGGTCTTCGCCGGTTTCGAGCGCAAGCCTTTTATGCCCCATGTCCTGCAGTGCAACAACTTCGGCCTCTATCTCTTTTTGCGTAAGTTTTTTGCGTGGTATCGTTTTGTTTTTTGCGTGAAACGGACAGTAAACACAGCCGTTTACACAGTAGTTTGAAAGATACAGCGGCGCAAAAAGTACTATTCTGTCGCCGTATATTTTGTCCTTTATCCGCCTTGCTATGTCAAACATTCTCTTTGTAATTTCTTCGTCCGTCGCCTCAAGCAGCAGCATTGCCTCTTTGTAATCTATGCCGCTAAAGCCCTCTGCCTTTTGTAAAATTTCGTTTAATAGTTCTTTGTTATCCCTGTTCTCTTTGGCAAAATCAAGCGTCTTTAATATTTCTTCGTGGTTTATAAAATCGACCGCTTTGTCTGATTTACTGTTGTACATATTAGCACCTCTTAAATTTTTGAATACATTGTCTTTACACTCACGCCGTCAAGCTTACCAAGCTTTCCGCTAACTGTGTTTATTACGTCGTTTGGCGCATCCATAACAATGCTTATTACATTTACGCCACGCTCTCGGTACGGTATTCCCATCCTGCCAACAACATACCGGGCAGCATCTGCCAGAATGCTGTTTAAGCTGCCTACGCTCTCAGAGTTTTCCACTATAATGCCTATTAGCGCTATCCTGTTTTCCATATTCCCTCCAATAAAAATGTTAGAATTTTCGCACAAAAAAAGCTCTATGTCGATACATAGAGCTTAAAAATCATAACAAAACAGAGTGTCGGCATTTAGCCGATACTTTACATAATGCAACAACCTTTAAGCTCAAGAAATCTTTTGCAATTCAGGTATAATAGCTTTTTTATGGTCTTTATACTTGGGTTTAACCGCATATTTAGACATTTTTATGTGACATTTGTACTTTGAGCAAATTACCGCAAATTTACTGCAACATTTAACCGATTGGGCAAAGCACCAAAAAACAAATATTGCCACACGTATATTGTATCACATTTGTATAAACATGTCAATTTGCAGCAGCCTATATAAGCACAAATTAAGGGTGCCGCTATTGTTACATTATACAATTTATGGTATAATTCTACATATTAATATATACTGCCGGCATATAATATATAGCGGCGCAAATTGCCCACGCCACAATAATTATATGCGCCTTTACTTAGCCAAGCCGATATAATCCGAACCCGCCTATTTTGGTAAATTTATGCGCTGTGCTGTGTTATCCTCACTCGTAATACAATAAGTATTGCTCGCTCGTCTGCCTTGCCTAGCACAAAATTTACACAAAATAGGTTTTAAAAATTTTTTATACCACCAAAAGTTCTAAAACAAGAAAGTGTACCGATGCAAGGCTTTCTCCTTACGAGGTGCGCTGACACAATTTTCGAGCTTTTGGCTAAATAAAAAACGGGTTCGTATTGCATCGGTTCGGCTAGCCAAACCGATGTAATTTAAGCCCGTTTTATGACAAGTAAGCAGGGCTTTTTACAGGGTGAAAACGGAGGTATATGTATGAACATAACAAAACTGCTGACACTAAAAAAGCACAGGGCTACTTTTGCGCTAGAGCACAAGGATTTTACAGCGCAGTTGCGCAAAATTTTAGCACAAAACACAAAAGAGGGCAGTACGCTTACAATATGCGTAAAAAACAGCGACGGCAAAGAGAGCGCCGCGACAACAAAACTCAGCAATAACGACATTGCACTTTTGAGCGCAGTGTTAAAATAAACCCCAGAACGGAGAGCAAAATGCTATATTTTCAAAGCGACTATACAGACTGCGCCTGCGAGCAGATACTGGAGAGAATTACACGTGAGAACCACGTAAAACGCAGCGGCTACGGCACCGACGACGCATGTGAGAGCGCGCGCAAAAAAATTAAGCAAGCCTGCAACTCACAGGATGCACAGGTGCATTTTCTGATGGGCGGCACGCAGACAAACGCCATAGTTTTAAACACATTAATGTCGCCTATAGGCGGCGTAATGTGCGCCGACACCGGCCACATTAATGTGCACGAGGCTGGCGCAATAGAGGCGAGCGGCCACAAGGTTATAGCGCTAAAGGGCGATGCCCATGGCAAACTATCTGCGCAAAGTGCCGATGCATACATGCAAAATTTTTACGGCGATGAGACGCACATGCACATGACTAGGCCTGAGGTTATTTATATATCACAGCCGACAGAGCAAGGCTCTGTTTACACAAAAAGCGAGCTTTTAGCACTGCGCAGTGTTTGCGACAAGTACGATATGCGCCTTTTTGTAGACGGTGCACGCCTTGGCTACGCGCTTGTTGCACAGGGCAACGACGTAACGCTGCCTTTGCTAGCGCAAACTTGCGATGCCTTTTATATAGGCGGCACCAAGGTGGGCGCACTTTTTGGCGAGGCGGTTGTGTTTAAAAACAGCGCAATTTGCAAAGACTTTTTTTCTATAATGAAACAGCGTGGCGCACTGCTTGCCAAAGGCTTTTTGCTTGGCCTGCAGTTTGACACCCTTTTTACAGATGGGCTTTACGAGCGCATAGCGGCCAACGCCGTTAGCCTTGCGGACGAGTTGAGACAGACACTTTTGCAAAAGGGCTACACCCTTTTTTGCGAAAACACAACAAACCAAATTTTTATAACCGTGCCAAACGAGGTGCACCGACGCCTTAGCGAGCATGCGGTTTTACAGGTTTGGGAAAAACCCGACGCAGAGCACACAACACTGCGCATTGCCACAAGTTGGGCCACCACAAAAGAGCAGGTGCAGCAGCTTAAAGAAATATTATAGGGCGTTTTAACGCACAAAACCCTTTGCTATTAGTTTTTACACACAATTATTGTTTAAAAAGCCGCTATAATTATTGCCTTGCAATACACCGCTGCATATAGCCTATAGTTTTTACTGCTTATTTTTTGCAGCGGCGGCAAAAATCACTTTAAATTGCATTTTTTATTAATTTAATTGGCAAATATATGCGCTGTAATGCGTGCGTTTGCTTGCAAACTTTTAATTTTATGGTATTATTATAGTGTATGTATTATTAATTATTGTGCAAATATACCAGTGCCTTAAAATATTTGTGTTATGCCTTTAATACAATACAAATTTATTACCGCACACGTTAAAAGCGTATGCGCAAAATATATTATTCTGCGAAAGGGGATTTAATGATGAAACTTATTACAGCTATTGTCAACAAGGAGGATTCCGGCGCAGTTTCCAGCACCTTAACAAAGGGTGGTTTTTCTGTAACACGCCTTTCTACCACGGGCGGCTTTTTAATGGCGGGAAACGTTACGCTATTGATAGGCACAGAGGACGAAAAAGTAGACGCATGCATTGAGCTTATATCTTCGCAATCTAAGCAGAGGGTAGAGGTAGTGCCAAGCACAGCAAGCTACGGCATAGGCGTAACAACGGCATATCCGCTAGAGGTTACCGTTGGCGGCGCTACTATATTTGTCACAAATGTAGAGCGCTTTGAAAAAGTGTGATAGCAAAATGATGCTTGACAGCGTTGTCGGCAACAGTGACGTTGTTGCCGACTTGAAAAATAGCCTGCTAAGCGGCAAGTTTATGCACAGTGTGCTGCTTTGTGGCGAGGCAGGTGTTGGCACAGACTACACGGCAAGGTGCCTTGCGGCAGATTTTTTGTACGAGCGGCCGGGCGCCCAAAACGGCACAGACGACGACATTATCACTGCCAAAATGCGCAGTGAGGGCATTTGTCAGGTGATGGCCGGCACAAGCCCCGAGTACCTATGCCTTAAGGGCACCGGTGTCTCGGGAATAATACACGTAGACGACGTGCGCAATGTGCGAAAAAGCATATTTGGCACTGCGCTTTCTGCAAGCGGCAGGGTTGTGCACATACAGGGCTCACAAAACTTAAACGCCTCGGGCGCAAACGCGCTTTTAAAGGTGTTAGAAGAGCCGCCGCAAGACGTTTTGTTTATTTTAACAGCGCCTGTAGAGGCGGCCGTTTTGCCAACGCTGCGCAGCAGGTGTGCACGGTACACACTCTCGCCCGTTACAAGCGAGCAATGCGAAAACTACCTTTTGCAAAAATGTGCACATGTCGATAACATTGGCACCCTTGCAAAAGAGTGCGCCGCAATTTTTGGCGGCAAAATAGGCCTTGGCCTTATGTGTATATGCGATGAAAACGGGCAAAAATTGCTAAAAGATGCAAAAAAGGCGCTGGATTTAACTATAAAAAACAACGAATACGGCGTATTAAAACTCTTTTGCGAGTACGAAAAAGAGCGCACTGTGACAATAGGATTTTTAGAGTTTTTTATACAGGTGTGCGCAAGCACACTTAGGGATAGCGCACAGAGTTCACAGGCAAAAGTTGCCGCAAACGCAATCCACAACGCAAAAAAGGCTATTTTGCTTTTAAATTCTAACGTTAGCGCTAAACTTGTTTTAACATGCCTTGCCCAAAAAATTGCCACAGCGGCCTAGCGTTAATTTATTTTAGCGCTAGTGCAAAAAAATACAGCCCACCGCATTTTTTATTAAGCGCTTTTAATTTATGTTTCAACTTATCGCAAAGTGTGCGGAATTTTTGCGCCGCCACTATTGAAAGGACTAGCAACTCCCATGAGTATAGATTTTTACATTATTGCCTTTAACGCAATATTTTTTGCAAATAACTTGTTTTACTTGCGCCTTGTCCAAAGGATATTCGCAATTGAATACAAGCTTTCAAAAGTGTTGCTTTTTAGCTTTGTAAGCGGCCTGTCCGGCACACTTATGCTAATACTTTTTGGCAGTATGTCGGCGCTAGGCTACTTTATAATGTTATGTGTTTACATAGCGACAATCATGTTTTTTTACAAAGAGCAAAGTTGGTCAACAAAGCTTACATGCGCGCTGTCTTTTACAATACATATCATGTTTGCAAGGGCAATTATCAGCGCGGTCACATCAATAATTACTAACCGCAGCATATATGATTTATCCACAGACATCACGTTTTTTTGGCGCATACTTATACTTACAGCGCTGCTCTGCTGCTGCATGTCACTAATAATGACATACTCTATACCAAAAAGATATTTACAGTTAGTCGGCAAAAAAACGGCATCTTTAAAGCTTTATATTGCACTGCTGCTTATTTCTAACATATACATGATTGCAAACGGCAATGTTTACATACACGATATAAACTACCCTTGGCTCCCGTTGCATCAAATAATAGCCGCTATTACGTGGCTTTCTGCCAGCTATGTCGGCATTTTTATACTTGTTGGCTTTGACATGTTGCGCGAGCGCCGAGAAAAACTTGAAAAGAACAGCATTTACAAACACGTTGTAGAGAGCCGCTCTATTGCTGTGTTAGAGATTAACTGCAGCAAAAACATTCTGCTAAGCCTATCCCGATTTGGCAAAAACGAGCCTACACCTACTATGCCTTACTCAGAGTATGCAAAGTTTATGTTGCGAGAGCTTGTGTGCTCCGATGACTATGAAGAAATTTTAGAGCATGAATCTTGCGCTAACATAATTGATAATTTTAACCTTGGCAAAAAAGAGCTCGCAAAAGACTGCAAGTACATTATGCCCGACGGAGAAATAAAATGGATTCGCTCAAAAATATCTTCGCATCAAGAGATAACGGGCGATATTGTGTCCATAATAACCTATATGGACGACATTCATGAGGCAAAAATTAAAGAGCTTGATTTGCAACACAAATCTCAGATAGACTCACTTCTTGGCGCTTACAATAAAAAAGCTTCCGAGAATCATATTAAAGATCACCTTAATAAAAACAGCACCGGCACGCTGTTTATGATAGACCTTGACAATTTTAAAGGCATTAACGACAATTTTGGCCACACATACGGCGACGATGTATTAGAGGAAATATACAACAAAATTGCAAAGCATTTTAGAACCGGCGACATACTGGGCCGTGTGGGCGGCGATGAATTTATTGCCTTTGTAAAGGGCACAATGAAAGTTGACGGCATTGAGGACAAGGCAAAATCCATTTGTTATGAAGTGCATAAAAACTACAGGGAAAACGGTGTGGAGGTTGTTGTGTCGTGTAGCATAGGCATTGCAACCGCACCAAACCACGGCAAGACGTTCGAAGAGCTTTATCACCATGCCGATTTAGCAATGTACAAATGCAAAAAGACGCATAAAAATTCTTATGCTATTTACGACAATAACACAGAATATAACGCGGTAACGCTTTAATTTAACGCAAAAAAGCATAAATTAAAACCGCATGTTAAAGCACAAATAATAAAGAGGAGTGCCTTTTGGCAGTATAATAATGGTAAAAGTTATTAACGTTTCATTTCAATCTAAGGGCAAAGAGTATTTTTTTTCACCCGGTAATAGCGGCGCTAAGCGTGGCGATTACGTAGTAGTAGAAACTGCGCGCGGCCTCGAGTGCGGCAAAGTTACCCAAGGCGCAAGAGAGGTTCCGCAATCGTCTGTGCCCGGGCAACTAAAAACCGTGCTGCGCCTTGCAGACGACATAGACATGCGCCGCATGCGCCAAAACAGAGACGACGAGAAAAAGGCGTTTTCTATGTGTGAGGAGCGCATACTAAAGCACAAACTTGACATGAAGCTTGTTAGCGCAGAGTACACGCTTGACAGAAGCAAGCTTTTGTTTTACTTTACGGCCGATGGGCGCGTGGATTTTAGAGACCTCGTCAAAGACTTGGCAGGGGTTTTCCACACACGTATTGAGCTGCGCCAAATAGGCGTTAGGGACGAGAGCAAGATGATAGGCGGACTTGGCATTTGCGGCAGACCTTTTTGCTGCAGCAAATTTTTAAAAGACTTCCAGCCTGTTTCTATAAAAATGGCAAAGCTTCAAGGACTTTCTTTAAACCCTGCAAAAATTAGCGGCGCTTGCGGCAGGCTTATGTGCTGCCTAGCATACGAGCAACCAACTTACGAGTATTTAAGCCGCACCACACCCGGCCTTGGCAGCATAGTAAAAACAAACGACGGTACGGGCGTTGTAACAGAGGTTAATTTGGCGGGCGGCACACTCAGGGTTCGCCTTGATAATTCTTCTGAGATACAAAAGTATTATAAAACAAAAGAGTGTACGTATCTGCGTGGTGGCAAGCACACACCGCAGCCGGAATAAATTTAGCAAAACAGCATAATAATTCGGAGGGAAAACATGTCAAACAGCAGTTATATTTCACCTTTTCAAACAAGATACGCATCAAAGGAGATGCAGTATATTTTCTCGCAGGACAACAAGTTTAAAACATGGCGCAAACTTTGGGTGGCTCTTGCAAAGGCCGAAAAGGCAAACGGCATTAACATTACAGACAACCAAATAGCACAGCTTGAGGCATTTGTAGACGACATAAACTACGACGATGCGATAAAAAGAGAAAAAGAATGCCGCCACGATGTAATGAGCCACGTTTACGCATACGGCCTACAATGCCCCGATGCAAAGGGCATAATACACCTTGGCGCAACAAGTTGCTATGTCGGCGACAACACCGATGTAATTGTGATGCGCGAGGCGCTTGACGTTGTAAAGCGCAAGCTTTTAAACGTAATGGCCTTGCTTGCAAATTTTGCAGACGAGTACAAGGACATGCCTGCACTCGCCTATACTCACCTACAGCCTGCACAGCTTACAACGGTTGGCAAGCGCGCAACACTTTGGCTTAACGAGCTTTTTACAGATTACGAAGAGGTTTGTTACAGATACGACAATTTAGCACTGCTTGGCAGCAAGGGCACAACGGGTACACAGGCGAGCTTTGTAGAGCTTTTTGACGGTGACGAGCAAAAAATTAAAGATGTAGACAACAAAATAGCAAAGTGGATGGGCTTTGACAAAATTGTGCCTGTAAGCGGACAAACCTACTCGCGCAAGGTGGACTACAACGTGTTATCGACACTTAGCGGCATAGCACAAAGCGCAATGAAATTTGCAAACGATGTGCGCATACTTGCAAACTTTAAAGAGATGGAAGAGCCGTTTGAGAAAGAGCAAATTGGCTCGTCGGCAATGCCGTACAAGCGCAACCCAATGCGCACCGAGAGGATTTGCGCCCTAGCAAGGTACGTTATGTCAACGCCTGTAAACCCTGCATTTACTGCAGGCACACAGTGGTTTGAGCGCACGCTGGACGACAGCGCAAACAAACGCATTGCAGTGGCAGAGGCATTTTTGGGCACAGACGCCATATTAAACCTACTTATAAACGTGTGCGACGGCCTTGTGGTTTACCCAAAAGTTGTAAACGCACGCCTAATGGCCGAACTGCCTTTTATGGCTACAGAAAACATAATGATGAGCGCCGTAAAAAAAGGCGGCGACAGGCAGGAACTGCACGAGAAGTTGCGTGTTCACTCCCAGGCGGCGGCAGCCGTTGTAAAAGAACAAGGCGAGAAAAATGACCTTATTGAGCGCATTTGTGCAGATGACTCGTTTGGCCTTGAAAAGAGTGAAGTTGAGGCACTTTTAAACCCCTCGGATTTTGTAGGGCGTGCGCCGGCACAGGTAACGGAGTTTTTACGTGATGTAATACGCCCAATACTTGACGAAAATGCCGACAGCCTCGGCGAAAAAGCACAGATAGACGTTTAAAAACACATGTGCGGATAGATATTCTATCCGCACATTTTTTATGTGTTAATATATACCAAAACTAAAAATTTGCCCTCCCATAGCACACGGCTGTAATTTGCAAAAAATTTACTTTTAAAACTATAAACAGCACATAATTGCGTTGCTTTTTATTGTCGTTTTGTGATATTATATTAACAAGTAAACCGATGACACCGTTTAACATATAATATAGTTATGCAATTTACAACTAGCTTGTACTTGCATTTTTATATTACAGATGGGAGTAACTTATGGCTTTTTCATTTTTTAAAAACAAAGACAAAAACACAGCTACAAAGGCTAAAGCAGAAGAAAAAAAACAAGTACCTTCCAAAGTAGTCAAGCCAAAATTTGCGGCTTTGGGCGGCTGTGTAAGGAGTGAAGAGAACTACCAAAACATAAAGACGGCCGTTGAATTGCTTGGCTTTAAAGACAGTGTAGAGCGCATAAAAGACACAAAAGATATTGCCAGCTACGGCGTTTTGCAGGTGCCGGCCTTTGCTATAGAGGGAAGGGTTGTATCTTACGGAAGGGCTATTACCGTGGAGACGGCAAAAAGCTATATTATAAAATCGGGCCTTAACCCCAAGGGCAATTATTAATAATAACCTTGCGGCCTTATTAAAAATAAAAGCCGTAATATTGCTAACTTTGCTTTAAAGAGTGCCACATATAAATTTATAAATACAGGAGCATTTTATGGAGATTAAAAAAATACATACCGACTTCGCCCCGGCGGCAATAGGGCCGTATTCTCAAGCTTTTTTATGCGGTAATACGCTATATACGTCCGGCCAAGTGCCAATAGACCCCGCAACGGGCAACGTTGTAGAGGGCGACATAACAGCGCAGACAACACAGAGCGTAAAAAATGTAGAAGCAATACTTAGCGCTGCCGGCATGGGTTTTGAAAACGTTGTTAAAACAACATGCTTTTTGGCAGACATGGACGATTTTGCGGCATTTAATGCAGTTTATGCACAGCACTTTGTGTCTTTGCCGGCACGCTCTTGCGTTGCGGTAAAGACATTGCCACGCAATGTGCTTTGTGAGATAGAGGCAATTGCAATAAAAAATGATTGATATAAGGTGGATTAAATGCGCATAGTTGTAAAAGTTGGCACATCAACACTAACACATAAAACAGGCAACTTAAACATAAGGCTAATCGAGAGCCTTTGCCGCACTTTGGCGGACATAAAAAATGCAGGGCACGAGGTTATTTTAGTGTCGTCCGGCGCAATAGGCATGGGCGTTGGCAAGCTTAACATGGGCGAAAAGCCGACCGACATACCCACAAAACAGGCGGCGGCGGCTGTTGGCCAGTGCGAGCTAATGTACAGATACGACCATTATTTTAGCGACTACAACCACACCGTTGCACAAATACTGCTAACGGGTGAGGACCTACAGCACGAGACAAGGAGCGTAAACGTAAAAAACACGCTATGCCGTCTACTAGAGCTAGGTGCACTGCCCGTTGTAAACGAGAACGACACCGTTGCCACCCAGGAAATTTCTGTGGGCGACAACGACACGCTAAGCGCAATAGTTGCCGCCGGCGTCAACGCAGACCTGCTTATATTACTTTCTGATATTGACGGAGTTTACACGGCAAACCCACGCACTAACCCGAGCGCAAAGCTTATACCGCAAATTAACGAAATTACGCCCGACCTTATAGAAAATACCTCGGGCGGCGCCGGAAGCGAGCT
Source organism: uncultured Bacteroides sp. (assembly GCA_964368295.1). Lineage (GTDB taxonomy): Bacteria > Bacillota > Clostridia > Oscillospirales > Ruminococcaceae > Ruthenibacterium. The sequence goes on from CAYJBO010000022.1 coordinate 13,211, forward strand.
TGGCACGGGCGGCATGCGCACAAAGATAGAGGCCGCCAAAATTGCCGCCGCGGCAAACATACCTATGGTTATAGCAAACGGCTCAAAGCCAAAATATCTCTACGATATTTTAGAGGGCAAAAATGTCGGCACACGCTTTTGTCTTTTTTAGTCAATCCACGAAGTTTTGCATTTTTGCACTAGTCCTCAATTTGCGAAGAGCCGCACTTTATTTTGTTATGTATACGGCTAATTGATGATTTATCGCAAGATATTTTATGTTAAACCTTGCACTTTACCAAACTTATTAAAGCTATATTATATGCACTAAGCCATATTTTAAAGGCTATGGGTTGCAATAGTAAGGCCACAACTTATGTAGGCGCTGTAAAACTTTGTGTTTGGCGGCGCCTTTGTTGTAACTGCAGCAGTATATGCGCAAAACACTTATTTAAAAGGGGGAGCAACTATGTCCTTAACAACAACACAAATTTTAACAAACGCCAAGGCGGCAAAATCCACAGCCATGCTGCTTAGCACAGAGCAAAAAAACACCCTTTTGCTTGCAATGGCAGACAGCCTTTGTGACAACTGCGATGCTATTTTAGCGGCAAATGCACTTGATTTACAAGCCGCAGAGGGCAGTATATCACCCGTTATGACTAACCGCCTGCGCCTTACAAAACAGCAAATACACGACATGGCGCACTCCATACGACACGTTGCGACACTGCCCGACCCAATAGGCGAAACACTAGAGCAAAAGACATTGCAAAATGGGCTTATTATTAATAAGCGCTGTGTGCCCATAGGCGTAATTGCCATTATATACGAGAGCCGCCCAAACGTTACGGCCGATGCGGCGGCGCTGTGTTTAAAGAGCGGCAATGTGTGTATACTGCGCGGCGGCAAAGAGGCTTATAACTCTAACGCCGCAATTTGCACAGCGCTGCGCAGTGCCCTTAACGCTTGTAGCGTGCCGGAAGATTTAATTAACCTTATAGAGGACACGAGCAGAGCCAGCGCAAAAGAGCTTATGGAGGCAAGGGGCTTTGTAGATTTGCTTATACCGAGGGGCGGCGCTGGGCTTATACGTGCCTGTGTGGACAACGCAAAGGTGCCCTGCATTGAGACAGGCACGGGCATTTGCCACATATATGTTGATAAATCGGCAGATTTTGCTATGGCGGCGAGCATTGTGACAAACGCAAAAACAAGCAGGCCGTCTGTTTGCAATGCGGCGGAGGTGTGCCTAGTGCACGCGGACATTGCGGCTGAGTTTTTGCCATTATTGCAAAAATCGCTGTGCGAAAACCAGCCTGTACAGCTAAAGCTTTGCCCAAAAGCGGCAAAAATTATCGACGGGGTGCCTGCGGGCGACGATGATTTTGACACGGAGTTTTTAGACTACATCCTGGCCGTAAAAGTTGTTGACAGTGTAGAGGCTGCCGTACAGCACATAGCACTGCACTCCACAGGGCACAGCGAGGCAATAATTACAAACAGCAGCGATGCAAAGCAATATTTTTGCAACACGGTGGACAGCGCCTGTGTATACGTAAATGCGTCCACACGCTTTACAGACGGCGGAGAGTTTGGCCTTGGGTGCGAGATTGGCATATCTACACAAAAGCTTGGCGCAAGAGGCCCTATGGGGCTAAAAGAGATGACTTGTTACAAATACTGCGTTGAGGGCACAGGGCAAGTGCGATAAAACAGCAAAAAAATAACACCTTTAACCAAAAGCGGTTAAAGGTGTTTTTTGTTTTAAATTAGTCGCTTGTGTATGGTAGCAAAGCAACGTGACGAGCACGTTTAATAGCAACCGTAAGCTCACGCTGATGGAAAGCGCATGTGCCTGTTACACGGCGAGGAATAATTTTTGCACGCTCTGAAATGTATTTGCGCAAACGAGGTACATCTTTATAGTCGATGCTATCGATGCGATCTACGCAAAAGCTACACACTTTTTTACGTCCACGGCGTTGTGGACGTCCGCCGAACTTGCCGTCGGAACTGTCTCTATCGTATGCCATTGTTTATCTCCTATTCAACAAATTTTAAAATGGTAAGTCGTCGTCGCCACTCACAATTGCAAAGTCGTCCTCGTTACCCACAGAAAAACCTACGGGTGCGCTAGTCTCATTTCTTGGGGCTGTGTAAGAACCGCCGCCGCTACTTTGAGAAGAACCTGCACTTGCCGATTTGCTCTCAACAAAATTTACGTTGTCTGCAACTACCTCATAAGCTGTGCGCTTATTGCCGTTTTTGTCCTCGTAGTTGCGTGTTTGCAAGCTGCCGTTAACGGCCACAAGGTTGCCCTTGCTAAAGTACTTGCACACAAATTCAGCCGTGCCTCTCCATGTGACGATGTCGATGAAATCCGCCTTGCGCTCTTCGCCCTGTTTAACAAAGTTTCTATTTACAGCAATGCGAAACGAACATGTTGCAATGCCGCTAGTAGTGTGTCTAAGCTCAGGGTCTGCCACAAAGCGTCCAACTAAAGCAATTACATTCAGCATATTAAGCCTCCGTATTCTTTGCCGGTTTTTTTGCAGCCTCAGGCTGTTTTGCAATTACCATCGAGCGTAAAACGCCGTCTGTAATGCCGTAAACACGCTCAAGCTCTGCCGGAAAATCGGGCGAACACGTAAATGTGATTAGCGTGTATAAACCCTCTGTCTCATCTTGAATTGGGTAAGCTAAACGCTTTTTACCCCATTCATCAACCGAGACGATTTCGCCATTTTTTTCGATAAGTTTTTTGAACTTTGCAACTAGTGCAACAGTTGCCTCCTCATCAAAACGTGTTGAAGTGATAAGCATTGTCTCGTACAAATTAGTCATTTTGTACACCTCCTTTTGGACTTATGACCGCACAAAATGCGGCAAGGATAGCTAGTCTTTTTAGATTAGCAACTTATTATACACCTTTTTGCACACTTTTGTCAACCGTTAATGTGCCTTGTGCGACAAAATAGGCGTTTTAGTTAAACAAATATTATAGTTGCGGCGCTATTATTGGTCGCTTTGCGCTGTGCTATAAATAAATTTGCACAATAAATCACGCTTACCGAAATGCGCCTTTTAACAAGCAAAAACGCAGCCTCGACAAAAACATCGAGACTGCGCTGTTTAATTATGTTTTTATTTATACGTGCGCACGCCTGCTGCCTTTAAAGCCGCCACAACGGATGGCACCAACACAAGCTGCAATATTATGCCCGGCACCGCCGTGATAAACGCGCCTGCCAAAAACATTTCAAACGTAAACACAGTGGACATAGTGCCCAGCAATATGTAGCTTACCGCGCCCCATACAATACGCCCTGCTATCATAGCGCCAATAAGTGCTATTAATGCGTTAACTGCGTAAGGCCTCTCTTTTTTGCCGTTTGAATTTACAAGCACTTTAATAAGCAAGCCTATTGTTATGCCGTAAATTGCCATTTCTGCCGCCATTGTAATTGCTGTTGGAAACAGCGGTGGCATGCCAAACACAAAAGAGCGAAGTAGCGGTAACACCACGCCAATAACGCCGCCGTAAAACGGGCCACACACCAAACCGCAAATAAGTACCGGCAAGTGTAGCGGCAAAAGCATTTGCCCTATTTGCGGTATTTGTCCTGTAAAAAACGGTAAAACCATGCCTATCGCCAAAAAAACCGCGCTATAACATATATTTCTGATTGCTAAAGATCGAACCATTTTATAAACTCCTTAAATAAATAAATGCGCACAACGCACGCAGGGCAATAAATACTCACCTCTATATTTTTTACCTTACATTCATTTTAATATTTTACAATAAAAATGTCAATACACTGCCAAATACGACAAGCTACAGCCTCCAGATATCCTCGTTGTACTGTGCTATTGTCCTGTCGGACGAAAAATACCCGGCATTGGCGATATTTACAAGCGTTTTTTTCGCCCACGCCCTCTCGTTTTCATAATCTGCAAACACTTGCTCTTTGATGGCAATGTACTGCTCAAGGTCAATAAGCGCCATAAACCAGTCTTTTTTGCACAGGTCTTTATGCAGGCGCAAAAGCAGTTTTTTATCGCCAATTTTAACAAGCTCGTCGCCTATAATAAAATCTACTAGCGCTTTTAAGTTGGCTTTTTGCTTCATTATTTTTGCAGAGCTGTAACAATTACTGTTGTAAAGCTCTATGATAAAGTCGCTCTTTTTGCCAAACGTGTATATGTTATCCTCGCCCACAAGCTCTGCAATCTCAACGTTTGCGCCGTCAACCGTGCCAAGCGTAACGGCGCCGTTTAGCATAAGTTTCATGTTGCCTGTGCCGCTCGCCTCTTTGGACGCAAGCGATATCTGCTCCGACACATCGCACGCAGGGATGAGCTTTTCTGCAAGCGTGACGTTATAGTTTTCCACCATTACAACATTTAAGTGCGGCGCTACTTTTTTGTCCGCCGCAATAAGCTTGCCAAGGCATAAAATAAGGTGGATTATATCCTGGGCAATTACGTAAGACGGCGCGGCCTTTGCACCAAATATACAGGTAATTGGCCGTTTTGGTATGTTGCCGCCCTTTATATCAAGGTACTTATAAATTATATATAGCGCATTCATCTGCTGGCGCTTATACTCGTGCAGCCTCTTTATTTGTATGTCAAATATAGAGCTTGGGTTTATTTTTATGCCCTGTGTTTTGTTTAAATATTGCGCTAGTTCGTTTTTATTTTGCTGTTTTATCCGCATAAGTTCGTTTAAACTTGCATCGTCGTCAAATTTTAAAAGGCCTTTTAGCAGTGTCGCATCTTTTTTAAAGCCACCGCCAATTTTGCGCTCGATAAAATTTGTAAGCTGTGGGTTGCAGTACATTAGCCAGCGGCGAAAAGTTATGCCGTTTGTCTTGTTGTTAAATTTATCGGGGTAAATATCGGCAAAATGCGCAAGTTCGCTCTCTTTTAATATATCTGTGTGCAGCGCCGCTACACCGTTTATGCTAAAGCCACAGTGTATGTCCATGTGCGCCATATGCACCCTGCCCGCCTCGTCAATAATGTGGGTTTTCGGGTCGGAATAAATCTTTTTATACTTGGCATCGAGCTTTTTAATAATAGGCACAAGGTTTGGCACAATGTCCTCAAAATATTTTAGCGGCCATTTTTCAAGCGCCTCAGACAGTATGGTGTGGTTTGTGTAGGCACATGTCTTTGACACTATGTCCACCGCTTCGTCAAAATTAATGCCGCCGTCTGTCAGTATGCGTATAAGCTCGGGTATTATCATGCTTGGGTGTGTGTCATTTATTTGTATTGCTACGTAGTCCATTAAATCTGTAAGCTTACAGCCTTTTTCTTGCGCCTGTTTTATAATTAATTTTGCCGCGCACGCCACCATAAAATATTGCTGATAGACACGCAATTTATGCCCTGCCTCGTCGCTGTCGTCCGGGTATAAAAACAGCGTTAAATTTTTTGCAATTTTGGTTTTATCAAATTTAATGCCCTTTTTAACAATTTTTTCGTCCACCGTGTCCACGTCAAAAAGGTGCAAGCGGTTAGTCCTTCCGCCGTAGCCTGTAACCATTAAATTGTACAGTTTTGCGCTTAAAGTAAAGTCTTTATACTCAACTTGTGCCGTAAAATCAGTTGGCACAAGCCAGCTGTCGTCCTCTATCCACGGGTTAATTTTAGCGGCCTGCTTATTGTTTATAAACTTTTGCTTAAAAAGCCCGTAGTGATAGTTTAAACCTATGCCGTCGCCATTTAAGTTTAGTGTTGCCATAGAGTCTAAAAAGCAGGCGGCAAGCCTGCCAAGCCCACCGTTGCCAAGCGACGGCTCGGGCTCCTCGCTCTCTATTGCGGCAATGCTTTTGCCGCTTTGCTTTAGCAGCTGTTTCACCTCGTTATAAAGGCCTAAATTTATTAGGTTATTGCTTAGCAGTTTGCCTACTAAAAACTCGCTAGAAAGGTAATACACCTTGCGTTTTTGCGTATCTTCGCATATTTTTTGCTGTGCAAGTGTGTTTGTCACCTTTAATAGCGCAATGTATATCTCTTTGTCTGTGCACTTTTGCAAAGGCTTTTTTGTGTGCTCTACTATCAGGTCTTTTATCATATTTTATCCCCTCTTCCACCGTTTTAAATGCGCAAAACTTCGGCAGTACAAAAGTTTTTTGTCGTGGCGTCGGCAGGTGCCGGCACGGTTTTTTAGCGCTGTTTTTTGCCTTTTACAGGCGTATTTTTCGCCCTGCCGTACATCGCTGTAATGTCCGCAATTTCTGCCGCTAGCGCTGCGCTCGCCTTATTTTTTGCTATGCGCCACAGCCAGTTGCCACCCAGCGTAGACGGTGTATTTATGCGCGCCTGTTTGCCCAGCGCAAGCCAATCTGCCATGGGAATTATGCACACATCTGCCACGCTGCCCATTGCACTGCGCACGCATGCGCGTGTAAAATCATCGCCCGGTTTTATGTCCAGGTATTTTTTGCAAAATTCAACGTCCGCCTCGGGTGCGCTAAGCTCCCAGTCGCACGTAGTTGTGTTGTCGTGCGTGCCCGTGTACACAACGCTGTTCTTTTCATAGTTGTGCGGCAAATACTCGCTCTCATCCCTTGAGTCGAACGCAAATTGCAGCACTTTCATGCCGGGGTAGCCGCTTAAATGCAACAAATCGTACACGCCCTGCGTTAAAAATCCAAGGTCCTCTGCTATAATTTGCGCATTTGGCATTTTTGCCTTAATTGCATTTATAAAAGATGCGCCCGGACCTATGCGCCATCTGCCTTTTTTAGCCGTTGTTGCGGTCGCCTTAATTGCAAAGTAGCCCTCAAAACCCCTAAAATGGTCTATCCTCACAACGTCGTAAACCGTAAGCGCATACTGCATGCGCTGCACCCACCACTCGTAATCTGTTGCGCTGTGGTAGTCCCAGTCATAAAGCGGGTTGCCCCAAAACTGCCCGTCATCCGAAAAAGCATCGGGCGGACAGCCTGCAACCTCTGTGGGCATGCCCTTTTTATCCACCTGAAAAAGCTGTGGGTTTGCCCACAAGTCTGACGAATCCGGCGAGACGTAAATGGGTATGTCGCCTATAATCTGTATGCCTTTTTTATTTGCGTAACTCTTTAGCTTTTTCCACTGTACATAAAAAAAATACTGCACTACTTGCCAAAACACCACTTCGTCTGCAAGGCGTTTTTCTGCCGCTTTAACGGCACTTTTTGCCCTTGTGCGCACCGGCTCATCCCACTGTGTAAAAGACACCATGCCGTTTTCTTCTTTAAGGGCCATAAAAAGCGCATAGTCTTTTAGCCAGGCCTTGTTTTTCTTTACAAAATCTGTATAGCCTTTTGTTTTTAAGCTAAAGCGTGCCACGGCTTTTTTTAACAGCGGCTTGCGGTTTTTGTACAGCTTAAAATAGTCAATAGCCGTTTCATCGCTGCCAAAATCCACCTTTTTTATCTCGGCCTTTGTCAAAAGCTTTTCTGCACAAAGCATGTCTAAATCAATAAAATAAGGGTTGTTTGCAAATGCCGAAAAACTTTGGTACGGGCTGTCGCCATAGCCCGTTGGGCCTATGGGCAATATCTGCCAATACGTCTGCTTTGCCGCCGCAATAAAATCTACAAATTCATATGCCTGTTTGCCAATACTTCCTATGCCGTAGGGCGAGGGCAAACTTGAAATAGGCATTAAAATACCTGCTCCTCTTTTCATGTTTAGGCCATTCCTTTCAAGGTGTGCTATGTAGTTAGTTTACAACACGTAATATAAATAAAAGCGCAAATATAATAAAAACTGTTGTTTATTACTTACTTTGCGCTTTATCGATATAATATTTTTGCCTGCCGCGCCCAAATGTGCACTTTAAATAAATTTTTATGCGCTACTCTGCCTCGAGCTCATTGTGCATGGCAGTTTGCCCGTTATAAAAATGGTTTTTATTAATATGCCTCATCTCGTGCGCAATAACCTCTCGCGTCGCCTCATCGGACAAATTTTCATTGACATACACGTTAAAATTATCGTCTTTGTCTTTAACCGTCATACCCTTAACGCACCCCGGCATAGATACTTTTCGAATAAAAATTTCGTTCAACGACAAAAATCCCCCTTAACTTTCTCTAAGCGCTTCTATTATTTTAACCGCCTGCATAACTTCTTCCTTGGTGGCATTTTTTGCAAGCGAAAACAAAATACGCATGTCTTCGCGCTCTTTTAGCCCCTCTAAATATTCCATAAGCTCTTCGTCTTGCCATGTGCCACTGCTGTTTTTGCCCTCGCCATTCTCGCTTAACAGCGCATCTACCGTAACGCCAAAATAGTCTGCAATTTTTTGCAGCTGAGACGCTTGCGGCAACCTATCTTTGTTTTTCCACGCAGAGACTGTACCGCGGCTGATGCCCAGCTCAACGGCTACCCCCGTTGGCGTCATGTTCTTTTCTTTGCATAATTTGCAATAATTTGTAAAAAACACAACTTCCTCCCCACTATGTTTACAAAACATATTAAAGTTTTGTTTTGTGAACTCTAAAGTTCACAAAGTTAATCGATACTTAAAAAACCCGCAAATAAAGTTTACCACTATAAACTTTATGCGTTTAGCTATTATAATTATACCACAATGGTTTAATAACATAAACTGTTAAACCGACAGATTTTTTTATTAAAAGTAAAACAATTTGCACAATTATAACGAAATTTGTCAAAAAATAAGACAAAATAGGGCGCAAATATCATAGAGATGAGCGGCAAAATATTTTTACTTTGGCTATTTTATAGCATCTGTTTTTTTAGCGCCTATATTTTGCCATACACTTTTTAATTTATAAAAAATATTTATGTTTTTACTGCCGGCTTTTTTTGTTGCAAAAAAACAGGCAACGGCGTATAAGCGGGCGAACATAATTACAATTTGTCACGACACGCTGTTTATTAATGCAAAAAAGAGGCAACAGCGTTTAAGGCTGTCACCTCTTGAAAATTCGCTATTAAGCTGTTAAAAGCCTACTTTAAAGCAAAACATGCGCTTAGTAGGCAAGGCCAAAAGAGTTAAAGCGCCAGCCGTCGTCTGTCTTTATAACAACAATGCTTGTGCGCTCTTCGTACGTTGTGGCCTCCGTGCCCTCGGCAGAGCCCTCGGGCACGCCGTTTAGGTGCGAAATAAGCGTAAATTCTATCTCGCTCTCCGTCTCGCTAACAAGTGCAAAAGTGGTGCTAACATAGTTTGTGTTGGCGCCTCTGCCACCTGCCGAAGTGTACAGTGCGCCGTCGTCGCCTGCTGTGTATAAAGCCGCAGACTCCGCTATCACATAGTCGTAATAACCCTGTGCAAAAGTGGCGCGCATTGCGGCCGTGTACTCTTCATACGTGGCAAAGCCGTTGTCCTTGTACATCTGCGTGCCGTCGGCAGCTGTAAAAGTGGGTGCCTGTGTGTCCACATCAAAGCCGGCCGCTAAAGAATGGTGTGTTGTTAAATAGTGTGCGGCGGTATACAGCTTTTGCAAGTCGGTGCTTAAAAAAGATGGCTTGTCTATTGCAGTGGCCTCGGCCGCAGAGCTTGGCAAAAGGCTCATGGCGTTCTCGCCGTCTTTTGATATCTCATCGCCCGATATCTTGTCGTTTGGCACAATGCTTGTAACGCTCTGGCCATCTTGCAGTGTTGTTTGCGCACAGCCCGTGGCCGCCAGCAGCATAATGCTCAATGCTACTAGCAAAAAAGTGCGCAGTGTTTTATTAAGTTTGTTATAGTTCATGTTTTTCTCCGTATTGCTTTATAATATGGTACTGTGCTACAATAAAAGTGCATATAACATTGTATTTTAAACGGCAACATACTTATTATACCGAAATACATTCCAATTTGCACATAAAATTATAAAAAAAAGGGTGTTGATTATGTCTGAAAATAAATTTGACTTAGTAACCTTTGGCGAGGTTATGCTAAGGCTTTCGCCACCGAGGCACAACCGCATTGTGGATAGCGATGTATTTGAAAAGCGCGCCGGCGGCGCAGAGCTAAACGTTGCGTCCGGCGCTGCACTTTTAGGCCTTAGGACTGCTATTTTAACGGCATTGCCGCAAAACGAGCTTGGTACATTTATAAAAAACCGCATACGTTTTACAGGCGTGTCGGACGACCTTATCCAGTACGACAGCACAGACGACGCACGCCTTGGCACATATTTTTATGAGATGGGCGCCGCTCCAAGAAAGCCTACAATTGTTTACGACAGGAAAAACTCATCGATAAACGATTTTAAAGTGGAGCTTGTGCCGCATGATATTTACACGCAGACTAAGATGTTCCACTTGAGCGGCATCAGCCTTGCGCTAAGCAATAACATGAGGACCTCTTGCAAACAGCTGATTGAAAATTTTAAAAAGGGCGGCGCAAAAATATCTTTTGATGTAAACTACAGGGCAAACCTGTGGGGTGAAGAGGAGGCTAAAGCCACCATTGAGCAAATTTTGCCATATGTTGATGTGCTTTTTATAAGCGAGGAGACAAGCCGACGCATGTTTAAAAAGACAGGCGAGCTTGCCGACATACAAAAGAGCTACTGCGAGGAGTACGGCACACAGATAGTAGCGTCTACACAGCGCACCGTGCAAAGCCCAAGAAAACACACATTTACGTCAATTATATACAGCGCAATAACCGACAGCTACTACACGCAAGAGCCGTACCACAACATAGACGTTATAGACAGGATTGGCAGCGGCGATGCATATGTTGCAGGCGCACTTTTTGGCCTTTTACACTATGACGATGCACAAAAAGCGCTTGAGTTTGGCAATGCGACGTCGTCGCTTAAAAACACAGTGCCGGGCGATTTGCCAAGCAGTGATTTTAAAGAGGTACAGCGCATTATTGACGAGCATAAATCTACAGGCCCTGTGAGCGAGATGAACAGATAAGCATACATAAAACCCTAAAATAAGCGGCGATAAAACTATTTATAGTTTTGTTGCCGCTTTTACTTTTGCCAAAAAAACAGCACTTTAAGGCGCATTATACGCAAAAAGCACGCATAAACGCATAATTTAGTTGTTAAATAAAGACTTAATTCTCCTGTGGTTGCCAAAAACTACAATTATATCGTTTTGGCGAATTGTCTCCTCGCCTTTAATAATGCTTTTTGTAACCCCATCGCGCTTAATTAAAATAATTTGGATGTGATGCTCTTCTTTTAAATTTGAATCCTTAAGCATTACATTGTCCAAAGCCTTTGGCAATTTTTCTACAATTACCTCGGCCATAACGTTATTGTCAAAAATGTCAAGAAGCAAAATAGGGTTTCTGTTTTTGCCAAACATTATCCTCTTGCCTACTTTTTCAATTTTTCTGTCGATAAATTTTTGGAATGACCTAAACCGCTTTAAGAACAAAAGCAGCGCTACAGCGACACAAATTATCACTCCAGACAGCCACATATCCTGTATTTCGGAGTTGCTTAGCGATAAAAATATATTTACAACGCTAGACATTATTACAACGGTAAAAAGGTAGCCAAAAATAATTGTTAGCTTTGCCACCTTTCTGCGTGTGCGTGACGAGGTTATAGCCTCGCTATCCTGCGTTGTAAATCCGCTGTTAGTGAGCATGGATATAACTTGAAAACTAGCTTTGTCGTACGTAAGGCCTGTGAGGCGAAAAAGTATTGTAAAAACTTCAATAATTAAAATATAAATAAAAGCCAAAATAAAAAATAGCATTAAAGCTGAAGAAATATTCATAAGCCCTCCAAATTAATGTTAAAATAATTTATTGCGTCGTCTAAAACATAGTTTTTAGCTGGCAACCAATAGTACTTATACGCTTATTTATTTAGTGATATAGCGTAAAAAAGCTCTTTATAAGGCTTACTTTTTAAACGCCCACAGCCTTTGCCCCAAGTAGTTAAGGCCTGTAAATATCACCTGGCCCACAAGCATTGCAATTCTGCCTACAATTTGTGCGTCAAATAAGCCGCCAAAAAGGCTAACGGCAAGCGGCGTTACATAAGAAGAAAAACCAAAGCCAAGCACGTAGCACACGGCAATTACAACGCCAAAGCGCACTGCCGCCGGCAAAAGCGGTGCCTTGCTTTCAAAGCTGTATTTGCGGTTAAAGTAAAAGCTGGGTATGCTGCAAAGCACAAACATTAAGCTGGTGCTTGCCCAGTATGCCGTGTCCACGCCCCAAAGCGTGCTAAACGGGCCCAGCAAAAGCTGGCTGCCCGTTACGCTTATAATTGTGTTTAAACCGCCTATTATTAAAAATAACAACAGGCTTTTGTCCCAAAAAAACGAGAATAATTTTTTTATCATGACTAATTATTACTCCGCATCCGGGATTATCTCAACAGTTTTAATAACGATAGGTGTTTTTGGTTTGTCGTTTGCGTCTACTTGTGCGCTTGCAATTTCGTCAACAACGTCCATGCCCTCAACAACACTGCCAAAAGCGGCGTAGCTGCCGTTTAGGTGAGGAGCGTCTTTGTGCATTATAAAAAATTGGCTGCCGGCAGAGTTTGGCATGCCGCTTCTTGCCATGCTTATTACGCCACGCACGTGGTCTATGTCGTTATTAACGCCGTTTTTGGCAAACTCGCCCTTAATGCCGTAGCCCGGGCCGCCCATGCCTGTTCCGTCAGGACAGCCGCCCTGTATCATAAAGCCCTCAATAACCCTGTGGAAAATAAGCCCGTCGTAATATTTTTCCGACACAAGCTTTTCAAAATTTTCTACGGAGATAGGTGCTTTTTCTTTTTGTAGTTGCAATTTAATTTGTCCGCCGTTTTCCATTGTGATAAGTATCATTTTTTTACCTCTTTTATTTTATTTATGCCGGCTAACCACCACATTAAAGCCAAAACGTCAGCGCTAATGCAATATTACCCCGGCTTGGTTAACGCTATTTTTTAACGCCGCCTTTTTCTTTTAGTGCAAGGCGCACGTCTTTTATCTCTTGCATGTCTTTTTCCATAAGCTTTTGCGCGCGCTCAAGCATGGTGTCGCAGTATTTTGTAACTTTTGTGCTTGTGCTTACCGCGTCGTCGTTTGCACTTTTTATAATGCGCTTTGCCTCTTGCTCTGCCGCTTTTACAACAGCCTCTTGACGTGTAAGTTTTTGCGCGTGGTCACGTGCATTTTTTACAATGCGTGACGCCTCTTTATTGGCTTCGTCTATAATGCTTGTCCTGTCTGCAACAATGTCCTTTGCCCTGTTTATGTCGTGTGGCAGGTTGCGGCGTATGTCATCAAGCAGTTTGTGCACCTTGTCTACGTCCACAAGGCGTCTTCCGCCGCCTGTAAACGGCACGCCGGCAGAGGCCTCAATTGTCTCGTCAATCAAGTCGATAATCTCATCAATTTGCATCGTCTTTACACTCCTTCTCGTTGTTTTTTATGCGCTCCATAACTTCGCTGTGTATCTGGCTCGGTATAAATTCTTTTACATCGCCGCCAAACATTGCAACCTGTTTTACCATGCTGGACGACAGATATATATAATTTGCGTCGGTTATCATAAACATTGTCTCTAAATTTTTGTTTAGCTTTTTGTTTGTAAGTGCCTGCTGAAACTCAAACTCAAAGTCTGTGACAGCGCGCAAGCCTTTTACAAGTGTACATGCGCCAACAGTTTTTGCGTAGTCTGCAAGCAGTCCCTCGTACACGTCAATTTCAACGTTTTCTAGGTGAGACGTTGTTTTTTGAAGCAACACACGACGCTCTTCTGCCGTAAATAGCGGGTTTTTGCTCGGGTTGTTTAAAACAACAACTATTACTTTGTCAAAGAGCACGCAGGTGCGCTCTATTATATTAATATGGCCCATAGTTACAGGGTCAAAGCTGCCGGGGCAGATGGCTATGCGCATAATTTAAGCCTCCGTATTTATTATAATTTGCCGATGTAATGATATATTATTGCATAAGCGCCAAAAAAATTATGTATTAATTTGCGGTTTATTACAAAGTGGGCCGTGGCATAATTAATGTGGTTAAACAAAAGGTTTTTCGTACTTAGCTAGGCAGGTACTGCCGTATTTATACACCTTTTTTAACACTAAATTGCCGCTGGTTTCAGGTAGGTTTGCGCCTTTTTCAGCCTCTGCCATAATTGTGCCGCCGTCGTTTAAAACATTGTCAAGCAGCGGTAAAATCTTGGCTATCATATCTATTTTATATGGTGGGTCTAAAAATATCAAGTCAAACTTTTGCTTTGCCGCAAAAAGATAACCCTCCACGCCTGCACAGGCAACGCTTGCCCTGTCTGCCAAAGCGGCACTTTTTAAGTTGTCTTTTATAATCGCAGATGCGTCTTTATTCTCGTCTACAAAAACGCAGTGCGCCGCCCCGCGCGACAGTGCCTCTATGCCGAGCTGGCCCGTGCCCGCAAATAAGTCCAGCACTGTAGACGCCTCTATTTTAAACTGCACAGCGCTAAAAAGCGCCTCTTTAACCCTGTCGGTTGTGGGGCGTGTAACGTCGCCCCCCGGCAGAGTTTTAAGTTTTATCCCGCGTGATACGCCTGAAATAATGCGCATTTAACGTCCTCATTTCTCGTCTTTTTTTATGTTGTCCCAGTAGGCCTTTGCCGCCTGTTCTGTCTTGTTGTTTGAGTGCTTGTAGTACACTGTGCCAACTAGATTGTCGGGCAAATACTGCTGTTTTACCCAGTTATTTTTATACGCGTGGGGATACTTGTAGTTTTGGCCTTTTACGTCTCTGTCGGCGCCGTCGTAGTGCTTGTTTTGCAAACAGCGTGGCACGGGGCCGCTTTTGCCCGAGCGCAAATCGTTTATGGCGTCGTCTATTGCGCAGATGGCGCTGTTGCTTTTAGGCGCACTTGCAAGTAAAATTGCGGCCTCGGCAAGGGGTATTCTCGCCTCCGGCATGCCGAGCTGAAGCGCACTGTCCACACAAGCCTTAACTATTGCAATGGCCTGTGGGTACGCAAGGCCAATGTCCTCGGCGGCTATAACCAGCAAGCGCCTACAGGCAGACAGCATGTCGCCGCCCTCCAGCACCCTTGCAAGGTAGTGCACTGCGGCATCCGCATCAGAGCCACGTATGCTTTTTTGCAAGGCCGATATGCTGTCGTAATGGGCATCGTCGCTCTTGTCGTAATGCTGGCTAGAGCGCTGTGCAACCTGCTTTACCATTTGCCTTGTTATTAAAAGCGAAGGCTCGCCCTTTGCGCTTTTTTTTGTGCTCTTTGCGGCCTTGGTTTTATCGTCTGCGCCGGCGGTGTTTTGCCCTTGGCTTGCGCTATTTGCAAAGCGCAGTGCCGTTGTGCAAAACTCAAGGCCACCCAGCGCTTTTCTCATGTCGCCGCCGCACGACGTTGCAAGCAGCAGCCTTGCATCATCGTCTATTTTTATGTCCTCGCCGGTGTCACTGTTTATTTTTTCTATGGCGCTGTCTATACCCTTTGCTATGTCGGCTGGCTCCAGCTGTTTAAACTCAAACACCGTACAGCGGCTTAAAAGCGCATTGTATACGTAAAAATACGGGTTTTCGGTAGTGGAGGCAATCAGCGTTATAGTGCCGTTTTCAATGCACTCCAAAAGGCTTTGCTGCTGTTTTTTGTTTAGGTATTGTATCTCGTCTAAATATAAAATTAGGCCTGCCCTAGCGTGCAGTGTCTCTGTTTGGGCAATGGTGTCCTTAATGTCGGCAATGCCGGCACTTGTGCCGTTTAGCTTTTGCAAATACATGCCGCTTTGCTCTGCCACTATGCGTGCAACCGTAGTTTTACCCACACCCGACGGGCCGTAAAAAATCATGTTGGGCACGTTGCCGCTGTCAATAACACGCCTAAAAAGCATGTCTTGCCCTAAAAGATGCTGTTGTCCGCACACCTCGCTTAAATTTGCAGGGCGCAGTTTATCCGCCAATGGCTGTGGCATTTGTATACTCCTTTTTTGCGATTATTAGCGTTTTTTGCGTTTTCTCATCCGCATAAACGCCAGGGCGATTTTTAGTAAATTTTCGGCTCGTGCGCCCAGTCCGCCATTTTTTTGTCGGCATATCCCTCGTTAAAAAAATAATCTATTGCATACACAAGGCTCCTGTCCCAAAAGTTCCACTCGTGCACGCCTGTCCACTCCATACGCCTTATGTTAGCAAACGGGTAGTCTTTAATTTTGCTCCAGATAGCGTCGTTTTGCTGTTTTATTAAGTACGGCTCTAGGTCTTCTCGTCCGCTCGTCATCAATATTTTCGGCTGCATATCCGGCACTAGTTGCGCCGCGCGCTCTGCCAAAACGTATAGGTCAGAGTCCTTGGGCATTTTGCCATCGGCCGAGGGGAATAAAAAAGAAAATAACTGCTGCATGTCGGACGGCATTGATGCGCACAGCATTTCAACGTCTACTGCGCCCGAAAAAGAGGCACAGCCTGCGTATAAATCCGGCCTTGAAAGGCCGAGATAGAGTGCACCGTATCCGCCCATCGACAGGCCGGCTATATAGTTTTTTTCACGCTCTGTTGGAAATATAAACATTTTCGACAGAAGATGTGGCATCTCTTGCGTTAAAAATGTTTTGTAAAGGCCAAAGTAAGAGTCTTGATAAAAGCTGTTTTGGCAGGACGGGCAGATGAGCACAAGGGAGTTGTCCGCGGCATACCTCTGTGCGGCCGTCATGCCCATCCAGGCCTTGCCGCTGTTTGAATACCCGTGCAAAAGCGTTAGTGTTCCCTTTGGCGTGCTGTCCATTCCCGGCGGCAAATCACCCGGAAAATACATGCTTATATCAACACTTGTATGTAAAACTTCACTGCGCAAACTGCACTCAATATATGCCATATGCAAACACCGCCCTCAATAATATTATAATTACTTCTATTATAATACTATTGCGTATATGTTGCAACGCATTTTACAAATATTCGGCGCAAAACAGCGTATAATTATTGCGCATAGGGTTTGCGCTACAATAATTAGCCGCTAATTGCCGCTTAACACCCCGGCTAGCGCCTTTGCGCTTAGCTCTGCCGCATAAAGGGCCTCTTGCAGTGTGTTTGCGTGGCCGCCCACCTCAAGCAGTAAACTGCCTGTCGTCAAATCTTGGTTATAGTACCTGTAATCAAACAGCACAGGGCGTGTAAGGCCCGGGTACAGCTCTTCCATCTGCGCTTGCCAATGGGAGGCAAACGTTAAATTTTGCATGTAGTTTGGTATGTTGCCGCCGCTGTCTGCACAGACAATAAGCATAACCTGTGCCGCCGTTTGTCCGTCAATTTGCGCCACGGGCTTTATGCGTGCGCCGTCCTCTTTTTGCAGTGCGTCCCTGTGCACGTCTATTACAACTTTTATGCTTGGATATTGGCTTAAGTAAGCGCTGACGGTGGCGTGGCTCCTGTCGTAACTGCCCGTATAGCTTGGGTAGTCGTGCAGTGTTGTGTCGTGCAGTGTTGTTATGCCGGCGGCAATAAGCTCCTGTGTTATAACGTCGCCTATTGCCGCCATGTTTACGGCGTAATCTGTGGACCTTGCGGCAAACTCGGGGTCTGTCCACGCAGTGTCGTCTAGCTCGTACGTCTCTGTGGTGTGGGTGTGCATTATAAGCACCTGCGGCTCTTCGCTGTAAAGCTCTATATTAAACGGCAAAGTGCTGTTTGCCGCTGTTTCTATCTCGCTTTTTGTTAGCGAGGTCAAATTAAATATTTGTCCGTCGCCCACGTCTATATAGCTCTCGCCGCTTATATGGCCGTAAAAAGCGGGCACAATGGGCACCATGCCGCTCGGCATGTCGTCATAAGACGGTATTTGCGGCTGTTGATTTTGCTCTTGCTGTGCCTCGCTGTCCTGCTCTGCTTTGTCATTTTGCTGTGCTATATCCTGCGTGTACATGTCTGCGTTAAAGCCGACAGTCCCCTCGTGGTCATCGGGCGATGCAGGTGCGTCACCCTCGCTTAAATAGACCGAATTTATGTATTTTTCTGCGGCTTTTGCGGCGGCAGAAGGCGATATTAAAGCACTGCTTGTAATTGCTAGCACGCTTTGCCAGTTTACGTAGCTAACGCTTGAAAAAACTGCGGCAACACATGCAATAACAAGTAAAAAAGCCATTGCATACACAGGTATATTCTTTTTAGTTTTAATCATTTATCATGTCTATCCTCTCCGCTTTTTATTCTTAAAAGCGCCGGCGCTCGGCTTTGGCGCTTCTTTGCAGGGCAAAGCTTTTTATGCCTGCCAAAAAATAATGCGCCCCAGCGTTAAATACAGGCACACCCAAACATTCTTTACATCTTTTTTAGCTTGCAAAAATTATATGCGGCATAAATTTTGTTTATTACTAGGCAAGTTTGCACGCATAAAAGCAAACAGCTAATTTGTTAAAAAACAAATTTCTTTAATGCTTAAAGCGGGCTGTAAGGCCCTGTTAATTGCAAGCGCAAGCAGGCAAGACGCATTTTGCACTATTTTTTCTATATCTTTTGGCGCAACGCTTATAATATTGTTTTTTAGGTGCATATGTGTTATAGTAGGTACTCCTATTGCAATTACGGGCACGCCCAGCGTGTCCACAGTTAATTTTTGCGTGCTCTGCGGCGTAAGGCCTGCGTTTGACAACTGAACACTACAGCCCATGCGCTCCGGCGTGCCCGTGCAAAGGCTGTCCACCGCAATGACGCAGACAGGCCGCACATGGCGCACAAGCGTGCTTATAATTTCTGCCGTGCTCATGCCGGTGTCGCCTTTAACCCCGGGGCTAATTGCGTATACGTCCCTAATTTTAATGGGGCGCTCGCCCATGCACGGCGACACAAATATCTTGTCGGCAGTGGCCGGGCCAAGGCTGTCGGCCAAAACCGACCTGTTGCCCACGCCTACAACGAGAACCTTGCCTTTTGGCTCAATAAGTCGGCGCAGCTCTGACGCAATGGCATCGATAAAGCTCTCATTTGTGAGGTCTACCATTGCAAGGTTTTTTGTCTCAAGCGTAATGTAGCGCCCTTTTTCGCGCTTTAAACCGCTTTTTAATATGTCAACTCGGGTCATACACATGCCCTCGGCAAAGTGCTTGCTAACTTTTACACCGTTTGGCACGGTGCCTTTGCGCTCTCCATATAGCTCAAATGCTATATCTGTGTACTGTTTTGCCATGTTTTTTACCTACTTTTACATATTTTTTAATTTTTTTTAAAAAAACACTTGCTCTTAATTGAAAAAAGTGTTATTATAAAGTGCAACTGTTTTAGTATTAAGGAGGTGGTACGATGCCTAACATTAAATCACAAAAAGACCGCGTAATCCAATCCAGAAAAGAAGCCGCTCATAATAAAGCAATCAAAACAAATTTGAAAACAGTCGTCAAAAAGGCTGATGCCGCCATTGTTTCCGGCTCCGCTGATAAAGACACTGCAGTTAAGAACGCAATATCTGCTATAGATAAAGCAGCTTCCAAAGGCGTTTTGCATAAAAATACGGCTTCTCGCAAAGTTGCTCGCCTATCTAAGGCCGCAGCAAAATAATTAGCATTTTTGCTTAATTAAAATTTACAGGGTACTCGTTTTAATTGCCTATAGCAGTTAAAATGCGGCTCTGTTTTTTTGCGTTTTTTTACTTATTAGTTTTGGTCTTTGCTTTTTGCGAGCAATGCGGCTATAAACGCGCATACAAGGCAAAACGTTATGCCGCCTGCCGTTGCGGCAAGGCCGCCTGTAAAAGCGCCTAAAATGCCGTTTTCGTCCACGGCCTTTTGCACGCCCTTGGCAAGCGCATGCCCAAACCCTAAAAGGGGCACGCTTACGCCGGAGCCCGCAAAATTTAACAAGGGCTCAAAAAAACCTAGTGCGCTTAAAATTACGCCGCCAACAACACAGCCAACAAGTATGCGCGCCGGTGTTAATTTTGTGTAGTCCAGCAAAAGTTGGCATATAACGCATATTAATCCACCAACAACAAACGCTGATATATAGTTCATTTTTCTGCCTACCTTTATAGTTAAAGTATATTTATTAAAATTGTAACAGCGCACATAAAAGCACATAGCACGAAAGTACGCTAAAAAGCATCGTGTGCACAAAGCTCTGCCAGGTGTGCAATTGCAGGTATGTTTTGCCCTTGTAAAAAGGTTGTTTGGCTCATGAGTGCGCCGGTTGATAAAAAAAGCACTCGCTTTAGCTGACCGCTCGCCAATTTTGGCAATACGTCACAGCACAAAACAGTTGCACTGCATGCCGCACCGCTTGCGCCGCAGTGCACTTTTTGGTAGTCTCTATCGTAGATAATAAGGCCGCAATCCCTGTGGTTATTTACGACAACCCCCTCTTTTAAAAGCAATTTTAAAAGCAAGTCACTGCCCAAATGGCCAAGGTCGCCCGTGTAAATAGCATCAAAATCATCGGCAGAAGTGCCCGTGTCTTTAAAGTGCTGCATTATTGTGCTTGCGGCCGCAGGCGCCATTGCGGCGCCCATGTTGTTTATGTCGCTTATGTTAAAATTGCACACCTTGCCAAACGTTACACTGCGCACATAGGGCGCACTTTGCCTGTCTGTCAATATTACAGCGCCCGCGCCTGTAACTGTCCATTGCGCCGTTGGCGTGCGCTTGCCGCCATACACCAGTGGCGTGCGAAACTGCCGTTCTGCCGTGCAAAAATGGCTACTTGCAACCGCTGCCGCACACTGCCATGCACCGCCATCTACCATGCACGCACAAAGCGCAAGCGCCTGTGTCATTGTGGCGCATGCGCTGTAAACGCCAAGCAACGGCACGCTAAAATCGCACATAGTGTAGCTTGTTGCAGTGCACTGGTTTTGTAAATCGCCACCCACTACGGCGTTTAATTTGTCGGCGCCTATGTGCGCCTTGTGCAGTGCTGTATGTAAGCACTGTTTTGAAAAACTGCTCTCCGCTCGCTCCCACGTTTTCTCGTCGTATCTCGAGTCTGTAATAAGCACATCAAAATTTTTTGCAAGCGGGCCCTCGGCCTCTTTTTTGCCGCCAACCGCAGCGTAAGACAGCACGCCAACTGTGTTTGTCATAATAATTGTGTCGCCGCTTGTTTTCATATATTTGCACTCCAATACGTTAAAAAATAGTAAATTACGCCGTATGTGCTACTTGCCAGCACACCGTATACAACAACAGGGCCGGCTATTAAAAACATCTTTGCGCCTATGCCTGTTATAAAGCCCTCACAGCGGTATTCTATAGCGGGCGACACAACCGCATTTGCAAAGCCCGTAATTGGCACAAGCGTACCGGCGCCGGCTTTAGCCGCAAGTTTTTGGTATAGGCCAAGCGCGGTAAAAACGGCAGAGAGCGCAATTAAACTTGCGCTAACAAGCAAGGCGCCGTTGTCTTTTTCAAAGCCAAGCGCTGTGTAAATTGTGTGCAACGCCTCGCCCAGTGTGCAAATTGCACCGCCTATAAAAAAGGCCCATGTGCAATCTTTTAAAGCGGGTGAGCGCGGCGCTAGTGCTTCGCTCATGCTTTTGTATTCTTGTTTTGATGTTTTAAAC
Organism: uncultured Bacteroides sp.; assembly: GCA_964368295.1. Taxonomy (GTDB): domain Bacteria; phylum Bacillota; class Clostridia; order Oscillospirales; family Ruminococcaceae; genus Ruthenibacterium. The sequence continues at coordinate 34,632 of CAYJBO010000022.1, forward strand.
ATGTTTGTGCTCCCGTCTAAAATATTGGGTGCGTGCAGTGCAAAACGCTTTGTTTTGCCTGTGTAAATTTATATTAATTTACCACGCATTTTTTAAAATATGTAATGACAAATAAAATATTTTGCGCTGCGGCGTATACAAACAGCAAAATAGCAAAACGGGCAATACTGTTGTTTTATAAGCTTATAGCGTATATAATGTAAGCAGAGATAGGAGTGAGCGCAGCTATGCTTAAAAAGATGGACATTTGTGATTACGATGAATTTTACGGCCTGTTGGAGAGAAACTTTCCCGTAAACGAGCGCAAAGGGTACGAAAAACAAAAACTTGCGTTTGACAGCGACATATTTAAAGTGCTTGTTTTAAAAGACGAGCAAAAAAATAAAATTAAGGGTTTTGTTGCGCTGTGGCAGGTGGCGGATTATGGATTTATTGAGCATTTTGTGGTGGCTGAAGAATACCGAAGCGAGGGGCTTGGCACAAAAATACTAAAGGAGTTAGAGCGCATTTACGGCGGAAAAATATTTTTAGAGGTAGAGCCGCCCGTGGACGAAATTACCACTAGGCGTGTTAACTTTTACAAGCGAAACGGATATTTTTTTAACGAGTTTTATTATGTAATGCCGGCGCTTGATGTCGGAAGAGAGCCTATAGAGCTTAAAATTATGAGCTGTAACCATTATTTTACACAAGAGCAGTATAAAAAGCTTAAAGCTATACTTTTTAAAGATGTTTACGGCCAGTAAAAAAACACGCATATTTACAAAATTAAAGTGGCGCAAAAAAAGGGGAAACCATCGCACTTACTGCGAAGGTTCCCCTTTTTTTATATTTTATTTTTTGCACACAAAAGCTGCAACTAAGTAAATAATACCTAATACCGTAAAATTTACGGCTGTTTGCCAATATACGCCAAAATGCCGCCGTCAACATATAAAATGTGTCCGTTTACAAAATTGCTGG
>CAYJBO010000023.1:0-17496 GCA_964368295.1 uncultured Bacteroides sp.
GCTAATTAAGTTTTTGCGTCCTGTTTTTCCGTATTGCATTATTGCACTAATTAAAACTGACTTTGATTAGTAGGTACTACATATTATTTATATAATGCGTTGCATTAAGTAATTTTTATCCACTGCGGCATTTGGCTCGCCACAAGTATGGCAAACCGTCCAATTTGTGACGGGCACAGATTATATTAAATTGACTATATTAAAAGATTAAACTTGGCATTTTGATATATTTAACTCAAAGCACAGCAAATGCGCAATAAGCCTATATAAAATTAGCATGTTTTTTTGCAAAAATGCCCGATAATATAAAATGTTGCAAAAGTGTTACAAATAATGGCGTGAAGTTTTACAAAATAATGAAAATAAATTTTACATTTTTTACAAAAAGAAAATTATTTTCAAAAAAAGATTGACATTACGTTATTGCAATGTTACGATAAATGCGAGATAAGAAATCTCAAACGCAAAAATTTAAGGAGGATTTAATAATGAAAAAGTATTTTGCACTATTGTTAACACTTGTAATGGCACTTGCACTTTTTGCAGGCTGCACAGCACCGGCAGAGGAGCCGGTAGAATCTACAGATCCTGCACCGGCAGACACAAGCGAAGCAGCTACAACAGAGGGCGAGCCGGTTGAGATTACATTCTGGTCGTTCCCAATCGGTGGTTTCGGTGATGCAGACACAGTTGCAGGCTTTATTGCAGACTTCAATGCAATGTACCCTGAAATTACTGTAAAGCACGAGCTGCTTGACTACACAAATGGTGATGCTCAAGTAACAGCAGCTATTGAAGCTGGCACAGCACCTGACATTATCATGGAAGGCCCTGAGCGCCTAGTTGCAAACTGGGGCAAAAATGGCTTTATGGTAGACTTAAGCGACATGATGACTGATGCAGTTGTAGCAGACATATCGGCTGTTTCAAATGCACCTATCGAGGCTTGCAAAGACGAGAGCGGTGCTTATTATGAGTACCCAATGGTTACAACAGCTCATTTAATGGCTATTAACTATGAGGTGTTTGAGCAGGCAGGCGCACTACAATACATAGACGAAGAGACACGCTCATGGACAACAGATGACTTTGTTATGGCTATGGAAGCAGTTCGCGACAGCGGCTTAATCCAAACACCGGGCATTGTATACTGTGGCGGCCAAGGCGGCGACCAGGGCACAAGGGCTCTTGTTACTAACCTTTACGGCGGCACTTACACAAACGAGGATTACACAGCTTATACAATCAACTCAGAAAACACAGTTGCAGGCCTATCACTTCTTAACGACATGGTAAATAGCGGCGCACTAAGCAGCGACGCAGCTATTGCAGCAGCTGAAGAATTACAACTATTTGCAAACGGCACAAGCGCAGTTACATGGGCATGGAACGCAGCAAACGAAATGACTTATGCTCCACAAGCTGAGTTTACTCCTTTTGCTATGAACTTCCCATCTGACGATGGCGTGGCAGAACTACAGGGCGGCATCTGGGGCTTTGGCGTTTTTGATAACGGCGACGCAGCAAAAATTGACGCTTCTAAAAAATTCATCGATTTTATCGCTAACGATGCAACTCAAGGCCCAAAAAGTGTAGCGGCAACTGGCTTCTTCCCAGTGCGCGAGTCTTTTGGCAACGTTTATGCAGGCGCTGAAAACGAAGAGACAATGGCTGTATACGCTTCGTTTGTTCCAAACCTTGGCGCTTACTACCAAGTAGCACCTGTTTGGGCAGAGCAACGCACAGCATGGTGGGAATTACTGCAAGAGATGTTTGCAGGCACAGACCCACAAACTGCAGCAGACAACTACATGACTAAAGTAGAAACTGCAATGGCAGGCTAAGCCAATACAAATTTAATAATTAATAATTGTAGGGTCGATGCCTACATCGGGCCAAAGGCGGTAAACGTTACATGTTTCGGGCTGATGTGGGCATTGACCTTGCGTATTTACTAAACACAGCGTTTTTACACAGTAGGCACGCTACTGATTTTTTTATAAAGAGGTTTAACTATGGTTTCTAAAAATCAAAACTCTCTAGCTTTAAATAGGAGCAAAATTATAGCGCGAAAAGAGGCAATCTCGGCTTATTTATTTTTAATACCCTGCCTTGTTTTCTTTATAGTTTTTGTTGTAATACCTATGGTGTCCGCCCTGTTTAATAGTTTTTTTCACTATTCTGCGGCACAGTTTGAATTTGCAGGCTTTTATAACTACATAAAAGCATTTAACGACCCTGTATTTATAAGGGCGCTAATAAACACAATGCTTATTGTTTTTGTAAGCGTACCTGCGGTTATGATTTTTTCGCTGTGGGTTAGCACTGCAATATATAAAATGAACAACAAAGCGCTTTCTTTTTACAGGATAATATTTTACCTGCCCGTTGTAACTGGCACTGTTGCCGTCACAGTTGTTTGGAAATGGATGTTTAACCAATACACAGGCCTTTTTAATAACGTGCTTACATCACTGGGCGTTATAGAAAAAAACATAAGCTGGCTTGGCGACGAGCGCACTGCCTTATGGTGCATTATTTTAATTCTTTTTACAACTTCAATAGGTCAGCCAATAGTTTTGTATATTTCTGCGCTTGGCAATGTAGATAACTCTTTAATAGAGGCCTCTCAGGTAGACGGCGCAACAGATATGCAGGTTTTTTGGAAGATAAAATGGCAAAGCATAATGCCTACAACGCTTTATATTATAGTTATAACAACTATAAACAGCTTCCAGTGCTTTGCGCTTATACAGCTTTTAACTTCCGGCGGGCCAAACAATTCTACACAAACAATTATGTATTACATTTACTATAATGTGTTTAGGGTAGACGATTTTGGCTACGGAAATGCAATGGGTATTATATTGGCGGTAATAATAGCGTTGTTCTCTGCATTGCAATTTAAAATTGCAGGAAGAGAGAAGGGTGGAAAAAAATGAAAAACAATGGTAATATAGTATATAGAAGTTTTTGCGCAGTGTCTATGGCTGTTTTGGCTTTGCTTTTTACTTTCCCACTATACTGGATTTTAACGGGCTCGCTAAAAGATGCCAAGGCCATAAACTCGCGTGATATTCAGTGGTACCCGCATGAGCCGACAATGGATAATTACTTAAGGCTTTTTGAAGAGCCTGCCTTCCTGTGGATTTTTAACACCGTTATTATTTCGGTAGGTGCCATGCTTTTAACGTGTTTAGTTGCCTCTATGGGCGGGTATGCAATAGCTAAAAAGCGCTTTCCCGGCAAGGTTATTATTTTTAGCTTAATGGTTGCGGCAATGGCTTTGCCAAAACAGGTTATTTTAATACCTCTTTTAAGGCAAATGAACATTATGGGCATACACGACACACTCGCATCTGTAATGCTGCCTATAGTGGGCTGGCCTTTTGGCGTGTTTTTGATGAAACAGTTTTCGGAGGGCATACCTACAGAGATGCTGGAGGCGGCAAGAATTGACGGCGCAGGCGAAGCGCTAACTTTTGTTAAAATAGTATTCCCAATGATTAAACCGGGCGTTGGCGCACTTGCTATATTTACGTTTATATCGTCATGGAACGATTATTTTATGCAGTTGATAATGCTTAACTCAAGGAATAAGTTGACTATTTCTTTAGGTATTGCAAAACTACAAGCAGAGAGTGCAACAGATTTTGGCATGATAATGGCAGGTGCGGCCTTGGCGGCAGTACCTATAATTATAGTTTTTATCACATTCCAAAAATACTTTACAAAAGGCATAACAATGGGTGCGGTTAAAGGCTAATAACGCAATACAAAAGAACGTCAACTTTTGTTTAAGCTAATTTACATATAATTTCGGGGGTTAAGTATGATTGATTATAAAGGGATTTACCCTGCGCTTTACGCTTGCTATGATGAAAACGGCAATGTCAGCAAAGAGCGCACAAAACAATTTGTTAGGTTTTTAATAAATAGCGGAGTGCAAGGCATTTATGCTTGCGGCTCTTCGGGAGAGTGCATTTATCAAAGCATAAGCGAGAGAAAACAAGTTTTAGAAGCTGTAATGGAAGAAAAAGAGGGCAGCGATATAAAAGTAATAGCACACGTTGCCTGCAACAACACACAAGACAGTAAAGAGCTTGCGGCACACGCACAGAGCCTAAATGTAGATGCAATTGCAGCAATACCGCCTATATATTTTCGTTTGCCACCGCACGCCGTTGCAAAGTATTGGAACGATATAAGTGCTGCGGCGCCAAATACAAACTTTTTTATTTACAACATACCGCAACTAGCAGGTATAGAGCTTACAAAAACACTTTTGTCTGAAATGATGAAGAATAAAAATGTTGTTGGTGTGAAAAACTCCTCAATGCCAACAATGGACATCGCAACGTGGCGCTCGCAAGGGGCAATAGTATTTAACGGGCCGGACGAGCAACTGCTGAGCGGCCTTGTAATGGGCAGTGTTGGCGGCATAGGCGGCACTTTTGGCGCAATGCCAAGTATTTATTTGGCAATTTACAATTGCTGTAACAGTGGTAATTTACAGCTGGCGCTACAGTTGCAAGACGAGGCGCTAAAGATTATAGATGTGCTCTGCAGTAGTACATCAAGCATGTATGCCGTTATTAAAGAAGTTTTGCGCATAAATAACGGTGTTGATATAGGCGATGTTAGATGCCCACTGCCAAAGCTTGATGACAGTGGCAAAAAGGCGGCACAACTTGCGGCTGAAATGATAAGCAAAACCAATATGTTAATTAAATAGGAGTAATTATGTCGGAACAAGATGTGCTAAGCCGAATAACTTTAAGATACTATCATCTTACAAAATCAGAAAAAAACGTTGCCGATTACATAATCGACAATAAGAACAGCGCTCAGTTTATGTCGATAAATGAGCTGTCGGACGCATGTGATGTGGCGGACTCAACAATAACAAGGTTTTGCCGCAAAATAGGCTGCGATGGATTTAACGGCTTTAAGCTAGAGCTTGCCTCGGTGTCCTCTGGCAGAAACGCTGCTGAAAACGGCAAGACAAAAAATGAGCAAGATGATACTTTTAGTTTAATAAACGAGATTAAAAACAGCCATATAGACACAATAAACGAGTCGATGTCTTTGATAACACCACAGACATTAAATGCGGCTGTTGATTTAATTGAAAGCGCAGGCACAATTTTATGCGTAGGACAGGGAGCCTCAATGATAATGGCACAAGAGGCGGCACATCTTTTTTCTACTGTGCGCAACAATGTTGTTGCAATGTTAGATTCTCACATCCAAGCATTTGTGGCAAGCAACTTAAATAAAAACGATATAGTGTTATCTTTTTCTTACTCGGGCTCTACAAGAGACCTCTTAGAGCTAATAGAAATAAACAAGAGCAACGGCGTAAAAACGGTGCTCATAACACGATATCCCCGCTCGCCCGGCGCGCTAAAAGCAGACGTTGTACTGCTTTGCGGCTCAATCCAGCCGCCACAGCGCATGGGCAGTGTAAGTGCTAGGATAGCACAGCTGTTTGTATTGGATTTGCTTTTTGCGGAGTACAATAAAAGAAACCCCGAAAAATGTGAAGAATTTAAGCGCAGGATATTAAAGTCGCTTGAGAAAAAACATTTATAAATAAAGTAATATAAAATAAAGGAAATATTGTATATGAAAAACAACAAGATAATTAATGTTAAAACTTGGGCAAAAGAGCAACTTGACTTGTGCGAGAATTTTTGGCTTAAAAACGGTGCGGACAGCGTTAACGGCGGCATTTACACGTGCTTAGACAGAAAGGGCGAGGTGTACTCCACCGATAAATCTGTGTGGATGCAGGGCAGAACGGCTTGGATATTTGCAAAATTGTGCAACGTCTACGGCGAAAAAGAGGCGTGGAAAAACATGTCCAAAAGCTGCCTTGACTTTATGGAAAGCTACTGCATAAACAAAGAAAAAGCAGGCAGAATGTATTTTCAGGTAACGGAAGAGGGCAAACCACTGCGCCAAAGGCGATATAATTTTTCTGAGGGCTTTTACACAATTGCAAATGCCGAGTATTTTACACTAACAAAACAAGAAAAGTATATCGAGCGTGCAAGGAAGACGTATGAATTAATATACGAGTTAAATAATGCCTTGATTAAAGACCCTGTTGACCAGGGCCCTAAAGTTATACCACAGACAAGGCAGGGCAGAAGCCTTGCAGACCCGATGATATATTTAAATTTAAGCTGTGTTATGATGGAAGCAGACGAGAAAAATAAAGACAAATATATCGAAAGAGCGAAAGAATGTGTGGATAAAATAATTAAGTACCACTATAAGCCGGAGCTTAACTGCACGCTTGAAAACGTTGGGCTAAACGGCGAGTTTTGGCAAGATATTACCGTGGGCAGGATAGTAAACCCCGGGCATGTGATAGAGTGTGCATGGTTTATGATGGACTTTGCAAACAAGACAAAAGATGACTTTGTGCACAAAACAGCGCTTAAAATGTTAGACGACAGCATAAAGATTGGCTGGGACAAAGAATACGAGGGACTTTTGTACTTTACCGATTGTTTAAGCAAGCCGACAGAGGCTTACGAGCACGACATGAAACTGTGGTGGCCACATAACGAGATGCTGATTTCTTGCGCAATGGCGTATAGGGACACAAAAGATGAAAAGTATCTTGACCTGCTTTTGAAGTGTGTTGACTACTGTAAAAAGTACTTTGCAGACGACGAGTATGCAGAGTGGTACGGCTACCTAAGGCGTGATGGTAAACCTACCGAGCCATCTACAAAAGGCAGCACTTTTAAAGGCCCCTTCCATTTGCCGCGCGCGCTAATGATGTTAGACACCATATGCGATGAGATATTGAGCGAGAGTTAAGAAAAAATTCAATTATTAAAAACGTATTACTTTGTGAGGGAACTTGCCTGTTTTACGTTTTTTTTATTTTAGAAAGCAGGTGCCATTATGGCTATAGCATGCATTGACATAGGCGGTACATTTATAAAATCGGCAGTGCTTAAAGATAGTGTGCTCTTTAACATTAAAGAGACACCTACCGATGCACAAAAAGGCGGTTTAGCGGTATTAAATACGGTTGAAGAGCTTATACGCACGATGCCAGATATAACGTCAATAGGCGTATCTACTGCCGGCGAAGTGGATAGCGAGGCCGGTAAGATACGCCTGAGTGACAATATACCCGGGTACACGGGGCTCAATGTTAAAAATATTTTGCAAAATAAGCTAAAGCTGCCCGTAGCTGTAGAAAACGATGTAAATTCTGCGGCAATCGGTGAGAATAAATTTGGCGCAGTAAAAAATATCGATGATTTTATTATGATAAGCTACGGCACAGGTATTGGCGGCGCAATTGTAATTGGCGGAGAGCTCTATAAAGGCGAAAATTTTAGCGCCGGCGAAATAGGCGGGCTTATAACACACGCAAGCGACGTTTGCAAAAGCGACAGAGGCTCCGGCAGCTATGAGAGGTATGCCTCTACGTCTGCGCTTGTTGATAATGCGAGCCGCCACTTTGCTGAACTGGACGATGGCAGAAAAATATTTGCACAGTTAGACACGCCGCAAATTAAAAAAATTGTCGATGATTGGATACTTGAAATTAGCTATGGGCTTGTAAGCGTTATACATATGTTTAACCCGAAGACTGTTGTTTTGGGCGGCGGCACAATGAGGGAGAGCTATATCAGAGATAAAATAAGCGGCAATTTAGAATATCTGCTAAAAGACAGCTTTAAAAATTGCTCTGTAATAAGTGCCAAACTCGGCAACGAGGCATCGCTTATGGGTGCGGGCTTTTTAGCACAGTGCTTGTAATTGAGCCGGCTTTATAAGCGGGCCAAATTATTAAAAACGAATTAAAGCCCCTTTTGCAAAATGTAATTTTTATATTGCTCCTTAGTCATTAAAGGCTTAAACTCATCTATGATTTTTTGCGCTTTATTGTTATTTAATAAGTCTATCACCGTTAGAATTAATGCCTTTGGCAGCTCGCTTAAATGATAATTTGGCAAGACAGATTTAAAATCACTGCCGTGCGCAGTGCCACTAAAGCCACCAAAAGTGGGCTGAATAGCAGGTAGGATATGGCTTAAATCGCCTATGTCGCTTGAGCCTATCATGTAAATGTTGTTTAAAAAATTGCAGCTTGTAATTTTAGCGTTTTCGGCAAAAACTCTAGTTAAATTATCGTCTTGCATCAATGGTAAGTAACCGTTTAAAGTTTCAATATTAGCCTTTGCGCCAATCATCATTGCTGCGGCAAGGGCACAGTTGTCAACTTTTTTTGCGGCGCTCTCAATATATTTTATGTCAGAGCCCCTTATATAAGTTTGAATTTCTGCCGTCTTTGGTATAGAGTTTATCATCTCGCCACCCTTTGTAATTATAGGGTGGATTTTTATTTTTTCGTGCTCTGCAAAGGTCTCCCTGTTGGCGTTTATGCCAGCCAAGCACAGGCCGGCCGCACTTAGGGCGTTAATGCCTAGATGTGGCGTACTACCGTGGGTTTCTTTGCCGGTAAATGTTATTATTTTGGATATAAACCCTAGGCTTCCGCCCGATAAGTAAAGGTTTTTATCTAAATCGCCGGCATGTGAATGTAGCATTATAGCCATGTCTACATCGTCAAAGGCACCCTCTACAATTAGCTGCTGCTTTCCGCCTATGCAAGAAATTTTGCCGTCTTTTATCAGGGCGCTGCGCCTTTCAATCTCGGCATACTCCTCAGCAGGGCAGGCCAAAAAAGTAACTTTGCCCTTTAAGTCTTTTTCAATTTCTTTTAAGGCCCTTGCAACTGCAAGCATCTGCACAATTTGCAAGCTATGTCCACACGCATGTGCGGCGCCGGTAGTCTTGTCGGCAAATTCATGGTCGCCGCACAGCACGGCATCTAGCTCAAACATCATGCAGATGTTAGGCCCCTCTTGCCTGCCGCAAAGTGTGGCCTTAAAGCCTGTAAGGGCAAGGTTATCCTCGTACGCTATGCCCATTTGCCTAAATGCATCTTTGACGTATTCGCTTGTTTTGTGCTCAAAATATCCCATTTCAGGGCAGTTCAAAAGGTCCTCGTTCCACTTGTCAATTAACTTTTTGTTGCTGTCTACCGCTTTTAGCGCTTTTTCTTGTAACATCTAATAACCTCTACTGTATTTATTTATTGCCTTTGCATTTTTACTTTTACACCGCAGCTAAACGTAAAAAGGCGAATTGCGCTCAGCGCTTTGATAAGCGCCGCACAACATGGCCGTTTATGCGATATATTTAAAAATGGATATTGAATTATTGAGTATTTATTATATAATTATATCATAGTTAGCAAATAAAATGCACCTGCGTGTAAATTTAGGTGCAGTTTGTTTAAGCAAGTAAAAATAATTAACATATAAAGTGATGGGCGAGGCTAAAATGAAAGAAAATTTGAGTGAAATACTAAAGATCTGCAGTAAAATTAATATGCCGAAAGAGGTAGTAAACGACATGATTGACGTTGCCGAAAGCTATGACTTTGGCAAGTTACAGTTTTATTTTGATGCGGTAAAGCAGGGAGATTATGAGATTTACAAAAGGGTAAACACAGAGTTTGCAGACGAAATAAAACTGCCAACAATTTGGCTTTTGCTCTTGCTGTCTCAGGCGCCGGACACCTACGAAAAATATAAAATAATGCAAATTGACGAGCAAATATTTTGTGATACAATGGGCGCGTTTACACGTTTTTTAAGCGAGCATAAAGCGCAGCACGGCTATTATAAATTTGACAGAGAATTTTGGGCGTACCATCAAATTAATATGTCTATATTTAGAATTGGCGAGCTTGAGTTTGAGCTTACAAAGTGTGTGGGCGACGTAGTAATTGACGGCGAAAAAATAGCGAGCGTGGGCGATGACATAGTGGCGGTGCACATACCTTCTGATGCAAAGCTTAGCATAGATAATTGCAATAGTGCATACGCCAATGCGCGCGCTTTTTTATGCAAATACTACCCAAAATATAAAAATGCGTATTTTACGTGCAACTCATGGTTATTATCGCCGCAGCTCAAGCAATTGTTGCCACAAAGCTCTAACATATTAAATTTTACAAGAAGCTTTACAATTTATGCCACCGAGACAGACGAGCAATATAAAACATGGGTTTTTGGCAGGCCCGACATTGAAGCCAAAGACTTTGCCGAGGATACATCGCTGCAAAGGGCGATTAAAAAGCACGTGTTAAACGGCGGAAAGATAGGCAGAGGACGTGGGGTAATATTAAAATAATAATAAAAACTGCTTTGATATTACACTTTGTGTAAACATTTAGCGCTAGCTGTCTATTAAAAAAATATCGCCTGTGACGATGAATTTATTAAATCAAACAGCATTAAAACTATAATTGAAAAGAGTTAATAATATTGTATAATATAGTTGAGCGGCATTAACTTGCCAAAATAGGCGGCTCGGATTATATTGCCACCCTAAACTACCAAAGGTAAAGTTAAATTTTAAAGGAGTTATAAGATGAAAAAACCTAATATAGTGCTTATTATGACCGATCAGCATCGCTTTGATTTTTTGGGCTGTTATAATAATAAACACATTAAAACACCTAATATTGATTGGATTGCCCAAAATGGAACAGTATTTACAAGCGCTTATTCTCAAAGCCCATCTTGCGTGCCTGCAAGGGCTTGCTTAATGACGGGCAAGACACCGTGGAATGCAGGCATACTTGGCATGGGCAAAGGGCAATATGGTGTGGGTGTTAATTTTGAAAACACTTTGCCGGCAGAGCTTGCAAAAGCAGGGTACTACACAAAGGGCATTGGGAAAATGCATTTTTATCCACAGCGCTCTTTACTGGGCTTTCACAGCACCGTGTTGGACGAGTCGGGAAGAGTAGAGGACGAAAATTTTGTTTCTGATTATATGCAATGGTTTAACGAGCAAAAAACAGGCGATTATAGCCCTGTTGACCATGGAGTTCACTGGAATTCTTGGATGTCGCGCCCGTGGCACTTGCCGGAGTACATGCACCCAACTGTTTGGACGGCAAACGAAGCTGTAAAGTTTTTGCAAACAAAAGACCCCTCTATGCCGTTTTTCTTAAAAGTGTCCTTTGCACGCCCGCACTCACCGTACGATCCACCCGATTATTATTTTAACATGTACAGTGACAGTGAAGTGCCTGAGGCAAAAGTTGCAGATTGGGCAAAAGTACATGACGTTAAGGAAGATGCGGCAGAGTTTGATGCCTGGAGGGGCGAGCAAAAATCAAGCGATGTAATGCTGGCAAGAAAGGCTTATAGCGGACAAATAAGCCATATAGACAACCAAATTGGCAGAATACTAATTAAATTAAAAAGCATAGACGAGCTAGACAACACAATGTTTATTTTTACATCAGATCATGGCGATATGCTTGGGGATCACAATTTATGGCGCAAAACATATGCATATGAGGGGTCTGCACATATTCCACTTATTATTAAACTGCCTAAAAACTATTGTGGCAACACGGCTAGCAATACCGATAAACCTGTTACCCTTTGTGACATAATGCCAACGATTTTAGACTTTGTAAATGTAGAAACTCCATCGAGCGTGGACGGAAAAAGCCTGCTGCCTCATGTGACGGGTGAAAAAGTTGAGTGGCGCAAATATATACATGGGGAGCACTGCGAAATTTATGCGCCACAGCAAGAGATGCAATACGTTACCGACGGAAAGAAAAAGTTTGTTTGGCTGCCGCAGACAGGCGAAAAGCAGTTTTTTGATTTGCAAAACGACCCGTATGAAATGATGAATGAAATTGACAATGAGCAGTTGCAACCTGTTATTAGGGAATTTGAAAATTATTTATGCGAACAGCTTGAAGCACGAAACAACAATACCGCAAAAAACAACAAGCTAATTTGCCAAAATAGCGACGAGCCTCAAATATCTCCGTATTACAAACAGCGCCTTGATACATCTGATTATAAATGGATGTGAATATGAGCGGTTGATGCGCAATAGGCGAGTTAAATGGCCGCAGTGGGAAAGAATTAATTAATGCAACGTATTATGTAAATAATCCCCATATCATTTACGGACTATTTACAACTTATTTTATGGCGGTGCTACGCAAATGCAAAACACCTTTTATAACAAGATAATAAAAAGCAAATAGAAGCTGACAAAAAAGCGGCAGTACACATGTGTACTGCCGTAAAAAATTGTCGCATTTTATATGTAAATGCATTTTAGCCTACTGCAACCTGCCTGCTCACTTCTACTACAACCCCGTCTTGCTCGTTCATATAATAGGCATTAACAGTTAGCAAATAGTCGTCGGCGTATTTTTCAAAACTATAAAAGCCCTCATACCCGTCTATTATCACATTAAAGCCAATTAACTTTAGTATGTCCGCATAATCGGGCAAGTATTCGTAGTAATCACCTAAATATGTTGCCCTGTAAGTGTCGGGAGAAGTTTCATCCGCTACAAACTCATCATAAGGGGTAGGCAAATAATTCTCTGATGTAAATGCTGAAAAATCGGGCACTTCAATAAACTCAAAAGAGGGACTTAAATAATGCAGTTCGTACATTAATATATAAACGTCTTTGTCAATCTTTAACCTGCCATTTTCCTGTGCAAATTTTATGCGCACCTTGCCGTCCGGCTCGCCAAAATATAATGTATTAATAATTAGGGTGTTGTCTTGAATGTTTGAGTAATCTATTGAATCAAAATCAACATTATACGCCCCGTAGCCCATGCTGCCCCTCGTCAGGTATAATTCTCCGTCAAATTCGCAGAAATTTCGGTCTACATCGGGCCTTATTTCGTTGATGAAATTTTCGGTAAAATAATTGCTAAAATGCTCGTATATCTCTGCTTTGCTGTTAAAATTATAAACCGGCATGTATAATGTGCCAATAGGGTCCGCAAAATAGCCTACCGGCACAGTGTCGTTTTGACCTATTAACATTATGGGCTCGGCATTGTCATTAAATGCGTCTTCACTCTCGTACACTGCCGTTTTAACCATATCGGCGGTGTCGTAAAATTCTGCGCTATATTCATCGCTGTAAATTTCATTTAATGCGTAAATACAGTTTTGCATTGCCTCAGGAGAGTAAGAAGCAGCTGTATTAGGGCTAAAGCCTGACCACTCGTCAAGCGCTACATCGTATTTGTACACTGTTGAATTTTGCGATACCGCAAGCCATTCCTCGGTGGTAAAGTGCTCGTTGTTATTACTGCCCACTTGAAAAACAGCGCAGGTCTCGCCGTTGATTTCTTCATCGTCTGCTCGCATAAAGGCCCTGCCCTCAAAATAAGCAGCGCCAATTGTATCTATAAGCATGCCTTCAAAATCAATTTCGCCAAAATCTTCAACGCTATGCGCTTCTTCGCTGCTCGGCAAATTGTCTATAAGCTGCGACATTGATGAGTTAATGCTCCCAAGGCCCTCGTCTTTGGCACAGGCGTTGAGTGTTAAAACAATAGCTATTAACAAAATTAGTGGTGTTTTTTTCATATTTAGTCCCTTTGCTTTAGTGTAGTTAACTTGATAGTTTCTTTGGATATGTAATTTTTTTTTGCAAGTAGCTATAAATTAATGCATGGCCATATAATTATTTGGTGCTTTTATCCGTTAAACTTAATTTTGGTATCACAGGCTAGAAACAATATCCACAAGGTAATTTAACCCCGATGTGCTGTATAAAAACATGTCTATTTCCTCATTTTTAAATGCAGAATTTGCAACCGATGCAGATTTAGGGAAACTCTCCTCGTCCACCACCAAAACAATTTTGCATGTGGGGACAACTTCCTTTATTTTTTTTGCTCTAGCCAGCCAATTGTCTAGTGACAGTGGAGAATAGTCTCTTATTTCTGCAAGCAATACATCGGCATTGCTGCTTCTGCAAACAGACAAGCTGCTTTCAATTTCGGGTATTAACTCTATTGTAGTTTTAGGCTTTTTAGACGCAATAGCGTGTGTTATACCGGATGAGAGCAGTTTGTTTTGGATGTAAACCGCTATGGTTTTCATTGCACTACCTCCTTTACTGCGTGTGGCTTTTTTATATCGTATAGTGTTGACGCAAGTTTGAAGCGTGCTGATATAAAACAACATTTATAAAGCAAGGCGGCATAAACATGTACTTTTGCAAGGGCGATTGCTGAGTGTGAAAACACGTTTTACAAAGCCTATTTGAGCACTTGTGTCGACATTGTATTAAATATAACAGAAAAAAGCATAAAAAACATCGTGTATTTCCGCTTGCTTTTTGCATAAAAGGCGCATACAAATGCAAATGCAAAGAGCCGACAAAATAATTGCCGGCTTAAATATAACAAGCATAAATTATAATGCTCTTTTGTCTTTAATAATTTGTGTCCTCGCCCATTATAATAAATTTTTTTGATGCGACGTCCGCCACGAGTTTAAGCAAATTATTGTAACCTGTTTTATTTTTTATGTTGCTCAAATGCGTGTCTAAAGTCCTGCTTTTAATATTAAGTATTGTGCACACTTCTTCATTCGAGTGTCCGTTTACTTTCGCCTGTAATATTTCAAGTTCTCTCGCTGTAAAATCTTGTATTTTTGCCATGCCTATTTTAATAACTGGCTGTGTCTCGGGGTAGTAAGTTTTGCCCTCCATCACACTGTCCATCACTAATAGCAAATCTTTGTCCGCGTGGTCTTTATACCAAAAACCTTCACAGCCGGCATTTTTGGCCTCATCAATATGCTTTTTTTGCAGGGCAAATGTCAAAATTATTATTTTAATTTGTGGATAATGTTCTTTTATTTGCTTTGCGGCCTTAATCCCGTTTTCTTTGCCTGCGGTGTGTATATCCATTAAAATTAAATCTATATTTTCATATTTTAACTCGCCTAGTACTCTGTCGGCGTCAAAAAACGCTTTTGCCAGTTTATATCTTCCGTCGCTCCTCATTATGGCGTATTGCATAAGTGCCTGAGAGCTGCTTTGGTCATCAACAATTATTACATTATACATTTAATTTCCTCCAATGCTTTCAGCCGAGCCGTCTTTCTTAGTGCTATTATGTTATTATATCAAATAAACAACATAATGCCATAACAAAATTTATTATTTGTATAATTTTTTTATAAAAGCAAGTGAAAATATCGCTGCGTTTTTGCAGATGTTTAATTTGTAAGTACACCGTTTGAGTTATAGGTATTTGCCCGTCATACTCTTGCCGTTTTGCGAAATCTCAAAAGGTGTTCCGCTCGCAATAATTTGCCCGCCTTTGTCGCCACCCAAGGGGCCCAGCTCAATAATATAGTCGCTTTTTGACAGCATGTCGGTGGAGTGCTCTATGATAAAAACGGAATTGTTTTGAGACACTAATTTTTTTAGCAGTGCCAAAAGCTTTTCGCTGTCAGATGGATGCAGACCTGTTGTCGGCTCGTCCAATAAATAGAGGGTGTGCCCATTATTTCCTTTGGCAAGCTCTTTTGACAGCTTTAGCCTTTGGCACTCGCCGCCGGATAGCGTAGTTGTAGACTGGCCGAGTTTTAGATACGAAAGACCTACTTCATCTATAGTCTGTAGCTTTTTGTAAATTTCTTTGTTGTCCGAAAAGTAGTCTAAGTTTTCTAAAACCGTTAAATTTAAAATGTCGGAGATGTTTTTGCCCTTGTGCGATACCGACAGTATTTTCTTTTTAAATCTATGCCCTTTGCAAACGGGGCAAACTACCTCGACATCGTCTAAAAATTGCATATCTAGGGGTATAACACCGAGCCCCTCGCATTTTTCGCATCTTCCGCCTTTTACATTAAAACTAAAATCGGCAGGCTTTAGCTTTAGCCGTTTCGCCTGGGGCAAAGAGGAAAAAAGCGCTCGCACCAGCGTAAAAACTTCGGTATAAGTTGCAACATTGCTGCGGCTCTGCCTGCCAACAGGGCTTTGGTCAATTTTAATTATGTCGCTTACATGCTCTAGCCCGACGATGCTCTTTGCGCTTTGCCTTTGCTCTATCACATCAAAGACTAGGGAGCTTTTACCGCTGCCCGAAACGCCGGCAAAGGCCACAAGGTGCCCGAGGGGTATGTCTAGCGAAACATTTTTTAGGTTGTGAGCAGTTGCGCATTTAACGCTAATAAATTTGCCCGTAGTAATTTGTGTGTCATTGGGCCTGCTTTTTTGCTCTTTTAAATACTTAGCTGTTTTAGAAATGCTGCTTTTAGAAACCTCTGTCGGCGTGCCTGCTACAACAATTTCTCCCCCTAGCGAGCCGGCGCCGACACCAAAATCAATTACGTAATCGCACTGTTTTACAAAATCCATATCATGCTCAATAACTACAACCGTATTACCAAGGTTGCGGAGTTTTTTTATAGATTTTAAAAGCAATTGTGTATCCAGTGCATGCAGGCCTGTAGTTGGCTCGTCTAAAATATAAAGTACGCCTGTAAGTGCGCTTTCCAATATATTTGTCAGCCTTAAACGCTGGCTTTCACCGCCCGATAAAGTGAAAACAGGTCGATTTATCGATAGATATTCGAGCCCGATTTTTGCAACTCCATTTATGCGCTTTAATATATCTACAATTATAACATTTGCAACTTCGCTTTCTGCAGCGGATAAATTATTTTGCAAATCATCTATAAACTCTAGCAATGACAACATTGTAAACGTGCATATTTGCGTTATGGTTTTGCCGTTAAGTTTTGCTGTTCTGCCGTCAAACCCAAGCCGTGTGCCGGCGCACTCGTCACAGTCAACATTGCCTATTGCGTTTGCAATAACGGGGTTTGCAACTTTTTTTGTCGCTGATTCGGCGACTTTTTTATTTACAAAGGTGCGAAGCCCCTCCACATAGCCATCCATTACCCTCTTAGGTTTTTTAATATTGCAAAACTGCTTTTTAAACTCATCGCAGTCAACTCCGTCCATTAAGACTAGTCGTTCAAGCTCGTTATATTCACGTATTGGTTTCGAAACGTCAAATTTAAAACCGTAATGCTTACCACAAGCCTCGTGGACGTCCGAGTAGTGCTCCCAAAAAACTTCGTTTCCCCATATTTTTATTGCGCCCTCTTTTATGGTGAGGCTCTCATCAATAATTTGCGAGAAATCGACATCTTTTATGACGCCAAGCCCATTGCATTTTTTGCACGCACCCTCTGTCTTATTAAAAGAAAAACTGGCCATGCTGAGATGCGAGAGTTTATTTTTACAATGTGGGCAGTATGCATCGGTAAAATCAATCTCCTCTGCATCGTCAAAACTTGGCGGGATTTCATTATTGCAATTTGGGCAAAGCCTCGTTGCAAGTTTTGCGTATAAAATGCGAAGATATGTGAGTATTTCTGTATAAGTGCCAACGGTAGAACGAGGATTTTTTGAAAGCACCCTTTGTCCGACCGAAATAGACGGGGAGAGGCCGACAATGCTTTCAACTTGTGGTTTGTTAAGCCCGTCTGTCACCATTCCCATAGACTCTAAATACTGCCGCTGGCATTCCTTTTGCAAAATGTCCATGGCAAAGCTAGACTTGCCACT
>CAYJBO010000023.1:17507-17855 GCA_964368295.1 uncultured Bacteroides sp.
ACAAGTTTGTATTTGGGGATTTCCACTGATATATTTTTAAGGTTGTTCTCTTTTGCGCCGATTATTTTTATTATCTCGCTTCGCATTTATTTTTCTCCTATAAGATAATTTGTCATAAAATTTAGTATCTCTGCAAATACAGCCTTTTTATCCTCCGGGAATTTTTTATCAACCGCATCAATTAGCGTTGCAGCCTTTGTGCTGCTACTGCTGTGCAACAAGCTTTTAGACAGCGATAAATAAATGGCCCTTTTATCCTCGGTAGATTGAGTTTTAATTACTAGGCCTTTATTTGCAAGCTCATTGACTTTTTGTGTAGTTGCAGGGCGAGAGAGATTAAGTATATCA
>CAYJBO010000023.1:17865-33787 GCA_964368295.1 uncultured Bacteroides sp.
CTAACAGTCATGTTTGGCTTGTGGTTAATAATAAAAAGTTGCAGCACGTCAGAATAAGTTAGCGTGTTGCCAAGTTCACTCTCACGTATGCTTTTATAGCAGTCAATATCAACTGCGCTCATAAATTTAAAATAAGATTTTCTCATGATTTATCCGCCTTTAGCATAATATATAGTTCCGATTTTGAAATTATATCATGAGACGAAATCGATGTCAATATAGTTTCAAAATTGAAGCTATGTTTTTGTTCTCTAAGTTACAATGTGCAAGCTTAACTGCCATAAAATAAGTTGTAAATAGTACGTAAAGGACATGGGGATTATTTATATAATATGTAGCACCTACCTAATTAAAGAAAATAATAACTAGTGCAATAATACGGTATGGAAAAAGAGGACGCAAAAACTAAATCAATAGAAAACATCAGCCACCTTAGCGAGAGTAAGGCAAAAAAGTTGTCGTTAAGAATTGTTCTTTTTTGAATGTACTCTCGCTTGGGTGGCGGCTAAAGGGTGTGGCGCCCTGGGTCCGGGGACATCGCCAGACCCCGGCGGTTTTGCTTCTGTTGCCGTACAAAAGAAGAGCGAAGAAATACAAACCGCACGCATATGAGGATTATTAATATTGTACGCAGTACAATATTAATTGGCAATTAGCAGTTACCGCCATAAAATAAGTTGTAAATAATCCTTAAAGTTTATAAAAATCACTACATTTTTTGCGCTGTTTTTATATTCCATTGCATTAGTTATATATAAAGGAGCATATTTATATTCGCATTAAAAATAAAAAATAGCGTGTTGCCATTAAAAAAATAAACACTAGTTTGTAATTAAATATAAATTTCTATTGACAAATACTTATTGATAATATATACTATTAATAAGTTAGTTAAAGCTAACTATCTTTAAGAGCAAATGTTAAAAAAATAATTACTGTTTTGGCAATGCTCTTAGCAGCAAAAACACACCGGACGATAACGCACAAAAACAGTGTGTTAATTTTATAAAAATTATTAAATTAATTTAAAAGAAGAGGTATTATTATGTCTATGATAGGAAAAGAAGTGGCTGATTTTAAAGTGCAAAGTTATATAGCAAACGATTTTAAAGAGGTGAGCAAGGCAGATATTTTAGGCAAGTGGAGCGTGTTTTTCTTTTACCCGGCAGACTTTACTTTTGTTTGCCCAACAGAGCTTGAAGATTTAGCGAATAAATATAGCGATTTTAAAAATGTGGGCTGCGAGATTTACTCTGTCTCGTGCGACACACATTTTGTGCATAAAGCATGGCATGATGCTTCGGACACAATTAAAAAAATAACTTACCCAATGCTTGCAGACCCAACAGCAAAGTTGGCACGCGATTTTGATGTGTTAATTGAAGATGCAGGCATGACTGAAAGGGGAACTTTTATTGTTAACCCTGAAGGGAAAATTGTGGCTTATGAAGTGTTGGCAGGCAATGTGGGAAGAAATGCAGACGAGCTTTTCCGCAGGGTACAGGCTTTACAATTTGTTGCCGAACATGGCGATGAGGTTTGCCCTGCAAAGTGGCAACCGGGCGCAAAAACATTAAAACCAAGCCTTGATTTAGTTGGAATGTTGTAAGGAGATAGTTTATGGATAATAGAAATTCTACCGACTTCTATGACGCCGTAATAGTAGGAGGAGGGCCTGCCGGGCTCTCCTCTGCTATTTACATGGCACGTGCAAAATACAAAACAATAGTGCTGGAAAAAGAAAAATTTGGCGGACAAATTACAATTACCTCGGAGGTTGTAAATTACCCCGGTGTATTTAAAACAAGCGGAGAAAAGCTAACTAAAGAGATGCAAAAGCAAGCCGAAAGCTTTGGCGCAGAGTTTTTGCTTTGCGATGTTTTAAGCTTTGAAAAAACAGGGGAGTTTTATACCGTTAAAACTAGTAGGGGCGAGTTTAAAACGCTTGGCATAATTATTGCAAGCGGTGCGTCTCCAAGAATGGTAGGCTTTACAGGCGAGCAAGAATTTAAAGGCCGTGGTGTGGCGTACTGTGCTACTTGCGATGGAGAATTTTTTACAGGCAAGGATATTTTTGTAATTGGCAGCGGTTTTGCGGCTTGTGAAGAGGGGCTTTTTTTGACAAGGTTTGCAAAAAAAGTGCATATGCTAATTAGAGAAAGCGATTTTACTTGTACAGCAAGCATTGTAAATGAAGTAAAAGAAAACGAAAACATAGAAATTTATTACGAGACAACTGTGGATAAAGTGTACGGCGAAAATTTTGTGCAAGGCTTAACAGCAAAAAACAAAGGCGAGGAGCTTGCGTTTTTTGCAAAAGAGGGCATAGGCGTGTTTGTTTTTGCAGGCTATGTGCCGGCAAGCGATAACTTTAAGGACAAAGTTAGCATAAACGAGCAAAAGTATATTATTACAGACGAGAACAGAAAAACTAACCTAGACGGTGTTTATGCAGCCGGCGACATTTGCATTAAAAATTTGCGCCAAGTTGTAACAGCAGTGTCGGACGGTGCAACAGCCGCGACCTCACTAGAAAAATACATTGCCGCAAAGTACGACAGCCTTAAACTTGAAAAGCGCGAGTATATTAAAAAAGAAGTAAAAAAGGCAAAAGAAACACCGCAAAGCCAAAGCCAAGACAGCTTTATATCGCAAGAAATAATTGCAGAATTAACTCCTGTATTTGAGCGGTTTGAAAATAATTTGATACTTAAATACAAATTAGACGACAGTGAGCTATCAAAAGAAGTACAGGGATTTATCAATGAGTTTTCAAAGATAACGCCAAGAGTAACTTGTCAAAAAGACGAAACTTTGCAGTGTGATTTGCCGTGTATTTCAATTTTTGGTGAAGATGGGCAAAGCAAAAATGTGTCTTTCCATGGAGTGCCGGGTGGGCACGAGTTTAACTCTTTTATAATAGGGCTTTATAATGCACAGGGCACAGGCCAAAAAATAACAGACGATGACATGGGTAGAATTAAGGCAATAAGCAAAGAAACACACATAAAAATTGCAGTTACACTGTCTTGTACAAATTGCCCCGATTTAGTTGTTGCGGCCGAAAAAATAGCAGTTTTAAATAAAAATATATCGCTTGATATATATGATTTATCGCAATTTGAAGCCTTAAAAGAGAAGTATAATATAATGAGCGTGCCGTGCATGATAATAAATGATGAGCACGTGCATTTTGGCAAAAAGTCTATAGATAATATAATAAACATACTGGATAGTATTGAGGCGAATTTAAAGTAGCGGGCTTGACATTTGGCGCAAACAGTGCTTTTTAAATTTATATAAAGTAGCGGCAATACTAAGGCGTAAACTAGGCTATAACCTAGACAGAAAGCGCAGAAATATTGCATTTTAAAAGAAAGAATAGCACAAAAAACCGTATATCCTGTACCCGTTTAATTGGGTAAAGGAGAATACGGTTTTTACTTTATTGATAGTATATTATTCGGCCTCTATTTTTTTTGCATCTGCTTTTGTGGCCTTGTCATTTTTTTTGATGAAGAGATACTTGCGAATTAAAAATAAAATGGCAATTGACAAAACTAATAGCAAAACTTCCAATGGCGCAACATGCTCAACTAAAAGCTGTCTTACTATGGCTATAATTATAAGCTCAATTGTCGCGTCGAGTGTGTGTAAAAACAGTAGCCTCAAAAACTCTATGCCTATAACTATGCCAATTATTTTTTGCAAAAATATATTAAGGCTCCCGTCCGACAGCAAATCGCTGGAAGGCATGTCAATTACAATTCCAATTAGCGCACAGCAAATTGCAATAGTTATGAGTATTCCTGCCACACTCTCTAAAAATAGTGTGACCCAGTGTAAAATTTTGCTAAGTTTAGTGCTCATAAATGCTTCTCCCGTATTAAAAAGTTAAATAATTCTGTGCGGGTTTTAGCGCCGGGTTAATATAAATAGCGGCCCAATTTAAAAGCTTGATTGCGAAAATTAGCCGCTTTAAACCTGCCGATAAATTTAGAATTAGCACCTTAATAATACACTAAATTTTCTTTAAAAGCAAACTTAACAATTCAACAAATACTCATCAACCTCTTTTGCACATTTAATGCCATCTGCTATTGCCCACACAACAAGCGATTGCCCTCTTTTCATGTCACCGCATGAAAAAATATTGTCGGCGCTTGTTTTAAAAGATGCCTGTGCCTTTGCGGGTATATCAATTTTAGGCGCAGTATATTCCTCGTAGCCTGTAAAACCTGCCGCTATTAAAAGTATATCGGCTTTTAATTTTTGCTCGCTGTTTTCAACTTCGACAAGTGCGCCGTCTTTAAATTTAACTTTTACGGTTAATACGCCTGTAATTTTGCCGTCTTTTTCGTATATTTGCTTAATTGTAGTTTCAAAAATTCTGGGATCGCTGCCAAAAACTTGGATGGCTTCCTCTTGCCCGTAGTCTGTTTGCGCCACTTTTGGCCACTCAGGCCACGGGTTTGTCTCGCTGCGCTCTTTTGGCGGCTTTGGCATCATCTCTAATTGCACTACACTTTTTGCACCGTGCCTTACACAGGTGCCTACACAGTCATTGCCTGTGTCACCGCCGCCAAGCACAATTACGTTTTGCCCCTTTGTATCAATATAATCGCCTGACAAGCCGTTTTCCATTAAACTGCTAGTGGTGCTCTTTAAAAAGTCGACAGCAAAATAAATGCCGCTTGCGCCTCTCCCCGGCACCGAGATATCCCTTGCTTTTTTTGCCCCACAACATAAAACTATAGCATCGTATTCTTTTTGTAGCTCCTCAAGCTTCTTGTTTTTTCCAATGTCCGTGTTGCTTTCAAAAACAATGCCCTCTTGCGCCATTAAATCAATTCGGCGCTCAATAACCTTTTTGTCAAGCTTCATGTTAGGTATGCCGTACATCAATAGTCCGCCCAATTTATCATCGCGCTCAAAAACGGTTACAGTATGGCCCCTTTTGTTTAGCTTTTCGGCCACGGCAAGCCCTGCCGGCCCCGAGCCCACTACCGCCACTTTTTTATCGCTTCGCACAAGTGGTGGCCTCGGCGTCATGTATCCCTTTTTAAACCCATTTTCAATTAAAAATAGCTCGTTATCATGTATTGTTACAGCGTCGGAGTGTATGGCGTTGATGCATGCTTTTTCGCACAGAGCAGGGCATACCCTGCCTGTAAATTCAGGGAAACAATTTGTTTTTAAAAGTCTCGACAGCCCGTGTTCAAAGTTTTCGTTATAAATCTCATCGTTAAATTCGTGTATTAAATTGTGCAAAGGGCAGCCTGTAACCGTGCCCTTTAGCTCTATTGCGCTAGAGCAAAAAGGCACTCCGCAGTTCATGCACCTTGCGGCTTGGTCAATGCGCTCTTGTTTTGTGTTATAACTGTAAAACTCGTTAAAATTTAAAATGCGCTCTTTAACAGGGATTTTTTCGTTAGATTTTCTGCTGTATTCCATAAAACCTGTAAGTTTACCCATTGTTTTCACCTAATTTCTATTTACTGTTTTTGTAAAAGCTTCAAGCTGTGCATCTTCTAAAGACAACCCTTTTTCAATAAATTTGTTTATTGATGTAAGCATTTTTTTGTAATCGTTAGGCACTATTTTTTTAAAGTGCGGTAAAATAGCTTCAAAGTCGTCTAAAATTTGTTTTGCTTTTTGAGAATTTGTGTTATTAAAATGAGTTTGGATAAGTGCCCTCAGCTCGTCTGCATCGCACTCCTCATTAATTTCATACATAGTAACAAATTCTTTGTTAAGCTTTAAATATAAATCATGCTTTGTATCTAATACATAGGCTATGCCGCCGCTCATGCCCGCTGCAAAGTTTTTGCCCGTGTTGCCTATAATAACGGCTTTACCGCCTGTCATATACTCAAGCCCGTGGTCGCCACAGCCCTCAACTACAGCAATAGCACCGGAGTTGCGCACCATAAAGCGCTCGCCTGCAATGCCGTTAATATAGCACTCGCCCGAGGTTGCGCCATAGAGTGCAACATTGCCCTCAATTACATTTTCTTCGGCCTTTAATGTGCTTTTAGTCGGCTTTGTAACTATTATTTTGCCGCCGGATAAGCCTTTGCCCACGTAATCGTTTGCATCGCCCTGCAATGTTAGTGTTAAACCCTTTGGTATAAATGCGCCAAAAGATTGCCCGGCGCCGCCTGTACACTCAACTGTAAACGTGTCATCGTCTAGCGTATTTTTGTGCACTGTACTTATTTGCGAGCCTAAAATTGTGCCAAGTGTCCTGTCGGTGCTGCATACATTAATTTGTTCGGTGTGCGCAGTTTTAGTTTTAATGGCGTTTTTAAATTTGTTAAGCAGTATTTTCTCGTCGATAGTATCGCTTAATTTAAAGTCGTACAGTTTTTTTTCATCAAACGTTTTTTCGCTGCTGTTTGCGTATAAATCAGATATTATAAGGCTCATGTCTACAAGCTCTGCACGCTTTGTTGTCTTTTTGTCCTTAACTTTTATAAGGTCGGTCCTTCCCGTCAATTCCTTTAACGTTCTAACCCCGAGCTTTGCCATTATCTCACGCAGCTCTTCGGCAACAAACATCATAAAGTTTATAACATATTCGGGTTTTCCCATAAAGCGTTTGCGCAAACATTCGTTTTGGGTTGCTATGCCGACAGGGCAAGTGTCTAAATTGCAAACACGCATCATCATACAGCCCATTGTAACAAGCGGCGCCGTTGCAAAGCCAAATTCCTCGGCGCCAAGTATTGCCGCAATGGCAACGTCACGTCCGCTCATCAGTTTGCCGTCGGCCTCTAATACTACGCTGCTGCGTAAATTATTTTGTATAAGCGTTTGGTGCGCCTCCGCAAGGCCTAGCTCCCAAGGCAGGCCGGCGTCTAAAATAGAGCTCGTGGGCGCGGCACCGGTTCCGCCGTCGTAACCCGAGATTAATATTACGGCAGCACCGGCCTTGGCAACGCCTGCGGCAATGGTGCCAACGCCACATTCCGACACTAGCTTAACAGAGATTCTCGCCTGTCTGTTGGCGTTTTTTAAGTCGTATATAAGCTGTGCCAAATCTTCTATTGAATAAATATCGTGGTGCGGTGGTGGCGAAATAAGCGAAACGCCAGGCGTAGAGTGCCTTGTTTTTGCTACCCATGGGTAAACTTTACCGCCCGGTAAATGTCCGCCCTCGCCGGGTTTTGCACCTTGTGCCATTTTAATTTGTATTTCGTTTGCACTTAGCAAGTACTGGCTTGTAACGCCAAAACGCCCGGAGGCAACTTGCTTAATAGCGCTGTTTTTTATTGTACCAAGCCTATCTAATTCTTCGCCGCCCTCGCCGGAGTTAGATTTTCCTCCAAGCGTATTCATGGCAATTGCGATGCACTCGTGCGCCTCTTTTGAAATAGAACCGTACGACATGGCACCGGTTTTAAAGTGTTTTACAATTTCAGTTGCAGGCTCTACTTCGCTAAGAGGTATTGCCTCGCCAAATTTAAATGCGAGCAAACCTCTTAGTGTGTGTGGCTTGTTAACGTCGTCTACCATTGCGGTGTATTGTTTAAATCGGCTGTAATCTCCGCTTTGTGCCGCCTGTTGCAGGGCAATAATAATCTCAGGGCTGTACAGATGGTCCTCTTTATCGTCGCCGTTAATCAGCTTTGAGTACCCCATGCTGTCAAGGGTGTTGTCAACGCCAAGCCCTAGTGGGTCAAACGCTTTAGAGTGCCTAAACTCAACGCCTTCCTCAATTTCTTTTAGGCCTATTCCCTCAACCCTGCTAACCGTATTTGTAAAATACTTGTCTATAACTTGCTTGTTAATGCCGACAGCCTCAAAAATTTGTGCAGACTGATAGCTTTGAACCGCTGAAATGCCCATTTTTGCCGAAACTTTTACTATGCCGTGCAAAACAGCATGGTTATAGTCGTTAATTGCGGTAAACAGGTCTTTGTCCAATATTTTTTTATCTATCAATTCCTCTATACATTCGTGCGCCAGATAGGGGTTTATTGCCCTTGCGCCATATCCTAGCAACGTTGCAAATTGGTGCACATCACGCACCTCGCCGCTCTCTAAAATAATAGAGACAGCAGTGCGTTTTTTTGTTTTTACCAAGTATTGCTCCATTGCGCTTACCGCAAGAAGACAGGGGATAGCGACATGGTTTTCATCAACACCTCTGTCGGACAAAACAATTATATTAGCACCCTCACTGTATGCCTTGTCGCACTTGACAAAAAGTTGGTCCAAAGCCTTTTCAAGCGAAGTGTTTTTGTAATATAGCAGCGAAACCGTTCTGACGGTAAAACCACTTTTGCTTATGGCTTTTATTTTAGCCAAGTCGGTTGCTGTCAAAATAGGGTTGTTAACTTCTAAAACAGTGCAGTTTTGTGCGCTGTCTTTTAATAAGTTGCCGTCTTTGCCTATGTAAACGGTGGTGTCTGTTACAATCTCTTCACGCAGGGAGTCTATAGGCGGGTTTGTAACCTGTGCAAAAAGCTGCTTAAAGTACCTAAATAGCGGCTGGTGCTTGTCGCTTAAAACGGCAAGGGGGATGTCTGTGCCCATTGCAGATGTTGGCTCAAGACCGTTTTTTGCCATGGGTAATATGTTGTTTTTGACATCCTCGTAAGAATATGCGAACGCTTTATATAGCTTATCTCTCTCGTCTTGAGAGTAAGTCTGCGTTTTTTTATTGGGGATTGGCAAATCTTTTAATTTGACAAGGTTTGTATCCAACCATTCGCCGTAAGGCTTTTTATTTGCGTAGTAATCTTTACACTCATCGTCCGATATCAATTTTTTGTTGACTGTGTCCACTAGGAGCATTTTGCCCGGCTCTAGCCTCAATTTTTTAACAATTTTTTCAGGATTAATGTCTAACACGCCTACCTCAGACGATAAAACAAGCGTATTATCGTCAAGAATATAATAACGTGAGGGGCGAAGACCGTTTCTGTCCAAAACGGCGCCCATAATATCGCCGTCGGAAAAAAGTATGGCGGCAGGGCCGTCCCAAGGCTCCATCATTGTGGCGTAGTAGCGGTAGAAATCCTTTTTGCTTTTGCTCATGTATTTGTTGTTTTTCCACGGCTCGGGTATAGTCATCATAACGGCAAGTGGCAAGTCCACACCGTTCATGTATAAAAATTCAAGGGTGTTGTCAAGCATAGCAGAGTCAGAGCCCTCGCCATTTATAACGGGCAAAACTTTGCTAATTTCATCGCCTAAAATATCGCTGTGCATTGTCTCTTCTCTTGCGTTCATTCTGTCGGCGTTGCCCCTAATGGTGTTAATCTCTCCGTTGTGCAAAATTACCCTGTTTGGGTGTGCACGCTGCCAGCTGGGGTTAGTGTTTGTAGAAAAACGCGAGTGCACCATGGCGATGGCGCTTATGTAATTTTCGCTTTGTAAATCCAGGTAAAATTGCCTTAATTGCTCAACTAAAAACATGCCTTTATACACGAGCGTGCGAGAGGATAAGCTTACAACATAAGTGCTTGTTGCACTGTGTTCAAACTCTCGCCTTACAATATAAAGTTTTCTGTCAAAATCTATGCCTTTTTCAATGGATTGTGGGCGTTTTAAAAAACATTGCTCAATACATGGCATTTTTTCTATTGCTTTGGCTCCAAGCGCAGATGAATTTGTGGGCACAGCCCTCCAGCCTAACACCTCTACACCTGATTTTGATGCAATAAGCTCAAAAAGTTTTTTTGCCTGCATTCTCTTTTGTTTTTCACATGGCAAAAAAAACATGCCGATGCCGTAATCTTTTTCGTCGCCTATAGCAAAATCTAACTTTAAGCTCTTAAAAAAGTGATGAGAAATTTGAACAAGTATTCCCACGCCATCGCCTGTTTTACCGGCCGCGTCTTTACCGGCCCTGTGCTCTAGTTTTTCAACAATCTCTAAAGCGTTTGAAACAACCGAGTGTGTTTTTTTGCCATCGATAGAAACAACCGCACCTATTCCGCAGGCATCATGTTCATAATTTTTGTTGTACAATGTATTTTTTTGCATTTGCACCCTCCTTAGAAATATAAAAGAGGTCGCGCATAAAGCGCAAGTAAAAGCGCGGTATGCACGACCTCATTGTCGCAAATATTAAGTTTGGTATATTATATCACATAGACAGTATAATTGCAATAAAAAACTGTTTGATAAAATAGAATTTTATCAAACAGTACAACCGCCTATTATATTAGAGGGAGCTAATTGTGGAATATTAATAGGCAGTCCTGGTTAGTTAAGTTAGTCGTCTTGTAAAGCGCTGTAACCCTCTTCGCCCGTTCTTACTTTTACTACATTCTCTACATCGTATATAAATATTTTGCCGTCGCCAATGTTTCCTGTGTAAAGCGCTTTTTTAACTGCGGCAATAACTGTCTCAACAGGTATTTTGCACACTACAATTTCTACTTTAACTTTTGGCAGTAGCGTTGCCTCTACCTCAACACCACGGTAATACTGCTGCATGCCCTTTTGCATTCCGCAACCCATAACACTCGTCACTGTCATGCCCGTAACACCAATAGCCTCTAAAGCGCGTTTTAGTTTTTCAAAGCGGCTTTGTTTTGTAACAATAGAGAATTTTGTCATTTTTGAGTTTTGGCTTGAGTTATCCACAACAGGAATTGCCTTTTCGCTTGGTGTTGCAACAAGTGGTTTTTCCTCGCCTATCATGCCAATTGGCATAAAGTCTGCATAGCTGCTCTCAAGGCCGTGCTCTGTTGTATCAAGGCCTAAAATTTCTTCTTCTTCTGAAACCCTTAAGCCGTGCAATTTTTTAATAATTGCAAATGTAATTGACATTGCAACCGCTGTCCATGCAATAATTGCTACTATACCAATGGCTTGCACGCCAAGAAGTGTTGCTCCGCCACCGTAGAATAAACCGCCGTCAACTGCTAAAAGACCAACTGCAAGTGTGCCCCATACGCCGTTTACACCGTGTACTGCAACTGCGCCAACCGGGTCGTCTAATTTTAATTTAATGTCTATAAATTCAACTGCAATTACAACTAAAAAGCCGGATACAATACCCACTATGGAAGCGCCGATAGCGTCCATTGTCGCACAGCCTGCCGTAATACCAACAAGGCCTGCAAGCGCCGCATTGAGTGTCATAGACACATCAGGCTTGCCGTTTTTTATCCAAGTGTAAAACATGGTAGTAACAGCGGCAAGGGCCGGTGCTATTGTAGTTGTAACAAATATTGATGCAAGACCGCCAATGCCGTTTAAAGTTGTTGCGGCGGCGCCGTTAAAACCATACCAGCCAAACCAAAGTATAAATACGCCAAGCGCGCCTGTTGTTAAGTTGTGGCCGGGTATTGCTTTTACTATTGTCTTGCCTGTTTCACTGTTTTTTTCGTACTTGCCAATGCGTGGGCCTAAAAACATTATACCTATAATTGCACTTACGCCGCCAACTGTGTGTATTGCGGCAGAGCCTGCAAAATCTATAAAGCCCATCTCAAAAAGCCAACCTTTTGCATTCCAAACCCAGCCTGCCTCTATGGGGTAAACTATTGCGCTTAGCACAGCGCTGTAAATTAAGTAAGCGCTAAATTTTGTGCGCTCTGCCATTGCGCCCGACACTATAGTTGCCGCTGTTGCACAAAATACTAGGTTAAATATAAATACCGACCATGGAAAGTTTGAGTAATCTGTGAAAATGTCAAAGTTAGGCAAACCAAAAAGTCCTAAGATGTAATCCTCACTCATCATAACCGCAAAACCTACTAATATAAACATAACGGTACCAAAACTAAAGTCCATTAAGTTTTTCATTATGATGTTACCTGCATTTTTTGCCCTTGTAAAGCCTGTTTCCACCATTGCAAAACCCGCCTGCATAAAAAATACTAAAGCGGCGCCAATTAAAAACCATATGCCATATAATTCTGTTAGTACTGCCTCCATTGTTAAATCCTCCTATAATATGTTATAAAATAATAGGGGTGCACTAATCTGCAGTTGCAGATTAGCGCACCCCTTTGTGCTATTTAATTTTTAGTTTACACTGTATAAAATTTCGCCGTATGTAGGTGTTTTCCAATGCTTTTTAGGTACTATTGTCTCAAGTTCATCAACCATAACCCTAATTTCAGTCATAAGAGTAAACACGCTGTCCCTGTAGTAATCGGCAAGATTTTTTACGCCATCAACATTTTTTGCCTCAATTAAAGTGCTGTTTAGTTTTTGTAACAAATCGTAAATATTAGTTGTTAAAGCAGAGCATTTATTAATAAGCTCATCTTCTAAACTAATGCTTTGGTTAAGCTGCTTTTTCATTGTCGCAATTTCTAAAAGCTCGTTTTGGAAGCTTAGCGAGTAGCTTAAAACATCTTTTGATACAATCTCTATAAATGTTAAAGCCTCGATATGAATGGCTTTTTGATAGTTTTCTGATAGAATTTCATACCTTGCGTGTACTTCGTTCTCTGTGAAAATATTGTGCTTTTTAAACAGCTCAATATTTTTTGGTTTAATAAATTCGGGCAGTGCATCTTTGGTAGTTTTTAAGTTTAAAAGCCCTCTTGCAGCTGCCTCGGCTACCCACTCGTCGGAGTAGTTGTTGCCGTTAAATATAATCCTTTTATGCTGTTTAATTGTGTTTCTAACAAGCTTTGTAAGCGCGCTGTTAAAATCATCGGCGCTTTCTAATGTGTTGGCAAAGCCGCTTAAAACCTCGGCAACTATTGTGTTTAAAATTATATTTGGCCCTGAGATTGAGAACGTAGAGCCAAGCATTCTAAACTCGAATTTATTGCCGGTAAAGGCAAAGGGAGACGTTCTGTTT
Organism: uncultured Bacteroides sp.; assembly: GCA_964368295.1. Taxonomy (GTDB): domain Bacteria; phylum Bacillota; class Clostridia; order Oscillospirales; family Ruminococcaceae; genus Ruthenibacterium. The sequence goes on from CAYJBO010000023.1 coordinate 30,647, forward strand.
CTGTCTGTTGTGTCTTTTGGGAAGTGTGGCAACACAGCCGCCCCAAGTTGCATGTTTGATTTTTCTACGCCTACGTACTCTTCTTCTTTTTCAAGCGATTCCAATATAGCTGTTAGCTCGTCGCCTAAAAACATAGAAACAATTGCCGGCGGTGCTTCGTTTGCGCCAAGGCGGTGATCGTTGCCCGCATTTGCAACCGAAACTCTGAGTAGGTCTTGGTAATCGTCAACCGCTTTAATAACCGCTACTAAAAACAGGATAAATTGAGCATTCTCATGTGGTGTGTCGCCCGGCTCTAAAAGGTTTAAGCCTGTGTCTGTAGATAGCGCCCAGTTGTTGTGCTTGCCGCTGCCGTTAACGCCTGCAAAAGGTTTTTCGTGCAAAAGGCAAGTAAGGCCGTGCTTGTCGGCAATGCTTTTCATGAGCTCCATTGTAAGCTGGTTGTGGTCTGTTGCAATATTAGAGGTTGTAAATATAGGTGCAAGCTCGTGCTGTGCAGGGGCAACCTCGTTGTGTTTTGTCTTTGCCATAACGCCAAGCTTCCAAAGCTCCTCGTCAAGCTCTTTCATAAAAGCGGCAACCCTTGGCTTAATTGTGCCAAAATAATGGTCGTCAAGCTCTTGTCCTTTTGGGGGTTTTGCGCCAAAAAGAGTTCTTCCGCAATACATTAAATCTGCACGTTTTAAAAACATTTGCTTGTCGATTAAAAAGTACTCTTGCTCTGGGCCAACGGTAGAAACAACCCTTTTTGCTGTTTTGTTGCCAAAAAGTTTTAACAGGCGCAGCGCCTGAGCGTTAACGGCCTCCATGCTGCGAAGAAGAGGTGTTTTTTTGTCTAATGCCTCGCCGGAATAAGAGCAAAACGCAGTTGGAATACAAAGCGTGTCATCTTTAATAAAAGCGTAAGAAGTAGTGTCCCACACAGTGTAACCCCTCGCCTCAAAGGTGCTTCTAATACCGCCGCTTGGAAAGGACGATGCATCAGGCTCGCCCCGAACAAGCTCTTTGCCCGAAAACTCCATAATTACCTTGCCACCGTCTACAGGTGAGATAAAGCTGTCGTGCTTTTCGGCTGTAATGCCTGTCATTGGCTGGAACCAGTGTGTGAAATGAGTAACGCCCTTTTCAGTTGCCCAATCTTTCATAGCCGTTGCAACCGCATTTGCTACATCAATTTCTAAATGTTTTCCAAATTCTATATTTTTTTTAAGTGCCTTATATATATCTTTTGGCAATTTGTCTCTCATTACTTCGTCGTTAAAAACGTTGCTCGCAAATAAACTTGGAATATTACTCATATCTTTCTCCTTACAGTAAATCTATGTTTTTTTCTTTACAAATTCTTATCGTATCTTCATCCCATACAGAAACATGCACTTCGCCTATGTGTGCTTTGCCAAGCAATATCATGCAAAGGCGAGACTGTCCAATGCCGCCGCCCATTGTCAGGGGAAGCCTGCCGTCTAGCAACATTTTATGGTACATAAAATTGCGTCTGTCGTCTGCGTTTGCCTTTGTCAATTGCTCGTCTAAAGATTTTGGACTTACCCTTATGCCCATAGAGGACACTTCAAAAGCACACTGCAAAATATCATTCCAAAATAGTATGTCGCCGTTTAAGGTCCAGTCATCGTAATCCGGCGCTCTGCCGTCATGTCTCTCGCCAGACTTTAGCAAATCTCCAATTTGCATAATAAATGCTGTTTTGTGCTCTTTTAAATATGTGTTCTCACGCTCTTTTGGCGTAAGGCTAGGGTACATTTCCTCAAGCTCGTAAGTTGTAATAAAACTTACCTTGTTTGATAGTGAGGATTTTATGCCATACTGCTTGTTAATTACCTCTTGCGTGTCGCAAATGGCATCAACTATTAGCTGGACAGTATCCTTTAAGTTTTCAAGTGTTCTTGTGCTGTCATCAATAACTTTTTCCCAGTCCCACTGATCTACATAAATAGAGTGTAAGTTATCCATCTCTTCGTCACGGCGTATTGCGTTCATATCTGTATACAGCCCCTCACCAACAGGGAAAGCATACTTGTGCAGCGCATACCTTTTCCATTTTGCAAGAGAATGTACAACCGCCGCATATGTGCTTGTTTCTTTTATGTCAAACGTCACAGCTCTCTCTACAGAATTTAAGTCATCGTTAAGTCCGGTAGATTCCTCTACAAAAAGTGGTGCCGAAACTCGCTTTAAATTTAAACTATCGCTAAGCTTTTCTTGAAAAACTTTTTTAATGTCGCTAATTGCAGTTTGCGTTTGGTATAAAGATAATGTTTTTGTATAGCCTGTTATTGGTAAAAATTTGCTCATGGATTAAAATCTCCCTCATTTTTAGTAACTAAAATATTGGGTGTGAGGCACCAATGTTTTATTGTTACTTCCAAATTGGATTTTTTAAAATCCAATTGCCATAAGCATTTTTTTCAAAAATATCTTTATTGTAAAGCTTATCTACTATTGCGTGGAATTCGCTCTCAGAATAGCCGCAGAAATCACAAAAATCTCTGATGCAAAGAGGGTCAAGCGCACCATCTTTTTCTTTTATAATGTCGATTGCCTGCTCTCTTGTCAAAAAGCCGTAGCGAACGTATCTTGATGTATAATCTGTCGCGGCGGCGTGGCCGAATTTTGGATATTTTAACCATGAGTGTACAAGGTATGCGCGGCTGTCTATTTGGTCAAAGTTTTCGGCGTGGTGTGTTCTGTCCCACTCGTGTGTTAAATCGCGGAAACCACGGCTTTTAGCAAGCTGGTAGTTTTTAAAGCTGTTCCATGGCATAAAATAACTCATATAGAAAGGGTCTAGCTTTGCAAGCTCGTCACTTGTGGGGGCAATGGTTAACGATAGATCTTTCTCGCTAACGCCTTCGCACAAAAGCTCTTCTGTGGGTATACCCACTGCAACGCCGTTCTCAATTTGGCCTTTAGCGCTGTATGTCTCTTCGTCGGAGTTTCCGCCGTACTCAAAGCTTACGTTTTCCCCATAACATAACATCGGTACATTAAATTTAAGTGCCATATGAAGTGGGAAGGTGTAAATCAAACGGTCTACATACCATGTTGGCTTGCCGTAGTCTTCAAAAAACTTGCGCATTAATATTTTTTGTATTTTTATATTTGGTTTGCAAGAAATTATTG
>CAYJBO010000024.1:0-6817 GCA_964368295.1 uncultured Bacteroides sp.
AAGCTAATAGGGCCGCTTGCAATGCCGCCTGTTGAGTTTACCGGCGCGCCATTTTGGCGTATGCGGCTAAAAGAAAAACCCGTGCCGCCGCCCGATTTATGTATTAGAGCCGCCTGCTTTACTGCCTCAAAAATCGCCTCCATGCTGTCCTCTACGGGCAGCACAAAACAGGCAGACAGCTGTCCCAACTTTTTGCCTGCGTTCATAAGCGTGGGCGAGTTTGGCAAAAAGCGCAAGCTCGTCATCAATTTATAAAAATCTTCTGCCGTTTTTACAACGTCAACAGTCTCGTCGTACCGAGCATCTGCAGAGGCAACGGATATTGCCACACGCCTAAACATGCCCTCTACATCCTCTAGTAAATTGCCGTTTGTGTCTTTTGAAAGATAACGCATTTTTAAAACGTGCAAGGCGTTATTGCCTATTTCTGATACTGCCAATTTAATTGCCCCCTCAAAGATGATTTTACCATTGTTTTATATGTACATTTTCCATTTTACCACTATATATAGTGTTATACAATACATTTATAACAAATAGCCGCCAAATATGTGCTAATTTAATAACAAAAATTTTGTATACATGTACAAAGAGAATATCAATAAAATAATTATAGCCTTTTTGCGACATATTGCGACACTATTTTTTTTAATTTGGCGCAGGACAATGTTTTTTTAATTTTTATGCGGCGTGTGCGGCCGGTTTAATTTTTTAATGCACGCAAAAAGCCTTTAAACGCAAATAAAAAAACGGCTTAATCGCACAAAAAAACCGTGCGGTTTTACCCGCACGGTTTACTACTATTAAAATCGCTGTTAATAATCTATAAGCGGCGCATTTACGCCTATTTCATTTACCCATACAGCACTGCCTTTGTCTATTAATATCTGGCCTGTTCTTGTGCTTACGTAAAATATAAACGAGTTTTCTGACGTGCCGGGATTTACCGCCGCCGCACTGGATTGTGGCCTTGGAATCTCGTCGACGTCAATATTTCCTTGTTCGTCTGCCCAGCCCATTATCTGTGCCACCGCTATTTGCAGCTCGGGGTCTCTGTTGGCAGTGTTTCCGCTGCCGTCAATGCCGCCCGTTCCCGTGGGCATGCCTGCTGCATTTACACCGGCAGAGCCCATGTGCACATTCATTCCGCCGCTATTGTTTGTGTTGTAGCCCCACTTGAACACAAACCACTCGTTGTCTGCGGTTTTGCTGCCAACGGATAAATCCGCTAGCGCAACTGTCGCCGCCTTCATGTAGTTTGTGGCTACTTGTAAATCGTTAGATTGCCTTGCACGCTCTACATACTGCAGATACTGCGGAGCTAAAACCGCCGCCAACACGGCAATAATTGCAACAACAATAATTAGCTCTACAAGCGTAAAACCTTTATTGGATTGTTTTTTTGTCTTTTTCATAATTTCCTCGCTTTTTAAGCCTTAAAAAGCAGGCCTTTTGTGTTATAGGCCGCTTTATTTAACGCTAAATAATTATACATCAATGTTTTTTATATGGCGTTTGTCCGCGCGCAAAACGCAGGCTTGCATTTGCATTGTGTGCAAAAAACATTCGCTTTAGCACAACTTTTATTGCACTTTTTGCTTTACTGTCGCACGCAATTTTTAGGCGCATACAATTAGTAAGCCTTGCCCCACACTACCATTTTGTCTGCCACCTTGCCACAGCACGGGCAAACTTCGCCTACTTTCTCTTGCTCAAACGGCATGCATCTGCTTGTTAGTTGTGCCTCTTCTTTCATCTTTTCCTCGCACGCAAGCTCGCCACACCACATTGTTTTAATATAGCCGTTTTGTGCGTTTGCTGTGTCTATTACCTCTTGCATTGTTGTGCAGGCAAAAGTGCGCTCGCTCCTGTTTTTTGCGGCCTTTTCGTATAGTCCGTCGCCAAGCTCTTTTAGCGCTATTGGCACTTGCTCTGCTAAGCTGTCAAGCGACACTATTATTTTTTCCCTGTTGTCGCGGCGCACAAGCACACATTGATTTTGCTCTATGTCACGAGGGCCAAGCTCCAGCCTTATTGGCACGCCCTTCATCTCCCACTGCGCAAACTTCCAGCCCGGCGAGTAGTCGCTGTCGTCGAGTTTTACACGTGCTACTTTGTCTAGCTGTGCCTTTACCTCTGCCGCTTTTTCCATAACGCCCGGCTTGTGCGATGCTATTGGCACTATTACAACTTGTATAGGCGCTACCGCAGGCGGCAAAATTAGGCCGCTGTCGTCGCCGTGTGTCATTATTATTGCGCCAAGCAAGCGTGTAGATACGCCCCAGCTTGTCTCAAACGGATATTGCAATTTGTTGTCGCGGCCTGTAAAAGTTACATCAAACGCCTTGCTAAATCCGTCGCCAAAAAAGTGGCTTGTGCCGCTTTGTAGCGCCTTACCGTCGTGCATCATAGCCTCAAAAGTATAGGTAGAAATAGCGCCAGCAAATTTTTCTTTAGGTGTTTTTTCTCCCTTTAAAACTGGCATATTTAGCGAGTTCTCGGCAAAATCGGCGTACACGTCCAGCATGTTTATAGTCTCTTCTATGGCCTCTTTTTCCGTCTCGTGTATAGTATGCCCCTCTTGCCACCAAAACTCTCTTGTGCGCAAAAATGGGCGTGTTGTTTTTTCCCAGCGCATTACGCTACACCACTGGTTGTACTTCATGGGCAGCTGCCTGTAAGACTGTAAAACGTTGCTCCAATGGTCGCAAAACAGCGTTTCGCTAGTAGGGCGCACGCACATTTTTTCCTCTAATTGCTCACTGCCGCCAAGCGTTACCCACGCAACCTCAGGCGCAAATCCCTCAACGTGGTCTTTTTCTTTTTGCAAAAGGCTCTCCGGTATAAGCATGGGCATCGCTACGTTTTCGTGCCCTGTCTCTTTAAACCTTGCGTCAAGTATTTTTTGCACGTTTTCCCATATAGCATAACCGTACGGGCGCATTATTATACACCCCTTTACGGTAGAGTAATCTACAAGCTCTGCCTTTAGGCAAACGTCTGTATACCACTGTGTAAAGTCCTCATTCATAGGGGTTATTGCCTGTACGGCCTTTTTATTGTCGCTCACGTTTTTCTCCATTCCTTTATATCTGCATTATTTTACAGCGCAGCACCCTTTTTGTATTTATTGCCGCCGCCTGCCAAATGCATTTAAAAATATGCCGCTGTAACGGCATTTTATTTGTTTATTTAAACCGCCATAAACTTAAACAGAGCTGCCGACTAAGTCAACAGCCCATAAAAAAGCCTTTGCGGCTTTTTGGTTTTACTATTAAGAATTTTCTTCAATATAGCGCACTACATCGCCAACTGTTGCAAAGCCCTCAATTTTATCATCGGGCACTTCTATCGCAAACTCGTCTTCTAGTGTCATAACTAAATCCACAATGTCAAGACTGTCAGCGTCAAAATCCTCCATAATGTTAGACTCAGTAGTAACAGAATCCTCTTCTAAGTCAAGTTGGTCGCAAATAATTTCACGCACACGCTCAAATACCATAATAAACCCTCCAATGTTAATCTTAAATGCGCATATTTAACATAAAAAAGTTTAGCACGCACATTCTTATATAACTTTTATAACTTTTTTGCCGTTTGTTGTCAAGCATATTTTTTAAAAAAATACAAGTTATACAAAAAAAGTTTTTACTTTATCTATAAAAAACCCTTTAATTTGCACGTTTTTTTTGATATTGTTAAATTTACACATTGTTTTATAAAAAGTATGGAATATATCTTTGTTTTATGATAAAATATATTAGATAAATGCGCAAAATTTTTTATTGATTTTTCAAACGCTGTAAAACATTAAAATTTTAGCCTTTTGTCGTATAATTTTAATATCAATTTTAAGGGGATTAAAAATATGCTAACTGCTATTACAGGTATAAATTGGGGCGACGAGGGCAAGGGCCGCATGGTTGACTTGCTGAGCGAAAAGTACGATATAGTTGTGCGATACCAGGGCGGAAACAATGCCGGGCACACCGTTGTTAACGAGAGAGGCAAGTTTATATTAAACCTTTTGCCGTCGGGCATATTGCGTGACGACGTTATAAATGTAATGGGTAACGGCATGGTTATAGACATTGAGCACCTTGCGGGCGAAATGGAAAAACTGCGTGCCGGCGGCATTACAATCACGCCGGAGAACCTTAAAATATCTGAGCGTGCAATTATTTGCATGCCTTACCACCGCATGCTCGATTGCCTTGAGGAGGACCGCCTTGCTGACGCAAAGTACGGCTCTACTCGCAGGGGCATTGCGCCTGTTTACGGCGACAAATACATGAAAAAGGCACTGCGCCTTGGCGATTTATTTTACCCGGAGACTACAAAAAAACGCCTTGAGGGCATTTTAGAGTACAAAAACCTAATTATTACAGGCGCATACGGTGTAGAACCTGTAAACTTTGACGAGACATGGGATTGGCTGCAAAAATTTGGCGACATTGTAAAGCCATACGTTTGCGACACGGCTTTGTTTTTGGATAAGGCCGCTAAAGAGGGCAAAAACATCATGTTTGAGGCACAACTTGGCGCACTGCGTGACATAGATTTTGGCATTTACCCCTACACGTCATCGTCTAACGTAATTGGCGCGTATGCACCCGTTGGCGCAGGCGTGCCAAACCATAAAATAGACTTAAACATAGGCATCATGAAGGCGTATTCCTCCTGTGTTGGCGAGGGTCCGTTTACCTGTGAGCTGTTTGGCGAAGAGGCAGAAAAACTGCGCAATGCCGGCGGCGAGTTTGGCGCGGCAACAGGCCGCCCACGCAGGGTTGGCCCGTTTGACGTAGTTGCAAGCCGTTACGGCTGCCGTGCGCAGGGCGCAGACGTTTTAGCGCTTACAAAGCTAGACATTTTAGACACGCTTGACGAGATACCCGTTACAGTTGCGTACGAGCTAAACGGCGAGGAGATAAACGACTTCCCATACGGCGACACACTTGAAATTGCAAAGCCAATTAACATAACGTTTAAGGGCTGGCAAAAAGATTTATCGGGTTGCCGCAAAAAGGAAGATTTGCCAAAAGAGGCTGCAGAATACATAGCCTTTATTGAAAAATCTGTCGGTGTGCCTATTAAATATGTATCTGTTGGCGCAGAGCGCGACATGTATATTGAGATGTAATTACTATAGCCACGTGCAAAATGCACTTGCATACAAAAGGAGCGCAAATGAAACTTAACTTTACAAAAATGCACGGTTGTGGAAACGACTATGTGTATATTAACTGCTTTGAGCAGACTGTTGAAAACCCAAACGAGCTTGCTGTAAGGCTGTCCGACAGGCACAAGGGCGTTGGCGGCGACGGTGTTATTTTAATATGCCCGTCTGATGTTGCAAACGCAAAGATGCGCATGTTTAACCTTGACGGCAGCGAGGGCAAAATGTGCGGCAACGGCATACGCTGCGTTGCAGAGTACTTGTTTTTAAACGACATGGCAAGCGGCAACAGCGTTGATATAGAGACGCTAAGCGGCATAAAGCACATTGTGCGCAAAGAGCCGGGCCTTTTAACCGTGGACATGGGCGCGCCTATATTTGAGCCGGAGCTTGTGCCTATTGCAGGCTTTACAGAGCCTGTTATAGACAAACTTATAGAGATAAAGGGCGGCGGTGTGCGTGTTACCTGCCTGTCCATGGGCAACCCGCACTGCGTTACATTTGTGCCCGACACGGCGCACCTAAACATGCCTGCGCTTGGCGCACAGTACGAGCACAATAAAATTTTTCCCGAGGGTGTAAACGCAGAGTTTGTAAAGGTTATTGACGAGACACACCTTGTTATGCGTGTGTGGGAGCGCGGCAGCGGCGAGACGCTCGCCTGTGGCACGGGCACCTGCGCGTGCGTTGTTGCGGCATGCCTTTGCGGACACTGCAAACAAAACACAGACGTGGATGTAGAGCTTTTAGGCGGCACACTTACAATAAACTACACCGGCGATACCGTCTATATGACAGGCGGAGCTGTTGCGGTTTTTGACGGAGTTGTCGAGGTTTAATTTTTGCATACATGTTTAATTTTTTGTTAAATTTTATTTGGCCACGGCTGGCGCTGCGCTGTGTTTGCGCCGCAGTACAGGCTAAAACACAAGGGCAAAACCTATGCGGCCAAGGCATTTAATCCGGCATAAAAGGCACAAAAAAACATAAAAAATGTCATTGAGTAATAACATACCCATTGTGAAAGGACACTTTACAACTATGAAGATGAATAAAAATTACGGCAATTTAGAGAGTAGCTATCTTTTTTCAACAATAGCTAAAAAAGTGACAGAGTACACAGCGCAAAACCCGACAAACGACATAATACGCCTTGGCATAGGCGACGTTACACTGCCGCTTACGGCACCTGTTGTTGACGCAATGCACAAGGCCACCGACGAGATGGCAGACAAGGCCACCTTTAAGGGCTACGGCCCCGAGCAGGGCTATGCATTTTTGCGCGAGGCAATTGTAGACTACTACGCAAAATACGACGTCACCCTTGCCGCCGATGAGGTTTTTGTGTCCGACGGCGCAAAGAGCGACCTTGCAAACATACTTGATATTTTTGATTCGGACAACACAGTGCTTGTACCGGACCCCGTTTACCCCGTTTATGTAGACACAAATATTATGGCAGGGCGCAAAATAATATATGCAAACGCAACGCAAGAAAACGGCTTTTTGCCAATGCCAAATACAGACGTTAAGGCAGACATAATTTACATGTGTAGCCCTAACAACCCCACAGGCGCCGTTTACGACAAGGCACAGCTTACAATATGGGTAAACTATGCGCTAGACAACAACGCAGTGCTG
>CAYJBO010000024.1:6827-25685 GCA_964368295.1 uncultured Bacteroides sp.
AGAGTTTTATAGAAGAGGAAAACTTGCCGCACAGCATATACGAGATACCCGGCGCAAAAAACTGCGCTATTGAGTTTTGCTCGCTGTCAAAAACGGCAGGCTTTACGGGCACACGCTGCGGCTACACAGTAGTGCCAAAAGATTTACAGCGCGACGGCTTTAGCCTAAACGCAATGTGGCTACGCCGCCAAACCACTAAATTTAACGGTGTCCCGTATATTGTACAGCGTGGCGCCGCAGCTGTGTTTACACAAGAGGGCCAAAGCGCAGCAAAAGAGAGCATTGCCTATTACAAAAACAACGTTAAAGTTTTAGCGGCCGCGCTAGACGAGGCAGGCATTTGGTACTGCGGCGGCAAAAACAGCCCATACCTGTGGCTAAAATGCCCGGGCGGCCTTGACAGCTGGAGCTTTTTTGACTTGCTGTTAGAGCAAGAGGGCATTGTTGGCACGCCGGGTGCGGGCTTTGGCTCAAACGGCGAGGGCTACTTTAGGCTAACCGGCTTTGGCGATGCAGAAAAAGCAAAAGTAGCGGCAGAGAAAATTAAGAACCTAAAGGTGTAACAAAAGGCAAGTTTGCTTTGCACTTTTTTAGTGTTTTATTAATAAAACAGCCTGTGCAGGCGCTGTTGACAAAGCCGCTTTTGCAAAATAGTAGGCAAAGGCTTTGTTTTTTTGGCAGCTGACCCAGTGGCCCCGGCCACCCGACAGGCTGTTTTATAAAGCACCTACTTACAAAATAATTTAACAAGTTTATGCACACACCCACAAATTTTAAAACAGTACATTGCATTTTAAAAGGAATGTGACTTATTATGCACAGAAGCGCAAAACTGTTTATGCTGGACAATATGTTTGCCATGGCCGCCTTTTGGGTGTGCAGTGGCACCGTTGTTGCCGCAATGACAAATTACTACAATATCCCTATAGGTATTGCAAATATTTTAACGGGTATAACCGCAACGCTAACGCTGTTGCAAATGCTTGGTGGCGTGCTTTTTTCGCGCGCTATGAACAAAAATTTGTTTTTAAAAGTTACTAATTTTACGTGGCGGCTAATGTTGCCGCTCGTGTTTTTTTCTGTTTTGCTGCCAATGCAAGCAGGTGCAATTTTATTTACTATATCGCTTGTGCTAATGGTTGCGTTTTTCCAAATATCCGCGGCCGCACAAAATGCGTGGATGCTTAAAAGCGTTGAGGGCCACGGAGGCCCTGCATATTTTTCTGCCAGAGAGATGTCTTTTATGGTGGTAAATATGACGCTGTTTTTAATCGCCGCGCTTATTATCGATGCCTCCGGCCGTGGCGGCTGGGAGCGAGAGGGCTTTTTGTCGGTAGGCATTTTAGAGTGTAGTGCCATTGTGGTAAGCCTTTTAATATTTATGCGCTTGCCCGGCTATATTTCAAGCAGGCAAAACGGGTCTTCGCCAAAGGCGCATAATCCCACACAAAAAAACAAAGAGCCCCTTGGCAAAATGATAGCGCCCATAATACAAAACAAGCCATTTATGCGCGTTGTTGTAACCAATGTACTCTGGTCTTTTAGCAACATGTTTATAGGCGGTTTTTCCGCTATATACCAAGTGCGCATGTTAAATTTGCCTTTTTCTCAAATACTTATTTGGACAACTGTTGGCAGTATTTTTAGAATTATTGCAGCGCCCGTATTTCAGCGGCTTGCGCTGCGCATATCCTGGCAACGTGTTGTGCAAATATCCGTTGGCATGGTTATGTGCGCCGGCATTTTGTGGCTTTTTGTTAACGAGCATAACTGGAGCATTTTATACCCTATTATCGCAATAATTAACTCTATACCGTTTGCCGGCATGGGCATAGGCTTTTTGCAGCTGCAGGTAGAGGGCATGGGCGATGTGCCCGACCGCACCGTTTATTTTTCGTTTATAGCAACGTTAAACGGCGTTGTGTCTATGCTTGGCTCGTTTTTATGCTCTTTAATTATTACAACTATTGAGGTTTACTCCCCACCGGGCGAGGCCGACTTGCGGCCTGTTTTTTACGTTGGCATAGTGTTTATAGTTGTTACAATTTGCTTTGCACAGTTTATTGGCCAGCACAAAAACATACGCAAAAACAAGCTTAAAGACGCCATAAATGCCGCAAGGCAAAAATATCCGCACGCCATTGGCGAGCCCGTGCCAACCAAAAAAAAACTAAGGCGCTTTTTCAAGCGCAAATAGCTAGTATCAGTAATTTAATTGTTAAAAAACATGTTTATAAAGGGGAGTTTTTATGTCTATTACAAGCGAGTATTTTGGCAGAACTAAAGCGGGGCAAGACGTTTACGAGTTTACAATTACAAACGAAAACGGCACCAGTGTAAGCCTTATTGAGTACGGCTGTGCCATAAAAAACATACTATTTGCCGACAAGGACAAAACAGTGCGTGACGTTGTGCTTGGCTACAACACGCTTGAGGATTACGAGAGCGGCATTGCATACCATGGCGCCTTTGTGGGCAGGTGTGCAAACAGGATAAAAGGCGCGCAATTTATGCTTGACAACAAGACATACACGCTTGAAAAAAACAACGGTGAAAACCACCTGCACGGCACATTTAGCAGCATGGTTTTTAAGGGCAATATGATAGGCGAGGACACCGTGGTGTTTAAAGGCAAGAGCAAAAACGGCGACGACGGTTTCCCCGGCAAGGTTACTTTAAGCGTAAAATACACGCTTACTATTGAGGACGCGCTTGTTATAGAGTACCTTGCAACAACCGACGACACAACTATTATTAACCTTACAAACCACTCTTACTTTAACCTTGGCGGCCACGACAGCGGCAATGTGCTTGACACAGAGCTGTTGATGCGTGCCGATAAATTTACGCCTAGCGGCGAAGATTTATGCCCCACGGGCGAAATACTTAACGTTGCCGACACACCGATGGATTTTACGGCCGCAAAAAAAATAGGCGCCGACATAAATAGCGACTACGAGCAGCTTGTTATTGCCGGCGGATACGACCACAACTTTATTTTTGCAAAAGAGGAAGGCATGCTTGCAAAATGCGCAGTTGCCGCAAACGCAAACACAGGCATACAGATGAAAATGTATACAACACAGCCTGCGGTACAGCTTTACACGGGCAACTTTCTTGCCGACGACACAACACCGGGCAAGCACGGCAAAAATTATAACAAGCACGAGGGATTTTGCCTTGAGACACAGCACTACCCCTGCACGCCGTCGCACGGGCACTTCCCCAGCATAACGCTAAACCCGGGCGAGGAGTACCACCACGTTACAACATATAAATTTAGCCTTTGCGAGTAATGTGTGCGGTTTATAAAATACACAAAAATTGCGCCGCACCTGCCGATAAATAATTTGCAATATATTTAGCGGCTAGCCGCATTTTTTAACTTTTTCCCGTGCTTTTTATGCTTTGCAATAACACGCCACTTGCCGCAATTTAGTTTTTATTATAATACGCCATTGGCGCCGCTTGCACTTATTTTATATAAGTGCAAGCGGCGCTTTTTGCATTTTTATTTTTCTTGTTTTAACACTTGCATAACGTCGTCTGCAACAAGTGCCGCCTTAGTAAAGCTGTTGTTTTTCCACCACGCAACACAAGACGCCACGGCGGTTATTGCTGTGCTTATCGCCTGTGTCAACTCTTCGCTGTCAAACGGCAGTGGGCTTTTGCCTATGGCGGCAAGCACTTGGTTTACAAGCGCCAAAAGCAGTACGCACGTCCTTATAACGGTAGCCGCTGTCACTTTATAGTCACCCATAGCCTGCAAAGGTTCATCTGCGTCTTGCAAAGGCTCGCCGTCCTCATGGGCATCGTCTGCAAAAAAGCCGTTGCCATCCACGCTGTCTTGCATATTTGTCTGGCCCTCAAGCTGTTTTTCATCTGCCAATAAATCATTGCCCTGCGTGTTTGCTTCCATTAAATCAATAACCATTTTTTACCCCTTTTGTTTTTTTATTGGGCAGTAGCCGCACCGCACATGCACTCGGCTACCCCGCCCTTTTATCGCCGCCGGCCTTCATTGTCGCATTGAGAGTGTTGTGCAAATCACTTATTCGCCTGTTGGTGCATTTATCGCTGTCCTCCAGCCTAAAAACACGCTCCATAACGCTGTTGTGTTTATCCATTTTTTGCTCTAGCGTTTTAAGCCTTGCCGTTGTAGTGCCGTAAAAAACACCAAAGCTGATGGCGTATATTATCATCTGAAGCCAAAATTGTACGTCTACTATCATGCTTTGCTCCTTTTCTGCGCCCTGTGTTTGCTTAAAAATTGATATTATTTTTGCTGTGCAAAATAACTTGTGCACGTTTGCAGAGTAAATATCAAAGCCGCAATTTTATCAATAAGTGTCGATTAAAATATAGTCGACCCCATTTTGTGCAATACATGCCCAGCCGCCGCTAGCCGTGCCGCTTTGTAAAAAAGCCCAGCCGTTTTTTGTTTGCAACATAGGGTATGTTTTATCTTTTTCAAGCGTTGTAATTATTTGTGTCGTGTCCTCTGTGTCGGGCAGGGTTCTAAGGCGCAGGCCGCTTACAAGCACCGTGCCCGTATAGCCGTTTACCTCTTGGCTCACCTGTTCGTTTTCATATATACCGGCTTTGTTTTCTACCATTGCATACGCCGTTGGGTCTAGGCCTTTGCCGGTGCGCTGTGCCCTTACCTCAAAGTGCACGTGCTCTATTGGTGGGCTTGCATATGCCGCATTGCCCGTGTTGCCCATCACTGCAAGCTTGTCGCCCGTTGTAACACTGTCGCCTACCTTTACAAGGTTTGACTTATTGTGGCAAAAGTAAAGGTAATTAACGTCGTCCGGCGTTGCGTTTGCGTTTAGCTGTACACATATGTAGTTGCCCCACTCCCACGTTGCGTTGCCTGTGCTCTGCGGTATAAATGCGCTTGCTACAACGGTGCCGCTTATGCGCTCGCCCTTGTAAGACGGCATATTTATGCCGTCGTCGTCAAGGCCTACTATGTCTATACCGCCGTGAAATGTAGTGCCGCCGCCCCTTGTGTACCCGTAGGCGCTGTAGTAAAACGGCACCTCGTTGCGCCCGTTAAAAATCATATCAATTCTCTCCTTTATTCGGTGTTATCGCCTAAAAGCAAGCGCACTTGCTCTTTTAAGCTCTCCGGCACGTCGTCTATTGTTTTTAGCCCTTTTAAAATTAGCGCCGCATAAATTTTTGCCATTATAACACACCACCTAACTCAAATATTTCGGTTAGCGCAAGCTGCAAATCTGTTATTTCTTCCTCTGTCTTTTCGCTTGCATCTGCCATCATCGCCTCTTGCTTTGTCAAATTTATAGATGTATCTTTTCTTATTTCCGCAAGCTCGTTTACCAAAAATGTGGCTTTTGTCATGCTTATATCCCCCTGTAAATAAAGTTACTGCAGTATATTAGCGCATTGCTGCTAGCCGACTGAATTAACCGTATTGCACTAACCTTGCCGCTTATGCCCGATGTACAGATATAGGTATTGTTTGCACTTTGCTGTGTGTTGTAAATATCGGGAGTAAGGTCTACCCAGTTTTGCCCCTGCTTACCCTGGATTTTTAAAGGTATAGCTGCGCTTGTAACCGATAGATTTAACGTTACCTCAAACGGCCAAAACTCAGTGTTCGTCTGTGTTGCAGCAGAAACGTCAATGCCTATGTATGCCGGGTTAAAAAACGAAGCGCCCATTATATTTGTCCAGATAGACGAACTTCCGTTAAATGCATTGCTCATTAAATACACACCGCCGCCGGTGTCGTACCCATTGCCGGAGCCTATTATTACACCATATGCACCACTGCTAATAAATGGTATTGGATTTGACAAATGGATCGAGTTTCTAAGAAGATTTACCGCTGTTTCGCTTGCAAGCACTGCCCTTTGTATCAACACACTGCGCACCATATACTCCAGCGCATTTTTAGTGTGCAACAATGTAGTAGTATAGCTGCTGTCTTGTAAAACATCCTCTACCGTGGTATATACTGCCCTTAGCCCTGCGCACTTTTGCCAAACACCTACGTCATTTATCGGCAATGCCTCTGTGCCAATTGGCACGCTTGTATCCACCGTGCCACGCCTTACTATAAATGCGTCGCCCATTATACCACCGCCTTTAGCTTAACTTTAAAGTCCGCAAGTGGTTTGTCAAAAAGGCAGGTGGCCGTAATTGTGCCGTCTTGCGCTTGCATATAGCTTACATTTGCATACGCCTCTAGCTTTTCCTCTATCTCTTCTGCCGTTCCCTCGCATATCAAGTCTGCAAACGGCTCGTAAATCTCGGCCATATTTATTGCGCTTACAGTTTGTGTGTACGGTGCATCTGCGCTCCAGTTATTCTTTAAAAACGTCGCTGTGTCGTTTATTGTTATTGAGTAAGCACTGCCGTCTTTTACGCTTGCAATGTCACTTTGCAGGTTTTTTATAATTGCATTTGCCTGCGTGTTAAAGGCTTCTGTGGGTATGCCCGTAACGCCGTCACGCATTATGCCGCAAAGGCTCTCGTCTGCGCGTGTGTCTGTTATGTCAGCGCTTGTTATGGCCGCGGCACCTGCATTTTGCGTACAAATTGCAATTGTTATCTCATCAAAAAAGTCGTCTCTCACAGGCAGTGGCGCCTGCTGTTCATAGTCGCCATACTTTAATGTAAGGCGTGCTTCGTTTGCCGTTTTATCTAGCTGAAGCACAACGGCAACCTGGCGGCTAAGCTCGCCGCTGCCAACCTCCAGCGCCAATATAGTAGGCAGTGTCTCCTGCACGGCAACGCCCCAGTATTTTTCTTTTTTAAGCCATGCAAGCCCCGGCTCTACCTTAATGTTAAACTCGCCTATTGCGCTAACGGCAAAGCAGTCGTCGCTGCTGTAAACGCCCCTTGTCCTAGCGCCGCCATATGCGCCTATAGCCTGTGCCGTGTACTGTGTGTTATCCAGTGGCCAAGTTGTCATACGCTCACCTCCAAAATTGCCTCTATTTTTTTATTTGTTTCGTACGTTATGTTTACCGATGTAAGCCGACCGCTTAAAATTACCCTGCTTTTGTACTCTATAACTATTGGCAGTATGTCGCCCACGTCGTAGTCTTTGCCAAAAATTATGCCAAGCTGTTTAAGCTGTGCGCTTACATAAAAGGTTTTTTTATGCTGTGCAAGTGTGGCAGTGCCCCTTGCACGCAGCATGTCTAAAATTTCGCTTTGCGTGTATGTTACCTTTTGCGTGTTGCCGCTTTCGTCTGTCTTAACGGCGCTGTCTTTTATGTCGCTCGCATCTATGTAAATTTGCCTTTTCATCTCTTGCGTCCCTGCGCTGTCCACCGTTACAAATAGCTCTTCATCGCCTATTTGTGTGCGCACTATCGCCATATTTTTGTAGTTTTCGTCGCCGGTTTCCACCGTTATTTCGGCTATATTGTTTGCCGATGTTGCAAAATACCCCTTGTAATCGTCGCTGTCTTGATGCGTCCTGTCTATGCCGCTGTACAGCATAAAAGTCTCGTTATACTCGTCATCAAGCACATGGCAAAAGCCAAAATTGCAGCTTTGCGCAATGTTTTTTATGGCGTCAAACGCCGTGCCCGGCTCGCAAGTAACGTCTGTATTTACGCCGAGCCCTAATGCTGCGCTCACGCTTATCGGCATGTCGCCTTTGCACGCGTTTGCTATGTGCAGTATCGCAAGCTCCGCATCCGTTTCGTCCGGCATGTTTGCGCTTGTAAGCACACGCTGTTGCCAAAGCGCCGTGCTAAATTTTGCCCTTACAGTCATCTTGCTCTCGCCGTCTATAGTGCTGTACTCAACGCTGTCTATAACAGCGGCAAGTTTGCTGCGCTCTGTGTTAATAATGCGCCGCCCTACGTCAATTATGCCAACATTGTTAGCGTTGCTTGCACACACAAGTTTAACCTCGCCGCTGTCGGCGTACTCCTCAAGCCACTGCAGGCTGTCTATGCCGCGCACCTCGCCGTAACAAACGCTGTGCTCGGCGTTAATGCCGCCGTATACGTACAGTTTAAATGCTATGGTACTCACCCCCGGCCGTAACTATAGTGCACTGCATGTTCTCCTTATTCTCCTGTGCACTCGCCATAAAAATACTCGTGCCGGGCGATATTAACATGTCTAAGTCACTAGTGGGCAGTATGTACCTAAACGCATTTTGCTCCTCTCCATCGCTTGTATAAAAAAGTACCGCATTGCCGCTGTCTTTGTCGCTACCATGCGTGGAAATACGTATGCGCTCGCCCTTTTGCAGCGTTTTATTAATGTGTATTGCGCCGCTGCTTGTAATGTTGTATAACGTCGGATTTTTAACGCTTTCACGTGCATAAATGTTAAGCACAAAGGCCTGTTTTACATTGCCGCTGTTTATAATGCTAACAAACGCATTTTGGTTATACTGCGATATATACGTGCTGTTTTGCATAAAAAAAGGAGTTTGCCACTTTGCAGTAATGCCGGCAACGCTGTAAAGCGTATTTTCTCTCGTGCGAAAATACGGGTATGGCGCATAGAACTCAAACTGAAAATCTTGCATTCCCTCGCCAAAATTTATGCTTGGCGTCCTTGTGGGGTAGCCGTCAATGGCGTACTCTTTTTCTGCGCATTTAAAGGTAATTGTGGCCTTTTCTGCTGGCAGTATGGCGCCTAGCAGCTTTTCTCTGTTAAGCGTCAGCTCGCCGTGTATGTCGCCCGTAAAGGTTAGCTTTCGCCCCGAGACGTACTGGCTGTCAAGCGTCTCGCCACACTGCTGTATATTTGCAGACACGCTCATCTCACTGCTTGTCTCAAGGCCTGCAATATCGGTGAGCCAATAATCTGAATTAGGCGAAAAAACAATGGTACCGCCACTGCTTATATACGTAATTTCCGTACTGCTTGTCATGGCAGTTTCCTCCTTGTGCGTGTTAAAAAGTTCTGCGCCTGTCGTGTAAGCTCGCTCTCGCTCAGGCTGTCGTGCGTGTTAACGGTCATGTACAGGTTAGTGACACTGCCGCTTTGCGCACCGTGCGTGCCGCTTTGCGTGTATGCATATTGTAAAAGCGGCAAATTAGAGTTGCTTTTATTGGCGCTTAAAATATGGCTTTGCATAACCTGTGCCACAGACGCCGCGTTGTAATTTAGCGCGTTTGCACTCACAGATTTTTGCGCCGCGCCTTTTATTTTATCCATGCTGTACGACATGGTTTGCATGACATCGCCGGTGCTTTGCAAAACGCCTTGCTCAATGCCCATCATGAGCATGCGGCCGACTTGAGTGTCGAACACACGTGATGGGGAGCGTATTTGTGCGGCACTTTTAGCGGCGGCCAGCGCGCTGTTTACAACGCTGGACACGGCGTTTGTAACTGCGCTTACGCCTGAGTAAACGCCCTGAGAAATACCGTTTGCAATTTGCAGACCCACTGCGTTAAAGCCGCCCGAAGCCGCCATTGCCACATTTTGTGCCTGTGTCATTTTGCTTGTCATGGCAGCGCTTAATGTGGCATCTGTTGCAGCGCCGCCCGCCACGGTTTGCATTACCATAGCGCCCACTTGCGCCGCAGTGTCTGACGTTGCACTGCTCATCATCGCCGACACGGCGCTGTTTAAACTGCCCACCAGAGACCCTGATAAATTATTGCCGTATAAAGACGTGATGCCGGAGAATGCCGAGCTGCCCTGCGCCATGTTTACAAGGCCCTCCAGTGCGCCGCCCGCCGCCTGTGCCAGCGAGTTAAACGCCTGTGTAAGCGACGTTATACCCAATAACGAGCTTGCCGAAGAGAGCGCGCTAACGCCCTCTTCAAAGCCTGCCGTGTCTATTTTTGTATCAAAAACAAGGCTTCCGTCAAACGCCATTTAACCACCTCCTGTGTTTGTTTTTATGTTGCCGCTTTGTGTTTTGCAAATAAGCGCCTCGTGCGCCTGTTTATAGCGGTTTTTAATTTTTTGTCTGTTTTGGCTCTCTATTTCGCCCTGAGATTTCCCCTTTGCCACCTTACCGCTTTGCGCTATTGCAACCGCGCGTTTAATGCCCTCACAGTGCTCCCTTTGCGCCTTGTCTTTAATGGCGTGCGTATTAAGTGTCCTATAGTACATTTTTTGCGCCATGTGCGCCGTTTGCGGCAAGTTTTCTAGCAGGGCGCAAAACTGCCACCAGTGCATGTAGTCTAAACTTATCAAGTCCACACCGTAGGCCGACAAAAAATCTGCGTAAATACAAGGGGCGTCTGTGTTAAAATCGTACGCCCTTTGCACAGAGCTCCCGCTGTGTTTTAACGAATTTACTATGCTGTTTTTGCTGTCGCCTTTTACAGCTCCATTTGCCTGTGCCGCTTTGCAGTTTGCGCCGCAGTCCTCGCCGCTGTGCCCCTGCTGTTTTTGCCTGCCGCAACAGTAAAACCACAGCAATATGTCCACCATCTGCGCAAGTTCATCCTCGCCGCTGGGCAATTTGTCAAACAGTTGCAAAAGGCCTATGTACACCTTTTCTGTCTGCGTTAGGCTGTGGTCAAAAAGTGCCGTTTCAAAGCGCACCATATTGCGAAAATCGCAGTAAAGCACATGGCCAAAACGCTCTGTTGGCAGGCCGTTTTCAAGCAAAATATTATTATTCGCCATTTTTAGTTTTTCTATTAGGCTCATAGCCGGCAAATTTTTCTTTTAGCTCGCTAGTGTGCAGCTCTAATGCCGTGGCAATGCTTGTGCAAATTTCGTACAATCTTGTGCGCTTGCATAACAGCTTGTTGCACGTGCCCTCGCCAAAGGCGTCATCAATAAAATTTGTCAAAATTTTACACTGCCTTTCAAGGTGCTCTGCGTACTGCGCCGCACTTATGCTCTCGTCTTTGCTGTCTTCACAAAGGCTCTTCATCTGCGCCGTCATAGCGGCCGCAGCTCTTGCGTAACGCCGTATGTCCTCCGGCGACGTCACGTCAAATTCTACCTGTACATTGTTAATATTTAACATGTTAAACTCCCTTTTAGCAAAAGGCCGCCACTTAGCTTTTGCCGTGTATTTTTATGCGCTGTATGCAAACTGCTCCGGCGTGCCCCTTGCCGTAAGCACTGCGCTAATGCCTGCATTTTCGCCGGCCGCACCCGAGGGGTCGCTCTCAACCGCTATTGAAACCTTACCCTTTTCGCCCTTGCCGGTTAAAATATTAAAGTAAATGTACGGTTTTATAACGGCTTGCCCCGTGCCGTACTTCATGGCGTGGCTCATCATCTCGTCTTGAAACTCATCGCCTATGTAGCGCTCACCCGTAAGGGTAAATGTGCGCTGTGTGCCTGTTTTTACCGTCTGTTTACCGCCCCTTAGGTACTGGCTCTCCTGCGTAAGTGTCTCCAGTGCGCCCGACAGCTCTGTCATGCCCTCTTGCGCCACCACAAAATCGCCATCTAGCTGTGCCGTGCCGCTAAAATCAACAGCAAGCACATAGTCATCGGCAGTTGTAACGCCCTCAAATAAAGCATTTGGTGTAACGCCGTCCATCAGTTCGGATAATTTCATAATAACACTCCTTTTTGCCGCTAATACGGCTAATATTATTTAATTTGCCCTTTTAAAATACACTAGCCTGCACTGCATTGCGTATACTTTTGTGTCTGTGTTTTGCGTTTCTAGGTAGCCGCCGCTAAGCGCCTCTAGCTTTATTGGCTTGCACCGCTGTGGCAAAAGCGGCAAGTTACCGCTTTTATTTTGCTCGTCCAGCCACTGTGCAAAGTGCTCAAAAAATGCGGCATTTTGTGCATTTTGCGCCTCGGTGTCCGCAACTGTGTAAAACGCCAACAGCTCAAAAACGTACTGCCTTTTTGAGCTTTTGCCAAGGTACATCCTCATCACTTCGTCGGACATCATGGTGCCTATGGAGTACGCATTTTGCCTTTGCTGTGCGCTGTCTACACAAAGCCGCTCCTTTGTTAAAAGCGGACAGCTTAAAAAATAACTGCGCAAACTTTCAATTATACTCTCGTGTGTGTTTGTATTTGCCTCGCTCACTTTATCACCGCCCTTGCTCCTACCGCCTGTGCCGTCTGCGCCAATAGTTGCGCTTTATGGCGCAATTTCATCCGCTCAAACCAAAGTGCGCCCCTGTTTGAATTATACGGCCTGTATGTTTTAGTGCCGTAGTACTGCATTTGCGCATAGCTTGCGCCGTACTTTACAGCACCCGTGCCTATTGTTGTTGCAGCCGTGCCGCTTGCAATTAAATTGCCCGTTTTTTTAGGCGCATACACCGCACACTTTTGTAAAACCTGTGTGTCTAGCTGTGCTTGCGCAAGTGCAATTGCCCTTGCTTTTTGCTGTGCAAAGTTTGCATTAAACTGCAAGCGCACTGCGCTGTGCGCACCTTTTGCGGCCGTGCTTTTTTGCCCGCTCTGCGTAAAATTGCCAAAAATAATACTGCCCATGCTCACACACCCTCTATCTTCCAGTGCTGCGTATAGTAACTGCCCCTCGTATTTTTTGCCGTGGAAATTACGTCAAAGCAATCGTGCTGTGGCAGGCTTTCCCTCGCCTGTGACGGCAGTGCATACTCGCACACTCCCCTCGCCACAAAGTCGCCCTCATTTATATTTAGGTTGCCAAAGATGTCAAACAGCGGCACATTTGCGCTGTCTTTTGGCATGCTGTCCTGTGTGGCCACGCCGCTCTCGCCCCTTAGCAGCCTCACGTCCATGTTATACTGATTGTTTAAATCTGCAACAAAAACACGTATTGTAAATTTATCGTACTTGCTGCTAGACAGCGATGTTTTTTGCCCACTAAACCAGCTAGCTTTGTTTATAACAATTTTGCCCCACGTGTTGTCGTGCGTGGTTTCATCGTAAACCTTGCGGTAAAGCGTTATATCTGTGTTAGTCCGCATCGCCTTTCCCCCTATAGCGTAGTGGGTGCCCCTTTGGCAAGTACGTTTGTAAGGCAGTGCACATGTTGTCTATAAGGCTGTCTTTTACGCTGTCTATGCTCTCATAGTCAACTCGGTAGCCGTCAACAGTTTCGCTTTTAATAAAGGCGCTCTCGTTAAAATTTTCTAGCGCCTTGTCGTAATTGCACAGCACGTCTGCACATGCGCAAACCGACATTTTTACGCAATCCGGTATGCTCGCTTTTTCTTTAACGCGCCCAAATGTCACCATGTCCACAAAAAATTGCGCCCTTAACGCCAGCGCACTAAATGCGTCTTGCTGTATAATTTTGCCGCCGTAAACGCCGCTGTAATACTCGTAATCAACATAATCCATGTGCAAAACCTCCCCTTGATTTTTGTAAATATTTTGCCTAGTTTTTGTGGGCGGCGCATTATATACGCTCTGCGCCGCCCACGTTTTAGCTAGCTACACGCTTTTGCGTGCCTTGCAAGCTATTTTGCCGCCGTTATTTTAACAAAGCTACGCTAATATTAACGTCTGCACTGCTAACAGCCGTAAAGCTTGTTTGGGTTTTATAGCCAGATTTTTTAACGGTATATGGGTAACTTCCTGCCGTTAAAGTAAATGTGGCAACGCCCGTGCTATCGGTTTTTTTGCGCGCGCCGTTTACATTAATAACGGCGTCTGCAACGGCTGTCTCGCCGTCTTTTACGGTAAATTTAACGTCTTGCACCGCAACCGCGCTAGATGGCTCTAAGTATGCAAACGGCACGTATGTGCGGCTTGAGTTTAAGCGTGTAGCAGGGTTAGGCAGTGCCCAGCCCATTCTAAACACAACGCGTATTGCAATCATGTCTTGCTGTGCAAGTGCGTAAACAATTTCTTTTGTAGATGGGTCAACTATTGTTGCCTGATCCAATATTTTAACAGTTACGTCTTGGCGTATTGCGTACACCGCCTGTGAAAAATCACCGGCTATCATCTGCGCAATGCTTGTGTCAAAGCTGCCGTTCTGTGGGAAGAACATAGGCGCACCCCCCAGCGAGTACGGTGTCTCCGACTGCATGCCTGTCACAAAAATTGGCGAATTATCGCTGTCTTTAATGCTGCGCAGTTTTGCACGTGTGTTCATTGCCGCAATTATGCCCGTAACCGCACTGCCGCCGTCCTCAACTTTTGCAAGCAGTCCGTCTTCTGCCATAAGTTTATCGTAAGTAATTGTGCCGCCGGCGCAAGCTATGTTATTGCCTGCCTGCCTTGCTAGCGTAACAATGTCGCTCTGCCATTCTGCCGGCCTGTTTACGCCAAAAAGTGCGGCGCTGTCTATGCGCTGGCCTATGGCCTCTGTAACCCTTGGGGTAACCTCGCCAACTATGTCAAAGCTCGCGTCGTCCAGCACTGCCTCGGGCAGTGGCACTATAACCGCTAGCTCTGCCGCCGTTAGGTATACGTTTTCCCACTCCTGCCTGCTTGTCTGCTTAATGCCGCTGTCGCCGTTTACCCAGTAAGCCATTGGCAATAGGTCTAACACGGGCAGCCTTGTCTGCTTGCTTGTCATGTTTGGCAGGCGGCGTGCCATGCGTAAAAATACGCTCTCCTTTGGCGCATCTTGAAACACGCTCTGCTGTACTTGCTCTTGTATTAGGCTCTCTGCGGCCTCTCTCGATATCATATTACTCATCGTTTCAATCCTTTCCAAATAGTGCTCTTATTGCTGTGTTAGCCTCTTCGTTTGCGCTTGTACGGGTTTTGGCGGCGCCCGCTGTGCTGGCGCTAAACACCGGCACGGCTGTCACCTCGCCGTTAAATAGGTAGCCGTATTTTTGCCTAATGTCTAAAATTTGGTCGTCCAGTCCGTCAATTTCTCCTGTATCCTTGTTAAATGTAAGGCCGTCCATTGCAACGTGCGCCTTTACAGACAAAATATCCCTTGCGCCATATTTGGCAAGCGTGTTGCCCATTGCATTTTCAAAGCGAAACGCAGTTATTTTGTGCTGTGCGCTCTCGTTTGCGCTCTCGAGTTTTTGTTGCCACTCGGGGTCGTACCCCTCTAGCTTTTTGTTTGCGTCACTAAGCTGATTGCGCAGCTGTTCTGCTTGCAGCTCGCTGTTTGCCGCCGCCGCTTTGTGCCGCTCAATGTCCCTACCATTTAACGCCATAATACTGTCAATGTGCTCTGCCTTAACACCAAACTCCGCCAATTCCTCTCGCCTCATAACTCTCCCCTTTTTCACGTATGCTTTTATCGGTACTAGCCGCAAAGTAAAGCTTTTTTAAAAGCCTTTTCGCCAGTAGCGCCTGTACGGGGTCGCATCCCTTGCGTGTGCCGCTTTTTACGCCTTGGCCAGGCATTATTTTTTAGACACTGCAAATGCACTTGCACAGTTTTGCTTTAACCTCGCATGCTTTTAAGCGCTTCTTTTGCCGCTAACTTACAAAAATCAAACGCTGTATAAAGCTTTTTCCACACTGCGCTACTGCGCCTATGTACTTCGCACAGGTGACGGTGCCATGCGCGATTTTTGCCACTGTGCTTGTGCAGGGTACATGTTTTGCTGTCTTGTGCATATATTAGGGCGCACTTGGGGTACATTTACTTACAAAATTTGCGCAATTCCTCTTGAAGTTTTTGTTATAAGTTGATACAATATATTAGTGAAATAGCGCCCCCAATGTTGGATATAGATTTAAAACTTATATTTATTGCACGAGGCCTATTTTTAAAAGAGCTAAAAAAATATATTTTGTAAGTGCCGACAAGTCGGCAGAACGGAGATTATCATGAGCATTTTGGTGGAGACATCAGCAAGACACGTGCATGTGTCACAGGCAGACCTTGAGCAATTATTTGGCAAAGGTTATGCATTAACGCCTAAAAAAGATTTATCGCAACCCGGGCAGTACGCATGTGAGGAGAGGGTTACCGTTGTAGGCCCTAAAAAACAGCTTGCTAATGTTTCAATTTTGGGCCCTGTTAGGCCCGAAACACAGGTAGAAATCAGCCTTACAGACGCTAGAAGCATAGGCCTTAGTGCACCTGTTAAAGAGAGCGGAGACCTTGCAGGCACACCGGGATGTCAGCTAGTTGGCCCTGCCGGCAGTGTTGATTTAGTAAAAGGTGTAATTGTGGCAAAGCGCCACATACATATAACGCCGCAAGATGCACAGGCAAACGGTGTTAGCGACAAACAAATCATAAGCGTAAAGCTAGGCGGCAACGAGCGCAGCGCTATTTTGGGCGACGTTGTAGTGCGCGTAAGCGAAAACTTTGCAACTGCAATGCACATAGACACAGACGAGAGCAATGCCTGTGGCGGCCCTACATCTGCCGAGATAATGGCGTAGTAGTCAAAAAAAAATAAGCGGCACAAAGCCGCAAAATAAGGAGCATTAAATTATGGGTGATATACTGCAAAGAATTTACGAAATTGGCATAGTGCCGGTAATAGCAATTAATGATGCCGACAAGGCAGTGCCCCTTGCAAAAGCACTTGTTGCCGGTGGCTTGCCGGTGGCAGAGGTTACATTTCGCACCGAGGCGGCAGAGCAGGCTATAAAAAACATAGTTAAAGAAGTGCCCGACATGCTAGTAGGCGCAGGCACAGTATTGACAAAAGAGCAAGTGGACAGGGCGCATGCGGCCGGCTGTAAATTTATGGTTAGCCCCGGCTTTAACCCCGAAATAACAAAATACGCGCTTGACAAAGGCATTAATTTTATGCCCGGCACGGCAACACCCGGCGAGATGGAGCAGGCCATGAGCATGGGCCTTACTGCCGTAAAATTTTTCCCGGCAGAGCAAAACGGCGGCGTTGCAAAGCTAAAGGCGGTTGCGGGCCCGTATAAGTCACTGCGCTGGATGCCGACAGGCGGCGTAAATGCAAAAAACCTAAACGATTATTTATCTTTTGACAAAATAATTGCATGCGGCGGCACATGGATGGTGCCTGCGAAGCTTATAGACGAGGGCAACTGGGAAGAGATTACACGCCTGACAAAAGAGGCTGTTATGAGCATGCTTGGCTTTACCCAAATGCACATTGGCATTAATGCAGAGAACGAAGACGCCGCTTTAAAGGGCGCGAAAATGCTAGAAAATCTTTTTGGCATGGCATTTAGTGTTGGTAATTCGTCAATTTTCTGTGGTAACAGAGAGTTTGAAATTATGAAAACACCTTTTAGGGGCACACACGGCCACATTGCGGTTGGCACTAACACTATAGACAGGGCCATTGCCTACTTGCGCACGCTTGGCGTTGAGTTTGACGAGGAGTCAAGGGTTGTTAAAAACGGCAAAACTGTTGCAATATACATGAAAGATGAAATTTTCGGCTTTGCTTTTCACCTGTTGCAAAAGTAAAATTTTAGCTTACATAACATCAAAAACAGCCTATGTGGAATTACCCTCCACATAGGCTGTTTTATATTTTGCTTAAAATTTATTACTACTGTGCAAGCTAAAGCCGGCGCAAGCCGCTTTGACTTTGTCCCCTCTCATCGGGGACGTGGCGTAGCATTTACAAAGCAGACACACAAAAGCGCAAGAAAAACCGCTTTGCCTTTTAGGTCTATAGATTTTATGGCAAAGGGGTGGGCTTTATAGCAAGGAAAAGCCTTGCAGTAATGCTAGCGCCTTACAAAAGGCTTTGACGCTGATAGAAAGTTCACCCCTTTGCCATAAAACGGGTTCGCATTACATCGGTTTGGCTAGCCTGCCACAACAGTAAAGTACAAAAGCACAACTGCGCCCAGCGCTATCCTATACCAGCCAAAAACTTTAAAATCGTGCTTTTTAACATAGTCCATCAAAAAGCGTATTGCAAGCAACGACACTAAAAACGCACTTATCATGCCGCTTGCCAGCACTGCAATTTCAATGCCGGTAAAGTTAAAGCCAAACTTAATTAACTTTAAAAAACTTGCCCCAAACATAACAGGCACCGCAAGGTAAAATGTAAACTGCGCCGCCACTGTCCTTGTACAGCCAAGCAGTAGTGCGCCTATTATTGTGGCGCCGCTTCTGCTTGTGCCCGGCACAAGGCTAAGCACCTGAAAAGCGCCAATGCCTAGCGCTATGCGGTATGTTATTTGCGATATATCGTTAACTTTAAATGTTTTATCCCTGTAGTAATTCTCTACCACTATAAAAATTACGCCGTACACTATAAGCATTGCGCTAACCACGTAAACGTTGTGCAAGTTCTCGCTCATCCAGTCGTCTAGCGGCAGGCCTATTACCATTGCCGGCAATATTGCCACAAGCACTTTAAACCACATTGTAAAAACATCTTTTTTGCAGTACGTGTCTATTAGCGTTTTGCCGCTTTTATTAATGCAAAACGGCCACAGTTTATGCCAAAATATACACACTACCGCCATTATTGCCGCCAGCTGTATAACAACGTCAAACATCTGTTTAAACTCGTCGCTCTGCCCTAGCTTTATAAACTCGTCCGCCAGTATTAAGTGCCCCGTGCTAGATATAGGCAGCCACTCCGTTATGCCCTCTACTATTCCCAATATAAGCGCCTTAATTATGTCTGTCATCTGGTGTAAAAACTCCCTTTTTATTTATCTTTCGCCGTTTATTATGCCGTTAGCTCGCTCGCAAAAAATGTCGATGCTATCAGCCCTGCACAGGCTGCAAAATAAAGTAGCATACCCACATTTATAAACGTGTGTGCCGCCATAAATTTTGGCAATATGCCAAGCGCAGGTTTAAACGTTATCTTTCTGCTAACCAAAGACACTACAAACATCAAAACCGCAAACGCCATCAAGGCAAATATCACAAGTCCCAGTAAAATTTCTACTTGTTCGTTTGCGTTTTCTGCAATGCCCGGTATTATAATAGAGCCCATTGCGTTTATTACTAAATGTATGACAATAGGGTACCAAATATTACCCGTTTTTACATAAACGTATGCAAGTATCATGCCAAGCGCAACGGCGTATAAAAGCTGTGTAAAATTAGCGTGGAACAGCCCAAACATAACACCGCTTACA
>CAYJBO010000024.1:25695-31408 GCA_964368295.1 uncultured Bacteroides sp.
ATACCATTTATCGCCTAAAAAGCCCATTTTATCGTACAGTATTTTTCTAAAAAGCAACTCCTCGCCTATTGGCGCAACTATGCAAGTGCCAAATATTATCCACAGTATGCTGCTGTCCGCAAGCATTGCGTCAAGCGCATTGTCAACAGGCGTGCCGGTTATTTCGCTAACTATTGTTTGTATTGTTACCGTTATATAATTAAAAACATACACCGCTCCCACACAGCAAACGCACGTTAATAAAAACTTGCCTATGGGCACACGCACCTTTTGCGGCGCCGGCACCTTGTGGCAAATAAGCGCATTTAAAATTAACAAAAAGCACGGCAGCGCTATTGCGTAAAGTGCAACCGCGTTAAGCAGCCACAGCGCCCACTCGGCTGCTGGGTCTACGTTTGGCAGCAGCATTACAATAATGCTGAGCAGCGCGTATGCAAAAATATAAATTAGCATAAGCAAAAAGTAACTTATGCCTACGCGTGAGAGTGTCTTTCTAACTATTTTACCATTGTACATCTACAGTACCCTTTCTTTTGCGCATATATAGAGTTTTTTATTGTGCGCACCCTATTTATTATATCGCCATATTGTTAAAAAAGCAAATTAATGGTAAAATATATTAGATATTTTTAATCACGGCTTTTTTAGACAAAATAAATACTGATAAGGGGTACCACACATGGCAATTTATATACTTCTCTTTGCACTTGCGGTAATTTTAATGCTTATTGCAGTGCTTATCTTTAACGCCGCACGTGTAAAAAAACCGCAACAGCACAGCGGTGTGTCTGGCACACTGCCGCCAACAAGCGGCCATGAGGTAGAACACCTTTCGCAGCTCATCAAGATAAAAACAATATCGCACAGGGATGCGGCGCTAGACGACGAAGGCGAGTTTTTGCGCTTTGAAGAAAAACTATGCGAGATATACAAAGACCTTTTGGCGCACTGCCAAAAAATAGAGTGCGGCAATAAGAGCATACTACTTCGCATAGAGGGCGAGAGCTCTGCAAACCCAAGCGTGCTAATGGCTCACTACGACGTAGTCGAGGCAAATGACGACGAGTGGCAGCATCCGCCCTTTTGCGGCGAGGTTATAGACGGCGAGTTATGGGGCCGTGGCACAATAGACACTAAGATATCGCTGCTAAGCGCAATGGAGGGCGCACAGTCGCTTATAAAAAGCGGCTTTAAGCCCCAAAACGACATATACCTTGCATTTGCAGGCGACGAGGAAGTAGCAGGCCACGGCGCTACGGATATAATAGCCTACCTAAAGAAAAACGGCGTAAAACCGGCATTTGTGCTAGACGAGGGCGGCGCAATAGTAAACGGCGTTGTGCCGGGTATGGGTAAGCAAATGGCGCTTATAGGCCTTGGCGAAAAAGGCCAAATGAACGCCAAATTTACAGCGCGTGGCACCGGCGGCCACTCTAGCCGCCCCACAACGCCAAGCCTTTTGGGCAAGGTCAGCCGCGCGGTCATCAGGTGTGAAAAAAAGCCGCTGCCTGGGCTATTAACGCCGCCGGTAAAAGGCCTTTTTACAGCGGTTGCGCCACACGTGCCGTTTTATATGCGCATTGTATACGCTAACATGTGGCTTTTTGGCAAGGTGTTCTGTGCGCTTGGCCAAACAATGGGCTCCGAGTTTAACGAACTTTTGCGCTCAAGGCTAGGGTTTACATGGGCTGTGGGCTCAACAAAGTTTAACGTATTGCCAACACCCGTAACGGTGGGCGCAAACATACGCTCTTTAAACACAGACAACAAGCAAAAAATACACGACTACCTAACAAAAGTTGTCAACGATAAAGACATTGAGATTGAATTTGACATGTCTATTGAGGCCAGCGAGTACTCAACCACAGACAGCGAGCAGTGGGACAAACTGTGCGGCGCAATCGGCACCGTTTGGAAGGACACTGTCGTGGCGCCATACCTAATGATAGCAGCATCCGACAGCCGCCACTACAGCGGCTACTGCGACAATGTTTTTAGGTTTTCTCCGCTTATGCTAACCAAAGACAGCCGCAAGCTTATACACGCAAACGACGAGCGCATAAGCACAGACAGCATTACAGACTCGGTTAAATTTTACATAGCAATTATAAAACAGCTTTAATTTAAGGCCCTTTTTTAATTTTTTGCGTGGCAATTTGCCGCCGCTTGCATCTTTTAAAATTTTAGCCGCCGCCGTGCAAATAAAACGTTATTTTATGTTTGCATGTTTTATATAAAATGTGATAAACTAACAGTAGTGAAAATTGCTTTGGCGATGAAAAATGCCTTTCTTTTCGGCGGTAAGCACGGCTTTAATTACATCGGCACTGCTACACACAACATATTACCCATTGCCGCTTTTGGGATAAAAAATAAAAGCGGAAGAACGGAGACTAAAATGGTACATGTAAACGAAAAAATGTTAGAAGACTACGCAAAATTTGCCGTGCAGGTTGGCTCTAACCCACAGCCCGGCCAAACATTTATTATAAACGCGCCTATATCAGCCGCACACTTTGCACGCTGCTGTGCCGCTGTTGCCTACGGCCTTGGCGTAAAAGAAGTTGTAATGCATTACGACGACGAAAAATTCTCACGCATCAAAATGCAATACACCGATACAGAAGTATTAGAGGACGTAAAACCTTGGATACTTCAAAGCTATTTAAACTATGCCGAGAGCGAGGGCGGCGCAAGCGTACTTCGTATAGTCGCGCGTGACCCTGAGATTTACAAAGGCATAGACACAGAGAAAATTGCACGTGTTAACAACGCAATTTCACGCGCGCTAAAGCCTTGGCGCAACTATACCATGAACGATAAAGTTCAGTGGAGCATAGTGGCAGTGCCAAGCGCCGCCTGGGCACAAAAAGTATACCCCGGCATGGACAGCGACGCCGCGCAAGAGCGCCTTTGGGCAACTATTTTTGATGTGTGCCGTGTAAGCGGCGGCAACGTAGTGCAGGCATGGCACGAGCACGTAGAAAAAACAGTGCAAAAGCGCAACAGACTAAACGAGCTTAACTTAGACAGCGTGCGCCTAGTTAGCGCAAACGGCACAGACTTAACCATAGGCCTTGCAGATGACGCCGTGTGGGAGGGTGCTCAGAGCACAACGCCCGAGGGTTACACATTTATTGCAAACATCCCAACCGAAGAGGTTTTTACAGCGCCACACCGCAAGCGCACAAACGGCATTGTATTTGGCACAAAGCCATACGTATACAACGGCAACATTATAAACAACTTTAGCCTAACCTTTAAAGACGGCATTGTGGTAAACTACAGCGCACAAACGGGCGCAGACTTACTTGAAGAACTGCTTAACACAGACGATGGCGCAAGGAGCCTTGGCGAAATTGCACTTGTGCCAAACTCCAGCCCAATAAACAAGAGCGGCGTTTTATTTTTCAACACCTTGTTTGACGAAAACGCATCTTGCCACATAGCGCTTGGCGCAGGCTACCCCGGCACAATAGTTGGCGGCAGCACCATGACAACGCCCGAACTGCTTGAAAAAGGCGTTAACGACAGCCTTGTGCACGAGGATTTGATGGTGGGCGCACCCGACATGACAATTACAGGCCTAACAAAAGACGGCGAGACCGTAACAATATTTAAAAATGGCGAGTGGGCAATATAATTTTAGCTCTGCGGCGCATAAACCTCGCAGCTTTACTGCCCCTACTGCAGATTAT
Organism: uncultured Bacteroides sp.; assembly: GCA_964368295.1. Taxonomy (GTDB): domain Bacteria; phylum Bacillota; class Clostridia; order Oscillospirales; family Ruminococcaceae; genus Ruthenibacterium. Next base: position 29,394 of record CAYJBO010000024.1, read on the forward strand.
TAATAATACGCGTAAGCAAAAGGCGCCGGGTTTTACCCGGTGCTTTTTTAATTTACAAAGCGCCGGCCGTGCAGTTGCCATTTATGGCACTGCACTTTTTTGTTTTATTTATATGCCGCGCTGTGCGGTACTGCCCTTTTTGTCGGGCCGTCTTTTTTAATATTATGCACCTGTTTTGCAAAAATACAAGGCTTACAAGCAGTGCAAAAGCCTTAAAAAACCGAATTATTACATATTTTTTGTGCAATGTTACATTTTTGCGCCTTGAATATAGACTTTTGTTGTCTTTTTTGTTATAATATAGCAGTAGAGTTTAATGTAAAACAAAAAATATACTTGTATTAAAAAATATTGCTGTTTTACGCTAAATTTTATTAATAGCTGTTTATTTGCCTGTTTTTGTATAAAAAATGGGCGGGTAAAAACTGCTTTATCGGAGGTATAACTTGTCAGAGAAACACTCTTTTAAACAAAAATACAACGACAGCGTAGAGCTGTGCATATATAATTGCGGCTGGCAAAAGTGCGAAAAAAACTATGCCTGGGGCCCCGGTGTGCGCGACCATTACCTAGTGCACTATATAATATCGGGCAAGGGCAAGTATGAGATAAACGGCCAAACACGTGAGCTAAAAGCAGGCGATTTATTTTTTGCGCGCCCCGGCGAGCTTGTTTCGTATAAGGCCGACCCTGTAGACCCGTGGGAGTACTGCTGGGTGGGTTTTAACGGGCTTTTTATAAACAAAATTGTGCTAAAGTTGCCGTTTAGCGGCGCTATGCCCGTGCACACTTGCGGCGCCGAGGGTACGGCAATAAAAGACGCTATTATGAACATTTACGCCTCACGTGGGCCACAGCCACACAACGAGACACGCATGGTTGGCTACCTGTATATCTTTTTGTCCGAGCTAATGCATCAGGCGCAATCTATGGCGCCAAACACAGCCGTAGCAGGCGCACAATATGTTAATAACGCTATAAAATTTGTGCAGTTTAACTACTCGCAAGACATAAGCATAGACGACATTGCAAAGGCCGTAGGCGTAAGCCGCAGCCACCTATACAGGGTATTTATTAACAGCGTGGGACAATCGCCAATAGATTATTTAACGGGCTACAGGATAAGCGAGGCGTGCTACCTCTTAAAAAATTCTCAGCTATCTATTGCCGAAATAGCAATCTCCGTCGGCTTTTTTGACCAATTTTATTTTTCAAGGGTGTTTAAAAAGGCAAAAGGCGTGCCCCCAAGCAAGTATTTTACAATAGAGGACGCTGTTGCCGACGTGACTCAGCCCGACTAGTTGTGCTTTATCTTGCTTTATATCTCATAGCACTTTGCACCCAATAATAGGTAATGTTTACCCTTAAAATTGTGGGAGCGCTCTTGCACTAGCCCTATTAATAAAAGCAATATTATAACCGCACAAAATAACTATAAAAATTAAAACAAGCCGGCACTTTTTGGGTGCCAGCTTGTTTTTTATTTGTCTATTTATTTATATTACTTGCCGCCAAATAGCACCACTAATTTAAAATTATGCCAATCTTAATAATACTACTATATGCTCTTTAGGCGCAAGCACAAAGCACAATTTTAATATTTAACCTCACATGCAAGCGAGCCACTCGAAAAAAACATCGCTAAATAAACAAATAGTAAGTCCTCATGTTGCTGCCAAGCTGTGTTACCATTACTATGTCAAGCACATACTCGCCGCTAACCTCCATAAATTGCAGGTGCAAACTCTTGCCGTTGTAGTCGTATATTACATACGGGTACGCCTCTGTAAGCACCTCGTCAGGCTCGGTAAATTCTAGCGCTGGTATGTCGGGGTAGGCCGCTTGCAAATCGCTGTATGTAACAATAAAACTGTCAAATTCCACATCCATGTCACCGTCAAAAAGCATAGACACAGCGTCAGGATAAAGCACAATAGCGTCAATTGTATAGTCATCAGACCATAAGTTTTTATTGGCATCGGCATCGTCCGCCGAAAAATAATCATCGTTCATTC
>CAYJBO010000024.1:31418-32336 GCA_964368295.1 uncultured Bacteroides sp.
TTCATTCCCTCATAATCGCCGTTTGTATTAAGCAAAAATGTAATATACCTTTCGCTGTCGCCAAGCCTGTATACGGCCGCAGGTGTACCGCCCCAATAAACGGTGTTAAAAAATTCGTTGCCGTCAAACATCGCCTTTATGTAACTGTTGTCTAAATCGACAAAATTTATCATCTCATCGTTAAATTTAAGCATATTGGCGTCTGCATCTGTGTCTGTGTCTGCGTCTGCTTCTGCGTCTGTGTCTGCGTCTGCTTCTGCGTCTGTGTCGGCGTCTGTGTCGGCATCGCCTTGTATATTTTCATCGGGCGCCACATCCATGTCGTTTAATATGTCAGATGCTGCATCACTTACAGCGTCCCTAATTGCATCCTCGACAGCACCCTCTACCGCAGAGCACCCGGCCATAAAAACAAGCATAGAAATAGTTAAAATTAAAGCAAAAACTCTAAGCGACACTCTTTTCATATTAGTTCCCCCTAAAAATTAATTGTTATGCAACCATTTTACCACATATTAGCGTACAATTACATAGTTAAATTAAACAATTTTTGCCGCGCGTATATTATACACAATATTTTATACGCATGCAAAAAATACATTTTGCCCCTTTATTTTTGCTTAAATTTGCATTATTTAACACTCTAAAAAGTAAATAAACCGCTAAAAATGCAGTAATATACTTAAAATAATACCCAAAACCTAAAACACCAATCGGGCCCACACCACCCTAGCGCCTTTGGTCTTACCTTTGCCACCCACGCCGCTGGTGGGGTGCACTTCGCCGCCTAATTTAATGCGCTATAACGCAAAAAAAAGCAGACTGTTAAGTCTGCTTTTTTAAAAGAAAAGAGCCGGCATCTTCCTATTTTCACAGGACGTCACCATCCAACTATTTTCGGCACGACCAAGCTTAACT
>CAYJBO010000025.1:0-12099 GCA_964368295.1 uncultured Bacteroides sp.
GACGGCACACTAGCGTTTGTCTAGGAGGATAACGCAGTTAGATGTGCAATTTATGGAATTTTAGGCGGGTTCGGTTTATATCGGCTTGGCTTGCCAAACTCGTACACGTCACATATTATTTGCTATATTTTACAAAGTGCATTTATTGTGTATAAAAAGCAGTAATGCCTCTTGTCAATTAAAGCATAACCCATTGTGCATAAAAGCGCAACAAAATTGGCACAATTTTGCACCGGTTACGTGTAAACCTTTAGTTGAGTGCGCCTTAAAAACCTTTTTGCAGCGGCAATTTACAAGTTTTAAAATCGCTTCTTTCAAATTTTACGCATTTGATATAACAGGCAAAAAAACAGTGCGATGTACGGAAAATACCACCGTATATCACACTGTTTTGCGGTGTAAAGCCGTGCGCCTTAACACTGCTTTTGCCGCATTTATGCTATAGTTTACCCTACCGCTTTGTCTGCAAATGTGTTGTTGATAATAACATCAAACGGCACAGGCTCGCTAAGCTCGCCAGCACAGATTATAACATCTTGTAAGCGGTCAAAGTCCTCTTTTGTCATGCTCGGCGTTGCGCTGTATGCGCCTATGTCTTTATAGCTCTGCACTGCACTTGTCAAAATATCTATGTCGGTGTCTGCAAAGTAAGTGGCAACGCACTCTGCAATCTCCTGCGCCGTGTGCTCGTTTACAAATTTTTGCCCTTTGGCAATGGCGTTTGTAAAGCCCTGCAAAAGCTCTGCGTTGTTTTCTATGTAACTTTTAGTTGTAAAGTAGGCGGTGTATGGCATAGGACCCGCACTTTCGCCTACGCTTGCAACTATGTAGCCTTTTCCCTCTTGCTGTACGCTGGAGGCTGTTGGCTCAAACATTGTAACAAAGTCCGCAGTTCCGCTTAAAAACGCACCTGTCATCATGTCAAACTGTATAGATGTATCCATGTTTATGTCGCTGTCTGGGTCAAGGCCGGCATTTTGTATTGCATATCTAAGCGCCATATACGGCACGCCGCCCACCCTGCCCGGCAAAACATGTGCACCTTTTAAATGCTCAAATGTAAAGTCGGGCATCGGCTCGCGCGCAACTAAAAAACTGCCGTCACACGCTGTGAGCTGTGCAAATACTTGTGTGTAATCGTCTCGTCCCTCGTTGTACACATAAATGCTAGCCTCCGGCCCTGCAAGGCCTATGTCAACGCCGCCGCTAATAACGGCGCTCATAACCTTATCTGCGCCGCCGCCGTTTGTAAGCTCAATCTCAATGCCCTCCTCGGCAAAATAGCCGTTTGCCATTGCCACATACTGCGGTGCGTAGAAGATACTGTGTGTTACCTCGCTGAGCCTCACAGTTGTGGTCTCGCTCTGCGCGCTGCACGCCGTTAATGCCACCGCGGACATTATACCCGCCAGCACAATAATCACCGACAAAATCTTTCTTCTCATTTTATATCACTCCCTAAAATATGTAGCCGACACCAAGCCTATGGCAACTTTACAAGCGCAATTATTATCGTAAAGCACCAAGCAAAGCCTATTAGACACTCACTTAAATCACATCGGATTTGCCAGCCTGCACGCACATAATGCCGACATATAAAAGCGGCAGCGGCCGCCTTGCGTGTTAAAATTATAATTTATGCGCCAAACCTTTTTTGTATGTATTTTTGCGCAAGCGTTACACACTGGTACATAAGCGCCGCAAGCACCGCAAGTATAAGCACGCTCGCCATTACAAGGTCCATTTGGAAAACCTGGCCTCCGTACACTATTAAATAGCCAAGCCCTGCCTTGCTAACTAAAAACTCGCCCGCTATAACGCCAACAAGCGACAAGCCTATGTTTATTTTTAGCGAGTTAAACAGCACAGGCAAATTTGACGGTATAACTATTTTTGTAAGTATTTGCAGTTTGCTCGCATCAAAGGTTTTTGCCATTTTTATGCTCTCTTTGTCTGTGTTTTTAAAGCCAGACAGCATCTCCAGCACGGTGACTATAAGCGAAATTGCAAGTGCCATTACAATAATTGCCGTTGTGCCCGCGCCGGCTATAAGTATAATTACAGGCCCCAGCGCTATTTTCGGCAGGCTGTTAAGCACTACAAGGTACGGCTCTGCCACGTGTGCAACAAATGCGCTCCACCAAAATAAAACTGCAAACAATACGCCAAACACCGCGCCCAATAAAAACCCGGTCAGCGTCTCATAAAGTGTGGTGCTAACGTGTAGCAGCAGGCCGTTTTGCGCCGTGTTGGCAAGCGTTTTTAATATGCGGCTCGGCTGGCTAAGCAAAAAAGAATCTATAATACCAACCCTTGCAAAAACTTCCCAACTTGCAATAAATAAAAATATTACCCCAAACCTGCACAGCCGTACAAGCGCCTTTTTTCTGCGCTGTTTATGTAGCCAGAGCCGCCTGTCGCAAGACAGCTCCCCATTGCCGCCGCCGTTTACAGCGGCATCACTTTTAAAGCTGTTAAATTTATTTGTAACGCTTATTTCTGGGTTTTTAGTCCCTTTATTTTTTGGCCTCGTCTTTTGTTTCATCACACCGCAACTCCTTCCATATGTGATCAAAATAGTGTGGAAACTTCGTGTCTGCCCTGCGGTGTAAAGGCGGTGTGCCACTTGCAAAGTCTATGGTCATTACTTCTTTTACGCGTGCAGGGCGGTTGCTTAAAATAAGCACTTTATCGCCCATAGATATGCTCTCCGATATATCGTGTGTCACCATCAACATCGTCACGTTTTCAGCCTTTAGTATGGTGTAAACATCGTCTGTAACCGAGAGCCTTGTCTGAAAGTCCAGTGCGCTAAACGCCTCGTCTAACAGCAGTATGTCCGGACCTGTTGCAAGTGTGCGTATTAGCGCAACCCTTTGCCGCATACCGCCCGACAGCTGGCGTGGGTACTTATTTTTAAAGTCGTACAGCCCGTACGTGTGTAATAATTTTTCTGCGCGCGCTTTTGTCTTGTCGTTTAATTCTCTGCGTATCTCAAGCCCAAAAAGCACATTGTGCCAAATTGTGCGCCACTCAAGCAAGTTATCACGCTGTAGCATGTAGCCTATGTGTGTGCAAATGCCATTAATTTTTTGCCCTTTTATGTAAATATTGCCACTGCTAAGCGGCAACAGCCCTGCTATCACAGACAATAATGTGCTTTTTCCACACCCACTCGGCCCTACTATGCTTACAAACTCCCCTGCCTCAACAGTTATATCAACGCCCTTAAACGCCTCAATTTCACCGTTTTGTGCTTGGTACTTAAAACAGGCATTCTCGACTCGCAGTATCTCCAAGAGCCTCGCCTCCTTTTTTACTATGTGTATAGTGACATGCATGCCTTGCTCTGTCACACGTTAAAATACTCCGCCAATACTATTTGAGGCGCCCTCGGTTTACATCGGCCCAGCTAGCCAGCCGTTTGGCGCGGCAATATCACAACGGCCTCTTTACACCATAACATGCATTGCCCCGTAAAATTGTTACTTAAAAATTTCTTTTTTACTTTGCCTTTATATTTTGGTATACTTATTATGCTTACAAAACATTTTTACGGGGGGAGGCTTATTTGTGATAGGTGTATACGTGCACGTGCCGTACTGCATAAAAAAATGCAATTACTGCGACTTTTACTCAATAAAAACACAAGAGCGAGTGCCGCAAAATTATGTAGACGCGCTTATTAAAGACATATCTGCCACATTGGAGGGCATTAATGTATTGCCCGACACGGTTTATTTTGGCGGGGGAACGCCATGCCTTATGACACCTGTACAGATAAAGAGCATAATTGACGCAATAAACCCAAAGAGCGCCGCACAGATAACGCTTGAAGCAAACCCAAAAGCCACCGATGAGGCACAGCTTACAGGCTATCTTAATGCCGGCGTAAACAGGCTGTCCCTAGGGGTGCAAACGGCCGGCGAGCAAAGCCTTGTTCGTCTTGGGCGCTGCCACACTAGCAGCGATAGCATACTCGCTCTAAGGGCGGCAAAGAGCGCCGGTTTTAAAGATATATCCGGCGATATTATGTTGGCACTGCCAAACTACACCATGGGCGAGATGACACGCACTATAGAGCTTTTGAGCGATAACGGCTGCACCCATATAAGCAGTTACATGCTAAAGATTGAAAACAACACACCATTTGCAAAGGCACCGCCACAAAACTTGCCCGACGACGACGAGGCCGCAGACTATTACCTTGCATGTGTCAGTGAGCTCAATAAGCTCGGCTACATGCAGTACGAAATATCAAACTTTGCAAAGCCCGGCTTTGAGAGCCTGCACAATTTATTGTACTGGAACTGTGAGGACTATCTCGGCTTTGGGCCATCTGCGCACAGCTGTTTTAACGGGCGGCGGTATTATTACAAAAAAGACGTAACAGCGTACATAAATAATACATCCAAGCCTATTTTTGACGCGCAAATGACTGCGGAGGACTACATTATGTTACAGCTTAGGCTAAACAAAGGACTAAGTCTAAAAGCGCTCGGCAATAAATTTGGCATAAGTGCCACAAATAAACTTAACTCTGTATGCAACATGCTAAAAAAAGCACAATACTTAACATATACCGACAATATAATTGCCCTTACACCAAAGGGTATGCTGTTGCAAAACAGTATTTTATACGAAATTTTGCAGTGTTTTAATGTATAAAACGCCGAGCGCTATAAAGTAAATGTTGCACTTTAGGCTATATTTTGGTATATTAAAAGATAAAGTGTAGCTTAGCACAGAGGTGTTTACAAGTTTTTTTATGCTGTAAGCGCACATAAATTTTGTGCTGGCGGCCGCACTGCCGCAATACATGAAAGAGGTATAAAATACGGTGATTACCACATATAAAATCAGGCTTGACTACTGGATATTTAATATATTTTCAATTGTAATAAGCGCAGGTTTGCTTTTGTTTGCAAACTTTGACGCCATTACTCTTTGCTATGTTTTTTCTATAATCGGTGTGTTTTACGGCGTCTCGCAAACAGTTGGCTACTTTTTTGAAAAGTCAACCTCTGCCGTTTACACAAATTATTTTTCCACGGGCGTTTTAACGGCTTTATTTTGCGCTTTAATGATATTTTTTGCTCCGCAAGTAGCAGAAAACATTATACTTTACACAATATTTGCCACTGCTATTAACGCCGTTTTCAAACTTCAAAACGCAATGGATTTAAGCAGAAGAGCCATAAAAATGTGGTGGATAATGCTTGCAGTTTTTGGCGTTTTAATGTCACTTTGCTTATATGTTTACTCTGCAGTGTTGCCGCTTTTGCAAAATGGCGAGCACTGGTTTTTAGTAAGCTGTATTGCAAATTCGGCAGCAAATATTGTATCGGGTGTTTTTTATAACATAGCATCGTTAAAAAGGGCCGAGGCAAAGCAACAACTGTCCAAGGATGTTATTACACAAAAGGCCCAGAGCGACTTAAACGAGGCAAAAGAGATTAAAACCGACACTGTCGAGTTCCCTGCCGTCATCGGCAAAAAATATAAATCCGAAAAAGAAAAGAAAGCCGCAAAGAAAATAGAAAAAGAAAAGCCGATTGACGAAGAAAAAATTAAAAACGACATTATGGTCGACTTGGCCACCAAGATGGACATCGATGATTTTGACGAAACGGCGAGCACCGACACACAGGAGCTACCCCTTATAAAAGACAAGGCGGCGGCCGGTGCAATAGGTGAGGCTCCCTCAGACGCAAAGGGCACAGCCGACCCCGTAACAGTAACTTTTGACATAAAAAATGCGGATGATAATAAATCTTTGCCGCTTACTGCCGACGAGCAGGACGAAAAAGTTGAGAGCACTACAAGCAGCGATAGCGCCGAGGGCGCCGAGGCCACTGAGAGCGATGAGGACATTAAAGGCGCTGATACGGCAAATTTAAACGCCGCCGGCGGTGAGATAATTAAGCCCACACAAAAAGAGCTAAGCTAAAAACTAAGCTCTGGGGGTGTCAGTATATAGCCTAATGCGGCGCTAAACATTAAATTTTGCTTCGGCTGCATACAAAAAGTATGAGCCCTCACGCAATTTACTTTTCCCTTGCACTAGCCACTTTCTCACCGCATGAGATTATTTGATACTACAAAAAGAGCTTAGTTAAAAACTAAGCTCTTTTTTATTGCTCTATTTAGTTAACTTTAGGCCATCCACGCAAAAAAGTTACTCTCTTCCATAATATTTTTAACAGCAAGCATAAATAAACGCCGCTTGTTTTCGCATATTAACAGCGCTGGCTATTTGTCAAACATTCCCGTAGACAAATATCTGTCGCCTGTATCCGGCATAATTACAACAATATTTTTGCCCTCATTCTCTGGCCTTTGGGCAAGTGCCACAGCCGCAAACACTGCCGCACCCGACGATATGCCCGTCAGCATTCCCTCACGGTGTGCAATCAATTTGCTCGTCATTGCCGCATCTTCATCGGCTACATCAATAACCTCATCGCAAAGCGACATGTCTAAATTGCCAGGCACAAAGTTTGCGCCTATGCCCTGTATTTTGTGTCCGCCTGTAACGCCCTTGCTTAATAGCGGAGACGACAAAGGCTCTACCGCAACTGCTAAAACATTTGGGTTTTGCTGTTTTAAATACCTTGATGTGCCAGTAAAAGTGCCGCCTGTGCCGATGCCCGCAACAAAAATATCAACACTTCCATCTGTGTCTGCCCATATTTCGGGCCCTGTTGTGTTGTAGTGCGCCTCGGGGTTATTCTCGTTGTCAAATTGCGACGGCATAAAAGCGCCTTTCGTCTCACCTAATATTTCTTTTGCCTTTTCAACCGCGCCGGCCATACCCTTTGTGCTGTCCGTTAAAACAAGCTGTGCGCCATATGCTCGCAACAGGCTCTTTCTCTCCTCGCTCATAGACGACGGCATAGTTAAAATAAGCTTATAGCCAAGCCTTGCTGCAATGGCGGCAAGGCCTATGCCTGTGTTGCCGCTTGTCGGCTCAATTATAGTGCCGCCGCTTTTTAGTTTGCCGCTTTTTTGCGCCGCCATTACCATGCTAACTGCCGCCCTGTCTTTTATACTGCCCGTCGGGTTAAACAGCTCTGCTTTTGCAAATATTTTTGCCGTGCACTTAAATTGTTCTTCTATCTTAGTTAGCCTAACAAGAGGCGTGTTTCCTATAAGCTGCAAAAAATCTTCGTATACTTTCATTTGTTTTTCCATCCTTTTTTGTATATTATAAATAGTTAAGCCAATCCAATGCGCCTACCGCTAAAGTTTTACAGGCAGTTGCATCAATCGTTGTCTTAACTATAATTTGTATTATATAATAATCGTTATCAATTTGCAAGTGGTTTATTATTCCTTTTCCCCGTGCCTATCACAACAGCTCACTCAACTTTGCTAAGTTATCACAAACTACAGTCGGCGTCAGTGCGCTTTCTAATAGGTCCTCTTTAGTGCTCTCTCCGCAAAGTACAAGTGCTGTCATGCACCCACACGCACCTAGCGCTATGTCGGTATAAAGCCTGTCGCCAACCATGCACACATCCTCCAACGCAACTCCGTGGAAGCTAGCCGCAGCCTTTGCTATATATGCATTTGGCTTGCCTATAATCTCGTTTGGCTCACGCTGTGTGGACGCTTTTACAAACGCAATAACCGCACCGATATCCGGTATGTATCCATCCTTGACCGGGCAGTTAAAGTCCGGATGTGTCGCTATGTAAGGCAGGCCGCTTCGCACAGCATCGCACAGTTTGCAGAGCTTTTCATACGTCAAGGTGGTGTCAAAGCCGAGCACAACAGCCTTTGGCTCTTTTGCGTGTATGTTGTACCCCTCGCTTATAAACTGCTCCTCAAGGCTTTTTGTGCCTATCAATAAGATGTCTTTTTCAAAGCTGTTTTCCTTTAGATATAAAAGCGTTGCATCGGCGCTGGAGTACATCTCTCGCTCTGATATATTGACGTTTAAACTCCTTAATTTCTCTATATAATCGGCCTTGCTTTTAGACGAGTTATTTGTTAAAAAAGTAAACTTTATATTTTTATTTTTACACGTGCTCAAAAACTCCATCGCACCCGGCAAAAGAGTATCGTCTAAATAAAAAGTGCCGTCCATATCTATTAAAAACAGCTTTGTATTTTTAATTGTTTGCATGTTTTACCTCCAAATGATATAATTAAATGCGGTAGCGCAACAGAGTGTCAAAAAACGGCAGGCGGCCGGAAAGTGCCCAGTGCTATAAAAAAATAAGCAGCGTAAGTGCGCATTTTCTTATGTATAGCACAAGTTAAGTTTAGCATTTGGCTAGCGTGTCCGGTGCAATACAAGCCCGTTTTATTACAAGCGTACCGTAAGTATATTATATCACGGAGCTGTCGACAAAGTCATCTTCACAAAAAGCATTGGCAAAATTTCCGTCACATGTCACAAAAATGCTCATTAATACACACAGTATTGCTTGCGTTTTTTGTTTAATTCGACAAAATTTCGATCTATTTTTTTTGCGAAGTCTTTGTTTATTAAAAGTTCCACCATAGGAGGCACCCCTTTGAAAGCAAGTATTGTTATACCTAATTTAAATGGCGCAGGCTGGCTTAAAGACAGTATTGAGAGCATTTATGCGCAAACTTTTAAAGATTTTGAGCTTATAATTGTGGACAACGGCTCGCAGGACGAGAGCCTTGAAATTGCAAGGAGCTATGTTGGGCGCAGCAATTATACACTTATAGAAAACGGCAAAAACACCGGATTTTCTGCCGCTGTAAACATGGGCATTAGGGCGGCAAAGGGCGAGTTTGTGGCGCTGTTTAACAACGACGCCTTTGCAGAGGAAACCTGGCTTGAGCAGCTTATTTTAACGGCGCAAGAGGACGATAAAATTTTTGCCGTGCAGGGCATTATGATACGCCACTACGAGAGAGAAATATGTGATGATGCAGGCGATTACGTAACCGTGTTTGGCTGGGCCTGCAAGCGTGGCGATGGATTTTACGCAAGGCGATACAATAAAAAAATGCGCATTTTTTCTGCATGCGGCGGCGCAAGCCTTTACCGCAAAAGCATTTTAGACGAGATAGGCCTTTTTGACGAGCTGTTTTTTGCATATTTTGAGGACGTTGATATATCCTGGCGTGCAAATTCTTTGGGCTACAAAAATATTTATTGCCCAGCGGCAAAATGTTACCATATTTGCGGTGCTACGACAGGCGCAGTGCGGTATAATGACTTTAAAAGTGTGCAAAGTGGAAGGAACAGCATTTTACTGCCATACAAAAACATGCCCCTGTTAATGCTATTAATTAATTTGCTGCCGCTTGTTTTTGGCTATGCATTAAAAACTGCAATGTTTATGTTAAAAGGGCATGGCAATGCATATATAAAAGGTGCAAAAGAGGCTTTTTCTACTATTAAAAAAATAGAAAAACCGAAGTTTAAGCTTAAAAATTTAAAAAACTATATCTCAATTGAGTTTTGGATTATAGGCGGCGCATTTAGGTATGTTTTTTACCGCATTGGACGGGCAATAGGTTACAAATAGTTAAAATTTAGTGAATAATGCTAACTTCTCTTGCAAATTTTTAAAATAAAGATATAATATAAATAAGGAGTGTGAATTATTATGGGTATGTTTTCAAAATTACTTAGTTTAGGCGCAGTGGCAGGGTCTGCAATAGGTGCATATCTTGTTGCAAAAAAATACGTAGACAATAAGCACGCACGCGAAAATATGATTGAAATTACACCTGAGGGTGATGTTATTCATGTTGAGGCAGAGCCTTCTAACGTAATTGACGACGTAAAAAAAGCCGCAGTAGACGTTGTTACTGAGGCAAAGGTAACTGTAAAAACAAATGCTGAAAAAGCAGGCATTGATACAGATGAGTTTTCATCTGCGATGAGCAGCGCCGGAAAAGCTATTGCAAGTGCAAGCAAGGCAGTTGCAGGCACAATTAAAGACGTTACACCTGAGGTTGTTGACACTGTAAAAACAACTGCAACTAAAGTTGCAAGCAACGTAAAGGGCAAAGTATACACAAGCCCGGATGTGGCAGACGAGCTAGAGACAGTTGTGACACAAGAGGAGCCGCAAGTATAACAAAGCAGCTTAATTTTTATAATGCAACAATATTTTACCGCCACTGTGTGTTTTACACTGTGGCGGTTTTTCTTTTGCGCTTTACGCCGCTTACAAAGGCGCTATTATAATTGCTTTACAAATTGTAAAAAATCACAAAATCACCTTTAATTTTAACCGGTAAATGCATAAAGGCACAAAAAACAACAAAAAAAGAATAAATTGTAAATATAATATTGCAATTTTATTAATTTATTTGTATACTTTTAGTTGTCGGTTAAAATGTGCCAAGTACTTACATAAAGTATGGCTTAAATACATTTTTTGCGGCAGAAAAAAAATATAATTGAGGAGTGTGGACTTACTTGGACAAATTTTTTAAAATTTCCGAGCGCGGTTCAAATGTCAGAACTGAAGTAATTGCAGGTTTGACAACGTTTTTTGCGATGGCATACATCGTAGTAACAAACCCCAATCAGGTTGTGGGCTTTAGCCATTTGGCAGAGGGTGCAGACCCTGTATTCCAGCAAATTTGGAATGCCGTATACGTAGCATCTATAATTGCTGCCGTTGTTGGCACCTTACTAATGGCACTTTATGCAAAAATGCCTTTTGCACAAGCTTGCGGCATGGGACTTAACTCTTTCTTCTTCGTATCATTTATCTTGCCACAAATCATGTCTGGTGGCGATGCCCTAAGCGGTTACCAAGCCGGCCTTGTCATCATTCTTATCTCCGGCTTTGTGTTCTTAATTTTGTCTATCACAGGCGCAAGGGAAAAGCTTGCAAAATCTTTGCCCGACTGCCTTAAAAAGGCAATCCCCGCAGGTATCGGTTTGTTTATAGCATTCTTGGGTTTCCAAAATGCAGGCCTTATCCAAAACAACGAGTATGTGCTAGTTCAATTTGTTGACATACACGGCGCACTTATAAGCGAGGGCGGCATACAAACAGCACTGCCTGCACTGCTATCTCTACTTGGCCTTTTGCTAATAGGTATACTTGAGAAATTTAAAGTTAAAGGCTCGGTACTTATAAGCATACTTGCTATTGCCATTCTTTACTACCCGCTTACAGGCGCACAAATTTCTTTAAACATGGGTCAAATCGGCCAATCTTTTGCAGATTTTGGCGCAGTTGGTATCACAGCTGTTTTCAATCCTCAATCTTGGTCAAATGCATTTTCTCCTGAGTTTACAGGCGGCGTTATAGGCGCAATTATGCTTGTAATAACATTCTGCATCGTTGACATGTTCGACACAATCGGCACACTTTACGGCACTGCTGCACAGGCAGACATGCTTGATGAAAATGGCGATCCTATCAACGTTACAAAATGTATGACTTGCGACTCTGTTGCTACTGTTGTAGGCGCTACAGCAGGTACATCTACTTGCACAACTTTTGTTGAGTCTGCTGCCGGCGTTGGCGCAGGCGGTAGAACAGGCCTAACAAGCCTTGTAACAGGCTTATGCTTTGCTGTTTGCTTGTTCCTTGCTCCGTTTGCAGCGCTTGTTCCTGCATGCGCAACAGCACCTGCACTTATCTACGTTGGTGTTTTAATGATGAAAAACTTCTCAAAAGTTGACATGGCAGACCCACGTTCTGCTATACCTGCTTTCCTTGCTTTGATAATGATGCCGCTAACATACTCTATCTCAAACGGCATTGGCATCGGTTCAATAGCATACATCGTTATAACAATCTTCACAGGCAAATTTACAAAAAAAGACATAGTGCCTTTAGTTATTGCCCTATTGTTTGTTGTTAAATTTGTTGTAGCTACAGTTTAACAGTTGTTTTTATCACTGCGACACCGTTTATTCGGTGTCGCAGTTTTTTTGTATTTACTAAATAAATAAGTTGTATTTTTATTAAAAATACTGTAAAATGGTAAGTGATTATACTTTAATTTTAAATCGACAAAGGAGCTCGCTTGTGCAAAAGTTTTTTAAAAGATTATCCGGACGTTTAAAGCGCCTTGCAAAAAATGTGCGCAGTGGTAGCATTGTGGATATAGCACTCTTATGTGTTGGCGGTGCGCTAA
>CAYJBO010000025.1:12109-31818 GCA_964368295.1 uncultured Bacteroides sp.
ATTACTATAATAGCACTTCTTGCCGCAGGTATTTTTAGCGGCAACGAAAACGACGGCCCCATAAGCTTAGAGGATCCGTCAAAGCCTACATATTCTAACACAGACACGACAACCGACGGCGCAGATAAAAACAGCGAAGTGCAGATAAACCCATTTAGCAGCACGGGCTCTACCGCCACTTCTCAGGCGGCATCAACGGCCACATCGGCGTCTTCAAGCGCGGCTGTGTCAAGCGCTGCCGCTTCAACCGCCCAAAGCCAGGCTACAAGTACTGCCCCGGCATCATCTTCTGTCGCACAGGCGCACACGCATACGTACGGCGCATGGGTGCGTGAAGGCGCTACCTGCGAGGCTACTTTTGAAATACGCACATGCACAGGCTGTACCCCCGGCACCGAGGGCCACGAGGAGCGCAGGGCTGTCATGGCCTCTGAAGAGCACCGCTGGGGTACACAGACATTAATTTTTGAAGAGGGCAACAGCGAAGCTGTCGGGTTTTCTACCACATGTGACAGATGTGATGCCGTGTGGACAGAGTATTACGAATAGGCTTTTATAAGTGCAACTTCTTTGCGCACAAACACTACCACTTGCAAATATAAAATGCTCAAACAGAAACGGAGAGTAACCAACATGGCGTATAAATATAATATTTATGACAGCAATGACAAATTGATAGGGCCTGCTTTTTCTGACGATGCACCAGAGAGCCCTGTATGGCGGTTAATATTTTCTCAGGCAGATTTAGAAAAGGCAAAAAAACACGAGTTTGTGCGCATTTTAATCCCCGATAAAAAGATAGAGCCCATCGACGGGCGCATAATGTCTATAAACGGCAGTGTGGTTACCGTAAAAGGCGTGCGTGTGCGTGAAAACTTGCGTATGCCCGTAAGGTTTGAGTCGCACATATACCCTGTATCCGGCAACTGGAAGGGCCGCATGCCCATTGTTAGCAACGACTTAAGCTGTGGCGGCTTTGCATTTGCATGCGACAGAAAACTGGATATCGACGAAGTTGTACAGACGATAATACCTATAACATCAAACCCTATATTGCTAAACGTAAAAGTGCTGCGCACACGCATAGTAGACAGCAAGACAATGCTGTATGCCGCTGAATTTTGCGACATGTTGCACGAGGAAGAGATGCTAGTGCGCGAGACTGTTTTTAAGTTACAGCTAAAATACGTGCCGGAGGACTAACATGCCGCACGAGGAGCTAAAAAGAATTTGCTTAAACTGTAAAGAGTGCGAGCTACACAAGACAAGAAATAACGTAGTATACGGCACCGGTAACGAAAACGCTAGCGTAGTTTTTATAGGCGAGGCGCCCGGCAAAAACGAGGACGAGCTGGCAATGCCTTTTGTTGGGCGCAGCGGCGCACTTTTGGACAAGTACCTCGCCGAAATTGGCCTTTACAGAGACAAAAACATATACATATCAAACATTGTAAAATGCCGCCCACCAAGCAACAGAACACCCTTGCAGTCTGAGCGAAATGCATGTGTCGGACATCTTTATAATCAGCTTAAAATAATACGGCCCAAAATTGCCGTTTGCCTTGGCAGTGTTGCCGCAAAAACGCTTATACGGCGCAATTTTAGCATTATGAAAGAACACGGCCTTTACGAGGACATAGACGGCATTTTATACACGGCAACGCTACACCCTGCCGCCATTTTGCGCAACGTGCACAACGCACCCATTGCAACACAAGATTTTGCCGCTCTTCGCGTTAAAATTGCAGCACTCTGTGGCGAGGATTACTTTAACTAAACACATTGCCGCACATTTTAGTGCACAAAATAACATATAATTAAATCCATCGTGGCATATAGCACCCAAAATTTGAATGTTAATTCTACTATTTTTAGGCTGTTTATACGCAATTGCGGTGGCTTTTATTATTTTTGCTTACAGCGTCATATTTTAGCTGTTTTTTGTTGATACATCACAAATAAATGGTATAATATACTAAGGAGCTTTTATGGACAACAACATAAAAAAATCAGACGAGGAACTATCTTATGAGTTAACTTGCCTGCAGCAACAAGCAGCGCCCTATACCAATACTTTTAGCTCTCTATTTAAAGGCTTGCTTGGCTGTGGCGCTGTTTTCTTCGCAAATTTTGTCTTTTTTAATAGCACAACTATTCTCTATATGTCGCTTGCCGCTATAGTTATTTTGGTTATTATACTTATACCCGTGGGCGCTAAGGCCAATTTTTACACGACAAAAATGCACAATATTTTTATGGATAACAACATTGTAAAAGACGTTTTATGCGAATTTTTTAAGGTTTTGGAGTACGACAAATACAAGCACATAAACTCCCGAGTGTTTAAGGACACAAACCTTATGCCCACTTTTGATAAGATTAGCGGTGGCGACTATGTAAAGGGCATTTACAGGGGCTCTAACATAGAGTTTAGCGACATCACGCTGACCGGGGTTTCAAAGGGCAAATCAAACAGCAGCATAGTTTTTAAAGGCATGTGGATAGTGTACGACCTCGACAAAGAAGTGCCTGCAAAACTACTTGTAAGGGAAAATATCTTTGATTCAAAATCGGGCAAATACAGGCAAGTAAAAAATGACATTGCCACGGACAACACCTTTTTTAACGAACGATACGAGGTGCAAACCGCCGACCCACACACGGCTTTTTATATTTTAACGCCGCATTTTATGGAGCGTATAAACAACCTTAACAACCGCATAGGCGGCCGCCTTTACTTGAATTTTCAGCGCAAAAAAGTGTTTATAGCACTAAACAGCAACCACAACATGTTCGAGATTGATTACAACTCACCTAACGGCCAAAACATAGCGCATATGCGCGATAAATTCAGGTGGGAAATCAGGTGTATCATAGATATAATTGACGAATTACGTCAAAATAAAGCACTTTTTGAGGAGTAGTAATATGCTTATTTTTTTATTGATTACAGCAGTTGTAATATGTTTATTTTGGTGGGTTAAAACTTCAAACGACATCAAGCGCAAAGACATAAATGTGGGCGAATCAATGTCGGGCATTGAGGTGTCGCTGGTAAAGCGGTACGACCTTTTGACAAAGATGCTCGACGTTGCAAAGGGGTATGCCGCACACGAAAAAGCACTTTTTGAAGAGGTGATAAACCTAAGGCAAGGCATGTCTATAAACGAGCTAAACGGCGCAAGCGAAAAGATGGACAAATTAGCGCAAGGCATAAACTTTGTTGCCGAGTCTTACCCACAGCTGCGCTCTGCCGAGGTTTTCGTGGAGCTTCAGCGCGGCATACAAGATGCGGAGGATCACCTACAGGCTGCGCGCAGGCTTTACAACAGCAACGTGGCCGCCTATAACACCGCAATAATTATGTTCCCTGCAAGCATTGTTGCCGGCACTATGGGCTGTGTGGCAAAACAGCTTTTTATTGCGGAAGAGCATAAAAAATCAGATGTAAAAATGGACTTTTAAGCGTATAATTAAACGACAGGAGATTTAAAGTGAACAAAAGATTATTTGGAAAAACTAACGTTTTAGTGTCGGAGATAGGCCTTGGCACATGGCAACTTGGCGGTGTGTGGGGCGAGCCGTACGACAAAGCGAGGGCAAACGACATATTAAAGGCCGCTTTTGACAGCGGCGTAAACCTTTTAGACACGGCCGACATATACAATGCCGGCGAGAGCGAGCTTTCTATAAGCGCATTTTTAAAGGACAAAAAAGACGTTTTTGTAGTGACAAAATGTGGACGTGCCCTTGAGCCGCACACACCAGAAATGTACACAATAGACGCCATGGAAAAATTTATTGACGGCAGTATTGAGCGCCTTGGCACAGAGCAGCTTGACATGGTGCTACTGCACTGCCCACCCAGCGAAGTGTACGACAACGCAGAGCTTTTTGCAGGCCTTGACAGGCTAAAGGCAAGCGGCAAAATTGCACATTACGGCGTAAGTGTAGAAAAGGTGTCCGAGGCAATTACCGCAGTTAATAACTACGATGTGTCTGCCGTTGAGATTATTTTTAACATGTTTAGGCTAAAGCCTATGGAAGAGTTTTTTGCGCTTGCAAAACAAAAAAACGTGGGCATAATTGTGCGTGTGCCGCTAGCTAGCGGCTTGCTTGCCGGCAAGTTTACAAAGGACAGCACGTTTGGCAAAAATGATCACAGAAGCTTTAACCGAAACGGCGAGGCATTCGACAAGGGTGAGACTTTCTCCGGCGTGCCGTACGACAAAGGCCTTGAGGCTGTGGCCGAGCTGAAAAAAGTTTTTGGCACACAAGAGCTTGCGCCTTATGCGTTAAAATGGATATTGATGCACGACGCCGTGAGCACGGTAATACCCGGCGCAAGCAGTGCAAAACAGATAGAGCTAAACGTTAAGGCCGCCGACCTATTAGATTTTACAAGCGAGCAGATGCAAAAAGTAGAGCAAATTTACAACACTTACATTAAGGCTTATGTGCATGGCAGCTGGTAATTTTTGCTAAATTTATTTAAAAACAGCACTGCTAAAGGAGATCAATGGAGTATTTAAAGGCATATAAAAAACTAGATAATTTATGTAAAGACACGCTGGGAAGCGACAAGGGCATAACCACATATATCGAGGAGCTTTGCGCACTTGGCGACAACACCTTGATGCGATTAAACATAAAGCAAGACCTAAAAAAATTGATACATTGCCGCCATATTCGCAACCAAATAGTGCACGACGACGGTGCTACAGAGCAAAACACTTGCGATATTGCCGACATAAAATACGTGCAAAATTTTTACAATAGAATAATTAATCAAACAGATCCCCTCTCGATTTATGAGAAATCAAAAAGCAAGAGGACCACTCGCTCAAAGGCAGGGCAAAAACGCAAAAACGCCGCAAAAAGCAAAAATCATGGTGGCTCTAAAACGGGCAAAATCGCAAAGCTTATAGTCGTAATTGCACTTTTATTTGTGCTTAGCATACTGGCAAAATATTACGACGGCGCACGTGTGTCCACAGGGCACGAGCCAAAGCTTACAATAAGCATTTACAGCGAGGGCGACGGCCGCATTACGTACTGGGGGCTAGGCTACAAAGTAGTGCGTTACGTTGCAACGAGCCCGCAGGAGCCCTACAGCGACAATGTCGGCGTTAAAATGGGCTCTTGGTTTATGCAGTACGACAAGCCCTTGCAATAGCATTGGTGGCAGCGCCTATGCGGCCGGCGTATTAAGGAGAAGTTGACAAACAAAGACTTTGCAAAAACCAGAGCAAAATTTTTGTCAGATGAAACAAAAAGCACAGGCAATACTGTGTGTATTAACAAGTATTTTTGTAAAATATAACGGAAATTTTGCCGCCGCTTTTTGTGAAGGCAACTTTGTCAACAGGTCCATTAAGTTGCGGCCTTAAACAAAACGTATTATAGGGGTAGCCATGATTGACGAGAGCATAACTTTTATTGATTTTATAAATGCCAGTGAGTTTAGCGCAGCAGACGCAAATTTTTCAAAAGAGACGTACAGCGGCGAAAATTTTGAGCGCGTTGAGTGCGCACGTACGACGTTTAAGAACATTGTATTCAGCGGTTGTAACTTTGAAAAATCCTCGTTTACAAAGGTTAAATTTATTAATTGTGACTTGTCTAATTCTTTTTTTGAGAGCAGTTATTTTAAAGAGGTTGAGTTTATATCTTGCAAGTGCATTGGCGCAAATTTTAACGACAGCAGGTTTTTTAATTGCAGGTTTGAAAACAGCCTTTTTAAATACGCTGTTTTTGACAAGTGCAAGCTAGACGCTTTTTTTGCCAACAGCTGCGACTTTACACAGGCGCAGTTTAGCGAGGTTGCTTTTAAAAAAGCAAATACAGCAAAATGCAGGTTTATTAAAACAAACTTTTTTAAAACTATGCTTAAAGGCTTAGATTTTTCTAAAGACGAGTTTGTTGCGCCTATAATATCCGACAATTTTAGCGAGCTTAAAAAAGTTAAGCTAAACCAGTTTCAAGCAAGCGAAATCGCAACATTTTTAGGCGTAATAATTGTTTAATAACTTAAAGTAATAAAAGTACAAAGGCGCATACGGCAGCCTAAACACACACATACCTATAAAAAACAAGCTGACACTTTATTAAAGTGCCAGCTTGTTTTTTATACAGCGTTTATGCATAATTTACACACTAAACTAGGTATCATAAATTTTTCTTTACAGTTATAGCTTCCTCGTTTTGGCAAACTATCTCAAACCCATTTTTTAAAAATAAGTTAACCGATAAATTGTCGGCCGCTATGTCATCATATAGTGTTAACACGCCATTTTCTTTGGCTAAAGAGCAAATCATATCTATAGCCTTTGAGCCAAATCCTCTATTTCTATACTCTGCTAAAACAATTACACTGCATACATAAACGCCTCTGCTATCGTCTAGGTGATATGCAATTTCGCCGATAAAATTATCATTGCTCGCATCTTGTATATACCTATAAAAATGCTTTTGCAGCGAGCCATTAACCCAAGTTTGGTACCATTTCTCCCAGCTCTCTTTCAAAAATGAAATCGTGCCACCCCAAGCATTGTTGTACGCCATTGTTTCTTTGTCGGCCATCAATTTTTCTCTAAACCATAAGTCCTCTAAACTCGGTTTATATGCTTTTAGCATAATTTATACCTCTTATTTTTATTTTCTCGGCTCATCTTATTATGTGTGGAATATCAATTTTTCATTGCCGTCTGCATCTTTTGTAATTTCATAATGCTCTTCGTCTACCTTTCTTCTCTCCTCGCGCCTTTTCTTTTCCGCCTCTTCATATTCTTTAAGCTTATCTGCTATTTGCGCCTTTTTATCAATGTAAATTTGCTTTTTCACATCATCGTTTAAGTTTTCAAAGAGCTCAATTAATAGCGTATAATAATAATTTACCTCTACATATGTCATGTCATACCGGCCCAGCTCTGTCTCTATAAAACCGGCGGCGCACTCAAGTTTTTCGGCCTGTTTTTGTATGTCGTTATTGTTTTTATAGGCTTGCGCCAGCCTGCCATAGCTTTTTGCAAGTTTAGCGCTCTCGTAATATTTCACACACAACTTTTTGCACCCGCTTTCATCCTCGGTGTAATAAGCATAAGCGCTAAACATTATCTCGCTGTGTGTATTGCATGTCTCTATCTCTAAATCAAACTGTCCGCTCGCCTTGTAAGCATCGGCCAAACACACATACACATCAAGCATGCTCATTGTGTATAGCTTTTGCTCGTACTCAATCTCGCTTAGCATCTCCTTTTGTGTCGAATCTTTATTTACACTACAATATTTTAAATACTCTTTATCGGCGCTCAATATAAGCTTTTTAATTAAAGTTTTCATATAATCTATTTGCTTAATTGCGTCTTTGCAAATAATTACAACCTGTTCGCTATCGCCATTTTTTAATTGATAATTCGCCATGTTTACAGACACTGCCACAAAATAATGTATTCCTACCGCAGTTAAATCATCGTTTTTAATATAGGTTTTGTATATATCAAAAATCCTACTCCAAATGTCAAAGGCCTCTTTTTGCTGCCCTATTTTTGCATTGCACAATGTCTCCGCTAGGCTAAACAAGTTTTTTGTGTACTCGCTTTTATTAATTTCTGCTTGCTTTTCTATAAGCCTACAATATAACTTATCTGCCTTTTTTCTGTACTCAATTATTTTTTCAAACGTCTCGGCGGTGTTGTATTTTTGTATGTCCTCAATTGTATGCTCATATTTAGTTATTAACAAGCCCACTATATATGCGCTGTCAAATTGCTCTGCAAGGTATTCATACGCCTTTACATTTTCGCCACCGCTTGCAACCATCTCCTCGTTAAAATGTATTGCACCCAGTTTATCTAGCCCATATTTATTTCCAAAAAGATTCATAATATCTTCCGTTTTAAAAACGTGTTTACCATATTGATACGTTTTTTTCAATATGTCATAATACCTATAACTTTGCTTAAAATAGTCGATAGCTAGCTCTATTTTTGCCTGCTCATCGTAACATCTTGCAAGCAGCTCAAAGCTAATTGCAAGCCCACAACACGTGTCGGCGCTCTTATTTTTTTTATAAAGCATCTTGTATATTTTAAGGCTTTTATTCAAAACGCCCTGTGCCTCGTTGCACATATCATCCTCAAACAAAAACTCGCCATAAAGGTTTAACGCTTGCGCGTAATTAGCGTAATTTTCGTGCATAGCATCGGCCGTTATTATCTGCTCGTTCTTTTCTACCGCTGCCGTTAATACCTCCTGTGCACAGTCACAATATATAAACTTTTTATACTCGTTGTCATACCTACACTCGTAGTTAAAGCTAAGCGGATTATTTATTGTGTACCCTTTTAAAAATAAATGCCCTAATAACGTTAAATAATATGCATTAACCTCTAAAGACAACACACTTTTACCCTTCGGCATCAATAAATCGTATATTTCGTTTAGTAAGCCGTCAGCTTTGTCGCTTTCGCTTTTTAAGTAATCCTCTAAAAGCAAAATGCAAATTTCGCAGTGCTCGGATATAAAATCAAAATCTTTATTTTGCGTGAATTTTCTCGATAATTCATAAGCTTTTTCGCAGTATTCCATATTGGTTGTGACATTATAAAGGTTAAACAAAATCTTAAAAAGGGTCTTTTCTACGTCCGGCAAAGCATGCTTTTGCGCGAGCATGCTCACAGCACTATAACTGTCTTGTAACATCTCTAAGGCAATTTCGTTATCAAATATTGCCGTCTCGTTTTTATACGAGTGTATGGTGTCTCTTTCTAAATAGAGCCCTGCAAGAATGATATTAGCATTGTGCGCACACAAGGCGCTTTCTATGTTGTTTTTACTGTTTTGCACGGCCGCTGTTGCCGCTTTTACATGGCTCTCAAAAAGCAATGCAAGCAACTGCACGTCAAATTTTGTTTTTGTAAACTCGCTAAAAAAGTTAGTGTTCATAAACTCAATATAATCGCACTGTGTGCTTTTATTATTTGCAAAAACAAACAGCCTGTCAAGGTATTTTGCCTCGTCAAGCGCAAACAGATGCAGCTCTTTAGCCGTAGTCTTTTGCAGCGCTTGCCCCTGCATTCGCACAAGCGCAATGTAGCCTGTTAAGTACTCGTAGTCCTGCGCTTTTAGTGCGTGGTAAACCGTCTCCGACACCTTTACGGTGTCGGAAAAAGCACACGTTTTAAAGTGATTTAATATATAAAAATTATAATGCTCAAATTTAATCTGCCTTAAAAATCCAAGCCTTATTGTGCGGTGTGTAAAGTCAATTCTACCGTCGTGCCTGTATATAAAAAATGGCTTTAAATACTTAGTAAATGCAGCAAAATCCACAGCGCTAAATTCATGTCCCATCGCGCTTAAAATTTTCATCAAATCCTTTTCCCGAAGCCCCCTTCGGGAGGCGGCTATAAGCGCAGCACAGCACGTGCACATGTCGTTATTAATGCGGTCTGCCGCCTCTTTTATAACCTCGGCGCTCATCTCTTCCACAGTAAATGGTGTTGTGTCAATAACCTCTATTAAGTACTTATTTATTGCCACCATGTCGTTGCCAAACTGCTTTATTACGCCAAAATCCTCACTGTCAAGCATCACAAGGCGCTGTATCATCATGCTTATGTACAAAGGGTTTGTTGCACCCTCTGCGGCAATAAGTGTGCTTATAATCTCCTCGTCAAGCTCTTTGCGGCTAACCTCTAATATCCCCTGTACAACAAGGGCACGCTCCTCATGCTTAAGCGGCAAAATTTGCTCTTGCGCACATTTGTCGCTTAAATAAAACACACTGTTTATCTCATAATCGCTTAGCGACGAAATTATAAATTTGACGTTATTCGGAATATTTTTCGGCAAAAATTTTAAACCTTGCGCCTTTTCGTCCTGTGACAGCTGGTCTAGAGCATCTACAAAAAACAGCGCGGGTTTTTTATGCTTTTCGCTGTAGTGCTCGCACAAATCTTCTAGCGTTTGCACCCATTTTTCAAACGAGCTCGCCTCGCTATTTTGGCCGGCGCCATAATGCGAGGTGCTTTTTAGCAGTTCTTCCATAAAATATACGGCGCCACGCACAAAATCAAATGCTGTTTGCGAGTGCGTTGTGTTTCCGCACGCAAAAAAGAACACGTTTGCGCTGCTCTTATAGTCTTGTGCAAGCTTTGACATAAATGTGCTTTTTCCGCTGCCCGGCGCACCTTTTAAGTGCAGTAGGCTTACAGCGCTGTCGTTAATTATGCGCTCGTACTTGTTTTTCAAATCAAAGCGTGCGGCAAATTGCGCCGCCTTTTGTTCTACAAAAAGCTCTGCGTACATCTGCTCTTTTTGCAGCATGCTCATGTTTGTTGCTTTTTTAAATTCTTCCACAAACAAGGTTTTTACATCGGCAATAACCATATCGCAAAATGCTTGCGGTATGGTTAGCGCACTTTTTTCGTCGCACCACTCTGCTTTGTAGTTCTTTATCTTTGCGCCTGTGGCCACAATGCGCAGCTTTAAAGCTTCTAGTTTTTGCTTTAGTTCCTCTTTTTCTTCTATGTATATATCTCTATATTCTTGCGGTATTTCGTTTATATTTAACTGCTCCCTAAAGTAAAAAAGGCAATTTTTAAGCATGTCATTTTTTGCAAGGGCGCCGTATTCTATCTCAAGCTCGGTTACACTTTTAAATAAATCGTCCAGCTCGTGCTTTTTTTCTTTGGCAACTCGGCGCATTAAGTCCTTGTCGTCGGGCACCCAGCCATAGCGCTCGCCCATCAAAATTATCATATACGGATGCGCTTTTTCAATTTCGTCAAGGCAAACTTTTAATACTTTTTTGTTGCTCTCCTCGGCTTTCATGTTTGTAGTATTTACGCCCCAGCGCAGATCTACAAGCTTGATATTTTGCCCAAATTCCGCTGCAAACTCGTCTAATTGGGGCACTACTTTGAGCATTAATGCATCACGCTCTGCCTGCATGTCTTTAAATGTGCTAGATACAAAAATAGGTTTCATAAACTTTTACGTATGCGCCACATGTAATAGCAAAAAGTAAAATGCGGCGGCCCTTTCTTTACTAATATAGTTGTTTGCGCTCAATGCGTATCAAATATTAATTGTGCTAGCCTTTTTTGCAAATTAAAGCTTAAGTTCAAAAGCAAAAATCCACTTACTACATATTACCATATAATTATAACAATCACAACATTTTACGCAGTGCTGTATTTTTTTAGCTTAGCAAGTGCGCCTTAAATGCAAAAGAACAGCACCCTTGTCAATATAATTTTTATTTAATACAGCATTTACCCAGCACCGCCATAAAACAAATTATTAACAACGGCCGTGATATAGCGGTGGCACTCCTCTATTTTATTTGGATATAATTTACTATTGACTTTAACAAAATTAAATGTTAAACTTAATAATATTAAAGGAGGTGCTTTTATGCCAATAGATATAATTCCCGAGTGGATTGAGGGCCTTGAGGATGAAGATATCATTTTCATCAAAAAGTTTTTACTTGCATCGGGTTCATTAAAAGAGATTGCAAACCAGTATAAAGTCACCTACCCGACTGTACGGCTTAGGCTCGATAAGCTGATACAGAAAATACAAATAGCCGAAGACCACACAAACGAGCCCTATATTTCGCTGATTAAAAAATTAGCTATTGATGACAGGCTTGATTTTGACACAGCAAAAATACTGATAAACGAATATAAGAAAGCGAAAGGGGTTTAGCGCTATGATAATGGTAACTATTTTTCTTGTAATACTTGTAGGCGGCATTTTTCTGCAAATATTTTTATCCAAAAGGCAAAATAAATGGTATGGTTTAATTTTGCCTTTAATATGTTTTATGTTTTCTCTGATAGCTGTTTTAGGCAGCTCAACTTTTACGACTGTAACGGGCGAGGCGGGCTTGCAGCAATTAGCCCCAGACGGAACAGTGATACATGAAACAGTTGAAGTGCAAAACATAGCAGAAAACTCCACCGTTGCGGCGACGATTGTTCAAATGGTTGTTATCTTTGCTTTATACAATATCCCCACAGCAATATTATTAGTGATTTATTTTGCTTGCAGAGAAAAAATTAAAAAGCACTCGGCACTGGACAAGATGAATATTCAAGACTTGGAGTGATAACTATAGCCAAGCCGACATAATCAAAACCCGCCTATTTTGGTGAATTTATGCGGCACACAGATTATATACACAATGAGGATTATACTATGAAAATAAAAAAACAATATACCTGTGCATTACTGTTATCAATGGACTTATTAGGCGGAAAGTGGAAAATGAGAATTTTATGGCACATATTAAATGGCGATAACCGTTTTTCACTACTGCAAAAGGGCATACCCGATATAACCCATAAAATGCTTGTAACACAGCTAAAAGAACTTGAGCAAAGCAATATATTAATAAGAACTGTGGTTTGTGAGAAGCCACTCAATGTAGTATATTCGCTCTCAACACAGTATAAGGGGCTTATTCCACTGGTGGAGGGTTTCTGCAATTTTTCAAAGGAATATGCCCATGAAAATAAAATAACTCTTGAAGATATGTAGGTACAAAAAAGTACGTTATTGTCTAAGTTGTTGTGTTTAGGATATACTTATACTACAACAATAAGGAGGTAACGAAAATGAATTATCCAAGAGCATTTTCACATATAGGCTTGTCTGTGCCGAACTTAGAAGAGGCAGTTAAATTTTATAGCGAGGTAATGGGTTGGTACGTTGTAATGCAGCCATCCGTTATCAAAGAAGAAAACACTTCTGCAATAGGAATAATGTGCGAAGAGGTATTTGGCAAAGGGCATGGAGACTTTAAAATTGCCCACATGGTAACTTCAAACGCTATTGGTATAGAGCTGTTTGAGTTTGTAGATAACGACAAAGAAAGGCAACCGTTTGAGTTTAAAAATACAGGTCTTTTCCATTTTTCTGTGCAGGACCCTGATATAGAAGGCATGATTAAAAAGATTGTAGCTAATGGCGGAAAACAGCGCATGCCAATTAAAGAATACTACCCAGGCGAAAAGCCATATAAAATGTGTTATGTGGAAGATCCATTTGGCATTGTGTTTGAAATTTATACTCATAGCTATGAAGTAACTTACTCTAAGGGCGCTTACTAGGCATTGTGCGTGTTTGACAAGGCTGCAACATGCCCTAGTCTTTCACCGCTTAACTTTAGCCATAACAAACCTATGTGCGTGATATTTTATGCACACACACCATATAAAAACAAGCTGACACCTACGAAGTGTCAGCTTGTTTTTATATGGGCAGGCAAAGGTTAAACTTGTGCTTTTTAATCTGCGCTGTTTTAATTAGTAATACTCGTATTTTTTTCGGTTAAGTTTAAACAGTACGGCCGCTACAAACAGGCACATAATCTCTGCAAATAATACGGCGAGCCAAATTCCATCTATGTCTAAAATATACGGCAAAACCATTATCATAACTGCCTGGAACAAAAAAGTTCTTAAAAAAGAGATGAGCGCAGAGACGAAGCCATTATTTAAAGCGGTAAAGAAAGCAGACGCAAAAATATTTATGCCGCTAATTAAATATGATAGCGAGTATAGCCTGAGCGCCTTTGTGGACAGCTCTAAAAGCTGTGCATCGTACCCCACAAATATAGCCGCCAGTTGTGGCGACAACAGCTCTGCAATTATAGTTAAGGCTGCCGCTGCGCTAAATATTAAGACAAGGCTTTTCTTTAATAGCGATTGTAACTCGCCCTTGTTTTCTGCCCCGTAATGGAAGCTTATTATAGGCATAGCGCCTATGGTATACCCAATAAACACGCCCGTAAAAACAAAGGATATATACATAATTATGCCATATGCCGAGACGCCGTTTGCCCCAAGAAGCCTCATAAGCTGAATGTTATACAGCATATTAATAAGCGACATAGATATGTTTGTCATCATTTCCGAAGAGCCGTTGACCGAGCTTGAGACAAGCGATTTAAAGTCCCATTTAAACTTGACAAGTTTTAATCTGCTGTTATTTTTTTTGCTTATAAAGTAAATAAGTGGTATTACACCGCCAAGCACTTGGCTAAAGCCGGTTGCAAGTGCCGCGCCGGCAATGCCCCAATTAAAAACAACAATAAAGACAAAATCAAGCACTATATTTGTAATGCCCGATAATATAGATAGCTTAAGCCCCATGTTAGGCTTGTCTGCCACTACCGCAAAATTTTGAAATGTAGTTTGCAACATAAAGCCCGGCAGCGCAATTAGCAAAATAGTGCCATATGTAATACAGTCGGCCAAAAGCTCTGTAGTAGCACCAAGCATAATAGAAATAGGCTTTATAAAAGCAATGCCAAACGCCATAAACACCAGAGAAGCCATGATAAGCGTAGCTATTATCATTGTAAAAACTTCGTTTGCTTTTGCCTTTTTCTCTTCACCTAAAAACTTTGCCACAAGCGCACAGCCGCCTGTGCCAAGCATAAAGCTAAAGGAGCTAAAAATCATTACAAACGGCATTACTAAATTGAGCGATGAAAATGCATTTGCGCCCACAAAATTCGACACAAAAAGTCCATCTATCACCCCGTAAATTGAGGTTACTATCATCATTATAATAGATGGCACTGTAAATTTAATAAGGCTTTTATAGCTAAAACTGTCCGATATTTGAATGTTCATTTTTACTCCTAATTAAAACATAATGTTTAATTAAATTTAATTTTCACTCATAGCAAATGGCTAAAATCAGGCGAATGCATTATATTTTTTCACAAAAAACGGACAAGATAACAAGCCTTTTGGGCAAGTCATCTTATCCGGTGAATTATTACTAACACCCTCCGATGGATCTATACAATTCTACAATATTTGGGCAATAAAGTCAACATTTATACGGCCTTAAAAAGAGCACTGCGTATGCGGCGGCAATGCAAACCTTTATAAAGCCTTGCACTGTAAGCGCTTTACAGCAACGCCACGGTTAATTTTTTACAGCCTACCTCGTGGATTCCCGCTCAATAAGAGACGGCAGCGTTGTATACATCTGCACGCTCAAATCAGGCTTTTTTATCTTTGATATAACCGTTTTTGCCGCTTGCATGCCTATGCCGAAAACGTCAATTTTTACAACGCTTAGTTTCGGCGTAACAACTTTTGAAAACGGGAAATCGTCAAACGTAATAACCGCCACTTGCTGTGGTATTTTTATGTTTTTTTCTTGCAGCGCCATAACACAGCCAAATGCAATGTAGTTGTTAGCACAAATAATGGCATCGGGCACATCTTGCGCACTAGTGAGCTCTTTCGTCAGCTCAAATCCGCTCTCGTATGTCGAGTTTCCCCTTTTTATGTAAATATTATCAATGGAAAGTGTTGCGCCGCTCAAGGCTTTTTGCACGCCCTCAAGGCGGTGTTCAGACGTTTTATCCTGTGCCTCGCCGCCAATAAACGCTATATTCCTATGCTTTTTGCTTATCATGTGGTTTGCGGCAATCTCGCCGCCAAGCACGTTGTTTGTGTCAATCCAGCTCATAAAACTGCCGCTATCGGGCATGCCTATAACTATGTGCGGCAATTTTAAGTTTTGTATCAGCTTATCAAGCTCTCTTGTAACAAGGCTAGCGTGGATAATAACCCCGTCTACAGTCTGCTCTGCAAAATCATTTTGCAACACGGCGCAGGCGTTATTCTTGTCTGTGCTTTTTAATATCATGCTAAAGCCCTTTTCTCTAAGGCCCTTTTCCGCACCCGTAATTATGTCAAACAGGTGTGGATTTTCAAAGGCGCTGCCCGTGTGCAGTTCTGTTAAAAACAATATGCTTTTGCTCGATTTTTTAGCAAAATTTTGCGCCCTCACATTGGGGTGATAATTCAGCCTTTTTATTATTGCGTTTACTTTGTCCGCAGTCGGTTTAGATATATCATAGGCGTTATTCATAACTTTAGACACTGTCGAAACCGATGTCCCTGCCTCTCTTGCCACATCTTTAATAGTAACTGCCAATGTGCACCGCCCCTTTTGCCAAATTTTAATCTCGCTTTGCTATAACATAGCCGTTTTCGCAAATAATTTCGCCCTTTAAATTATGTTCTAATAATATTTTGCAGTTTTTAAAATCGTTTGTCAAGCTTACATCGTCGCCCATATTTATGGCAGCTATAATTGTTTCGCCGCCTAAAGTTCTTGAGTAGACAAACAGCTTACTGCCTTTTTTTGCACTTATAATTTTAAAGTCCCCAGTTTGCAGTGCAGCACTATTTTTCCTCATGCTTATGGCTGCTTTATACGCATTAAAAATCAAGTCATCGCCGTCCCATATCATCGGGTGTCGATATTCCTCTTCTGTTACGCCACTTAAGCCTTGTTCGTCACCATAAAAAACGCAGGGCATGCCCACAAACGTCATTTGAAACACAGCGGCGGCAAGCAGTTTTTCTCTGTCTCCATCGCACAGGGATAAAAATCTGCTGACGTCGTGGCTGTCTAGCAAATTTAACTGCGCATAAAGTGTGTTTGTGCGGTACCTTAAGTACATGTTTGCCGCTCTGTTTGCAAATTCAAGCGCATCTATGCTTTTCTCTGCAAAAAATCTACGTGAGTGCTTTCTCAAATCATAGTTCATTGCGCCATCAAACATTGTGCCGTCCACCCAAAAATTAGCACTTTCCCAAACTTCGCCTATAAGTACAATGTCGTCCTTCGCCTTTAGTGCCGTGCGCCTAAACTCCCGCCAAAACTCTGTGTTCACCTCGCTCGCAACGTCCAGCCGCCAGCCGTCTATGTCGTATTTTGTTATCCAGTGCCTGCAAACCTCGCAAAAATAATCAACGACCTCTCGGTTTTGTGTGTTCATTTTCGGCATCATACGCTCGTAACCAAAGCACTCGTAACCGGGGTAATCCTCGGGGTTATTCGGGCGTATAACAGGCACAGTTAAATTGTAAAACCAGTCGAAATATCTCGAATTCTTGCCGTTTTTAACAACGTCATCGAAGGCAAAAAAATCCCAGCCACAGTGGTTAAACACACCGTCTATAATTACTTTTATGTTATTGTTGTGGCAAGTTTGCACTAAATTTTTAAAGTCTTCATCACTGCCAAAACATGGGTCGATATGAAAATAATCAATCAAATCATATTTGTGATACTCGCCCGCAACAAAAATTGGGTTTAAGTAAATTGCGTTTACGCCAAGGTCTACAAAATAATCAACATTTTGCGTTACACCGTTAATTGTTCCTCCTAGTTTGCCGTTTGTTGTCCCTTTAATGTCTTTGTTTATATACTGCTTTTGCGCTTTTTCATTGCTTATAAACCGCTTGCCACTCGCAAAACTATCGGGAAAAATATTATAGACAACTGCGCTTTTTACCCATTCGGGCACGTCTATAACGTCCGCTTTGTGGTTGTACGGCAGCTGATAATACTCAGAGCGGTCATCCACAAGCTCCTTAGAAAATAAATCGCCGTAGTAGTAGCTGCTCTCGTCTTTAGCGCAAAGCTCAAAATAGTAGCAAAGGCGTTTGTACTCGCCAATAAGTTTTGCCTCGTAATAATCAAAAAATTCATCGCTAATTATTTTTTGCATTTGCTGTTTTGTAAATATTACGGGCGTCTGCCTGCAAGACCTATCGCCAAAAAATAAGTTGCAACACTCTAAATTATCTCTTGCCGTGCGCATGCGTATTATTACAGTGTTTGCGTCAAGCCCAAACGCGTCTTGGCTTAGCGGCACATGTTTTACAGCTAATTTATTTATCATAAGCTTATCCTTTCAAGCCGCCGGCAGTTAAGCCCGACTTCATGTATTTTTGCACCGCAAAGAAAATTACAAGTATCGGCAACGATATAATTAGCGATGCCGCGGCAAAAATAGGCCAGCTGCCGCTTGTCTCGGTGGCTTGCAGGGCATACAGGCCTGCGGCGAGGGTATACATCTCCTCGCCCGTTAAAAATGTAATTGCAAAAATATATTCGTTCCACACAAATATTAATATCATAACGGCCGTTACTATTATTGACGGCTTTGCGAGCGGCAAAAGTATTTTGCCCACCGTTTGAAATGTTGAGGCGCCGTCTATATTTGCGGCCTCTTCGAGCTCTATCGGTATGGTGTCAAAATAGCCTTTCATGTTCCAAAGGCCAAAAACCGCCATTGTGCCCGCGTATATTAAAATTAAACCGGCCCTTGTATTTACAAGCCCCAGCGGCGACAGCAGCCTGTACACCGCAAACATGGACAGCACCGAGGGAAACGAGTACAAGAGCAAAAGCGCACCTAAAATCGCCTTGCGCCCCTTAAACTTTCTGCGCGAGAACACGTACGCCGCCGGAATGGCAACGGCAAGCGATAAAAGTATGGTAATAACCGCCAAGATAGTGCTGTTTTTTAACCACACGCCAACGGGTTTTTCTGCAAAAACAGCAACATAGTTTTTAAGCGTAAAATTTTGCGGTATAAAGCTAAAAGACGAGCTTAAAAGGCTGTTTTGCTCATTTAAAGACACCGAAAAAGCGTATAAAATAGGCAGCAAAACGCTTAGACACAAGGCGGCAAAAAGCAAGTTTAACAGTATATTTAATATTATTTTTCGCGGTTTAATTTTAGTTTTCATGCTTTTCCCCCCTGTGCTTACTTGTGCCTTTGCGCACCGCAAAAGAAAAAATAATAAGCATTGCAAATATAATTACAGATATTGCAGACGAATAGCCGTAGTTATTTGTTATAAATGCGTTTTCGTACGCGTAGGTTAAAACAGTGTGTATGTTTGCGCCGGTTTTAAAACCAGCCTGCTGTGTAAGCAAATAAATTACGTCAAACTGTTTAAAAGTAGTAAAAACGGTAATTACAACTGCTGGCGCAATTATAGGCTTTATTGCCGGAATTGTAAGTGCACTTGTGCGCTTTAGCCAGCTTGCGCCGTCAAGCATGGCGCTCTCATAATAGCTTTTGTCAACGCTTTGCAATGCGCCGTCCATAATTGTTATCATAAACGGGCAGGCGAGCCATAAGTTTACAATCATACAGCAAATAAACGCTAAAACGTCATTTCCTAGCCAGCGTATATTCTCAAACCCCAAGCTGTTTGCCCACTGGTTTAAAAGCCCAAATTGAGAGTTAAATATGCCTGTTTTCCACAACAATATTGACACGTACCCCGGCATTGCCCACGGAAACATCAGCAGAGTCTTATAAACTTTGCGAAATTTAAAGCTCTCTATATTTAACAGTGTCGCCAAAATAAAAGTTATAACAAGCTGAAAAACCATATTTAGCACGGTCCACAGTATTGTTAATACAAGCGCTGTAAAAAAGCCTGAATCAAACACAAAGAGCGCGCGCAAATAATTCTCAAAGCCTATTAATTGCGGGGTAAACCAGTTGTATACATTCATATTTGTAAGGGATATATAAATTGTGTAGCATATTGGAAACACTACAACAAGCGCTATTAAAAGCAGTGATGGCGCACTGCACAGATATGAAATTACAGTATTGTTTTTGCCTTTTTTCATCTGCCTTACCCCTTTGTTTTATTTTGCTAACTACAGGTAGCACTGCTCTTGTTAAACGCACAAGCGCTACTTCATCGCCGCAATCAATTCCAGCGCACTGCTCTGCGCCTCATCGGCCGCAGTTTTTACATCTTCGCCACTTAAATTTATGTCTACAAGTAAATTAGTTGCAACCGTCCACATAACGTCCATCTCTGGTATATTGGGTATTGGTGTTG